>DASRJP010000131.1:0-16603 GCA_035649415.1 Pirellulaceae bacterium | reverse complement strand
TCACGATGGCGAGATCGGCCAAGTGCTCGCCTTGCAAGCCAACGACTATCGCGGCGGCATTTGGGTCAAGCCGCGCGAGCCGCAGTGGAGCGACATGACCTGGCAAATGCGCAACTGGTACTACTTCACCTGGCTCTCCGGCGACTTCAACGTCGAGCAGCACGTCCACTTCCTCGACGTCTGCTCGTGGGTCAAAGGGGAATATCCCGTGAAGGCGGTCGGCCTCGGCGGCCGGCAGGTCCGCACGGGCGAAGAATTCGGCCACATCTACGACCATTTTTCGATCACCTACGAATATGCCGACGGGGCGCAGCTCCTGTCCAACTGCCGGCAGCAGCAGAACTGCGCCAACGACATGAGCGCCATCGTGATCGGCTCGGACGGCACCGCCCGCTTCTCGGAAAAGAAAAAGGGGCTGACGATGAAGAAAAAATCGGGCGACTGGGCCTACGACGGCCCGCAGAATGAGATGTACCAGACCGAGCACGATGAGCTGTTCGCCTCGATCCGCAACGGCCGGCCGATCAACAACGGCGAGTACATGTCCAAGAGTACCCTCCTGGCCATCATGGCCCGCATGGCCGCCTACACCGGCCAGGTAATCACCTGGGAGATGGCTTTCAATTCCCAGGAAGACCTCACGCCCCCCAGCTACTCCTGGGACCAGCCGATGGCGGTGCCGCCGGTGGCCAGGCCGGGGGTGACGAAGTTTGTGTAGCAGGCAATTCTCTTAGGCCCGGAGGGCCGGCAAGAAGTAGCCCCGTCCGTCAGGGCGGGGAATCTATGAGCGGCGGACAACTCTTCGGGCAAGCCACGGAGTGGCGATACATCGGCGCAGCCGGTGTCGGTCCTTCGGACCTTGCCAACGGCGTGTGGAATATACGACTTCCCGGCTCTCACGAGCCGGGCTATTGCCTGCCGGCCCTCCGGGCCTGCGTCCAGTTGGTTGCCGTCGTCGCTTGCGTCGCGCAGTCGAACGTGCGCAGAATGATTCCGGGCTACGCCGCTGCATCCAGCTCTACCCTTGGTGCTTGCATGAATTCCGACCCTCTGCCTCGCCGTTCCTTGCTCAAACTCGGTGCACTGGCCGCCGGCAGTCTCGCCCTCGGCACAACGCTGCACGGCCAGGAAAAAGACTCCGAGAAACCCGCGGGGAAGCCGACGAAGTTTCAAATCGCCTGCATGACGCTCCCCTACAGCCAGTACCCGCTGGCCCGGGCGCTGGAAGGAATCAAAAAGGCTGGTTACCAGTTCGTCGCCTGGGGAACGACTCACAAAGAGGACGGGCAGGACAAGCCGGTGGCGGTGATGCCGGCGGACGCACCTCCCGCCAAAGCGAAAGAACTTGGCCAGCGCTGCCGCGACGCTGGACTCTCGCCCGTGATGATGTTTAGCGGCATCTATCCCGAGAATGCACAAGCGATGGAGGTTTTCAAAGGCCGCATCCTCCAGGCCGAGGCCGCCGGCATCGGCCACGTCCTGACATTTGGCCACACGGAAGGCCCCAATCGCAAGGTGTGGGTCGAGCGGTTCAAAGAGCTTGGGCCCATCGCCCGCGACCACGGTGTGCTGATCGTCGTCAAGCAGCACGGCGAGACAGGACAAGTGACCGGCGAGATCGTCCGGGAGGTGGACGATGAGAACATCAAGGTCAACTACGACGCCGGTAACGTGATGGACTACACCAAAGGGAAGGTGAACCCTCTTTTAGACATTCAGACCTGCGCCAACTTGATCCGCAGCTTCTGCATCAAGGATCACCGCATGGTGCCGGTCAACCAGGACTGTGGACCGGGGCTGGGGGAGATCGACCACTATCGCCTCTTGCAGAACGTCGCCTTCACGGGCCTCGACATGCCGCTGTGTTGCGAGAACATTTCCGCCCCGAAGCTCAAAGCCAAGAATGCCGACGAGCTGGATGCGCTGGCGCGGCGGGCGCGGGAGTTCTTGGAGCTGGTGATCGCGGGGCTGCACGCCTGACGGGCGTGGGAATCACCGGCTGCCGAGGCAATACAGTATCTCCTGCCGCTGGCTGCCCGTCCGCTCGACCACTCGCATGTAGATCCGGCTGCCGCAGATCGCGGGCGTGGCGTACACTTCGTCGCCCAGCTTATTCTTGGCCGCCAGCTCGAATTTCTCGGGGCTGGCCTTATAGATGAAGCATTCCCCCGCTTCGTTGACGGCAAATAGGTTTTCGCCGACGAGGACCAGGGACGCGGTGAATGTGCCGCCGAGCCGCTCCTTCCACAGCGGCTCTCCGCTGTCTGTCCTCCAACAGGTGGCGATGCCATTATCGAGCACGGCGTAGAGAACTCCGTCGCGGACGATCATCGACGGCACATAGACCTGGGTGGTGTTTTCCCACGCGGTCTTGCCCGATCCATCCGCCTCGACCGCCTGCACGTGCTGCCGTGGATAGCCGCCGCTGACGAAGACGCGCTGTCCGTCGGTCGTCAGTGACGTGACGCACTCAGTGGTCGCTCCGTCGATCTCCCACAGCTTTTTGCCGCTGGCCGGATCGAAGCTGGAGACCAGGTCGCAGCCGTGGACGACAAGCTGCTCGCGGCCCGCGGCAGTGAGCAGCGTGGCGGATGCATAGTTCGCCTTCGCCGGCCGATCGTGGCTCCAGACGATTTTCCCGCTGACGCGATCGAGGGCCGCCACCACGCCGCCGCCGCGGCTGTCGGTCGTGACGTACACCAGCGCCCCGTGCAGCGCCGGGGACGAACCGAATCCCTGATGCGTCGCGAAATCCGAAACCTTGGTCTGCCAGAGCTGCCGGCCATCGAGGCTCAGGGCGGTGGTGTAGATCGCGCCGCGGTTGAGGAAGTTGATGAATAGCCGCTGGCCGTCGCAGGCGGCAGTGGCGGAGGCCTGCGTCGTCTTCTTGTTTCCTTTGCGGTCGATTCCTCCTTGATGCACGACGGTCCGCCAGCGCTCGACGCCCGTCTTACGGTCGAACGACAGGACCGACTGGATTTCTTGCTCCTCGTCCGCAGTCGCCACGATGACCTGATCGCCCACAACGATCGGCGAGTTGTGCCCGCGGCCGGGGATGTTGGCCTTCCAGATCGCGTTCTCGGTGCTGCTCCACTTCGTCGGCGGCGACTGGTTGGCCTCGGCAATTCCGCTGCCGTGCGGTCCGCGCCACTGCGGCCAGTCGCCGGACGTGTGCTGGATTGCGACGGCCTTGGAGGCAATGGCGTCGTCCGAGACCGCGACGGTCGGCATCCAAACGATCAAAGTACAAACCAGGGCCGCTGAGAGACGACAGTCGGTGCGTTGCATGATGGGAGGGACTAAAGGGTGGGATGGGAGGCGGGCGGAAAACGGGCGGCAACGAGGCGATGCCAGTGTATCACGCCGCCGCCACGTCTCGCATCAAGACCTCGCCGCGGCAATCTCTTTGGCCCGCGCCAGCACGCGGTCGATCATCTTCTCGGTCAGCCAGCCGGTGAACGTGTTTCTCTGGCTCACGTGATAACAGCCCAGCAGCGTGTACCGGCCTAACCGAGCGCTCGCTCCGTGGCCGAATGCCGGCCGGGGCCGCGGCACAGCTACGCCATCGCGAGCGAACATCGCCAGCGCCGCATCCCAGGCGATTTTTCCCAGCGCTACGACCGCACGGACCCGCTTTAGTGCCGCCAGTTCCCGATCTAGCCACTCCTGGCAATTCGCCAGCTCCTGGGGCGTCGGCTTGTTTTGCGGCGGAGCACAGCGTCCGACGGCACTGATATAGACGCCCGACAGCACCAGTCCGTCGTCGCGCGAAACGGCATGCGGCTGGTTGGCCAGCCCGGCGCGATGAAGTGCCGCGTAGAGAAAATCGCCGGAGCGGTCGCCGGTAAAGACGCGGCCGGTGCGATTGCCGCCGTGGGCGGCCGGCGCCAGGCCGAGAACCCAGATCCGTGCCGACGGATCGCCGAACCCAGGCACCGGCTTGCCCCAATAATCCTGATCGGCGAATGCCCGCCGCCTGGTGCGGGCCACTTCGCGGCACCAGGCGACCAGCCGCGGACAGCGCTGGCACGCCTCGACGGAGCGGGCAATGTGTGAGAGTTCCAGACGAGCGGCGGGCGTACTCATCTCAAAGTGGCTGGCGGCGGAAATGGACAACCAAGCCGCATCTTAATCCATCGTGCGCGGCGGTGGGACGACCGAGCAATACTTGCCACCGCGCCGGCAGCCAGTTGCGGCCAGCATGGGCGGGAGATCATGATGGCCCCCATGAATTCCCAGGCTGATTCCGCCGGCGATTCGCTTGCCGCGCCGGCGCTGGTCATTGCTCGGTTCGGTCTTTTCTTCGGGCCGCTCATGGCGGTCGCAGCCTGGCTCGCGCTGCGGTTCGCCAGCCACCTCGAGCCGGCCGCGCAGGCGACCGCTGCCGTGGGCGTGCTGATGGCCGTGTGGTGGATGACGGAGGCGATCCCGCTGGCGGCGACGTCGCTGCTTCCGCTGGTTTTGTTTCCGCTCCTGGGGGCGACCAAGGACATCAAGGCCGCCGCGGCGCCGTATGCCGACGAATCGATCTTCTTGTATCTGGGCGGTTTTCTGCTCGCTTTGGCGGTGGAGAAGTGGGGATTGCACCGGCGGCTGGCGCTGGGAACGCTCGTGGCCTTCGGCACGCGGCCGGCCATGCTTGTCGGCGGTGTCATGCTCGCCACCGCGCTCGTCAGCATGTGGATCAGCAACACGGCTACGACGCTAATGATGCTACCGATCGGCTTGAGCGTCATTCATTTGCTGACCGACAAGTTTGCCGCGCAGGACTCCGCACCGGAGCGCCAACGGGACGCCGCTCAACTGGCCGCTGCGATCCTGCTGGGCATCGCCTATGCCGCCAGCATCGGCGGCATGACGACGCTCATCGGCACACCGCCGAACGCAGTCTTCAAGGGCTTCATGGAGGAGAGAGGGATTCCGATTGGCTTCGGGCGCTGGATGCTGCTGGCCTGTCCGGTGGGTTTTGTGTACCTGCTGCTCGCATGGCTGGTGATGACTCGTTTTCTCTTTCCGCTGAAGTCGGCCGAGATCCCGGGCGGGCGCGCGCTGCTGCGAAAGGAACTGGCCAGTCTGGGCCCGCTATCGCGCGGCGAGTGGATTGTGCTGGGCGTATTTGCCGCTGCGATCGTAATGTGGGTGTCGCTCGAGCCGCTGTATCAGTTCGGGTGGCTTCAAACGGGGCCCAAGAAAGAAAAATGGCTCAGCGACGCGGTCATCGCCATGGCGGCGGCAATGATACTGTTCGTGATTCCGGTAGAGTGGAAGACCGGCCGCTTTGTGCTCGATTGGCAAACGGCGTCGCGCGTGCCGTGGGGCGTGCTGCTCCTGTTCGGCGGCGGCCTGAGCCTGGCCAGAGCCATGACCGACACGAAGCTCGACGTTTGGATCGGCCAGCAAGTCGAAGGGCTGGGCTATCTGCCGCTGCCGGTGCTGGTTGTAGTGGTCGTCACCGGCGTGGTCTTGTTCTCGGAGCTGGCCAGCAATCTGGCGACTGCCACGACGCTGTTGCCGGTGATGTTTGCGGCGGCACAGCAGCTCCAGCTCGATCCGCTCGTACTTTGCGTGCCCGTGATCCTGGCGGCCAGTTGCGGTTTCATGCTTCCCGTTGCGACACCCCCCAATGCCATCGTGTTTGGCACCGGCCACATCACCATGCGGCAAATGATGCGGGCCGGGCTGTGGCTCGACCTGATCGGCATTGTGCTGATTCCGCTGGCCACACTTACGCTCGGGCGGCTGGTGCTGGGGATCGCACGATAAGGTCCGTCAATGGTGTCGCATGCCCGTGGCGGTGGTAAGATGCGCCATTCTTTCGCGGCTTTCGCCACCACAAAATTTGAGGAGCCTGACATGCAGACGACAGTGACATGGCTAGGTGCAGCGCTACTGCTAGTTTCCCTGGCGGCAGCCGGCCGCGGCGAGGAAGAAAAGGTGGTCCTGGACAAGGTGCCCAAGGCAGTCCGAGAAGGGGTCAAGGCCCGTTTCCCCGACGCCAAGGCGACCGACGCCGCCAAGGAAACGGAGGACGGCAAGGTCGTCTACGAAGTGACGATCAAGAACAAAGAACAGACCATTGACGTGACGCTGACGCCCGAAGGGGAGATCATCAAGATCGAAAAGGAAATCGGCAAGAAGGATTTGCCCCAGGCCGTCTCGAAGGTCCTCGAGGAGAAATATCCCAAAGCGACTTACAAGATCGTCGAGGAGATCAACAAGGTGGAGAAGAAGAAGGAGACGCTGGAGTTCTACGAGGTGCTCCTCGAGAAGGCAGACAAGCATCGCCTCGAGGTGCAGATCACGGCTGAGGGAAAGATTGTCAACGAAGAGAACAAGGATGGGGAGAAGGATGGGGAGTGATGTCGCAGCAGTTCTCGGCGATCGGAAAGAAAGTGGGACACGGAAAACACGGATGACACGGATCGGAGTCGAGTAATATTGCCACCCATCCGTGTCCAAATCCTCTATAGACGGCAGACCACACCAATCTCCCGGAGCTTTCATGAAAACTGCCCAAGAAAAATTCCTGCGTCGCGATCCGGCGGAGGTCGAACCCTGGCGGGAAACGTGCGGCCAGATCCGCCCGCTGATCGAAGAGAGCGACGGCGCTGCGGCCGAGGTGCATCATGTCGAGATCGACAACGCCAAACTCCACTACCACGCCCAGACCGACGAGGTGTACTACATCATCGATGGTCAGGGGAAAATGATCCTCGACGACGACGAGATCGAAGTGCACAAAGGAGTCGTCGTCTACGTCCCCCGCGGCGTTCGCCACAAGGCGGTCGGCAAGCTGACCGTGCTCACCGTCTGTATGCCGCGGGGCGTGCTGCACGACGTGCACGAGGTGGAGTGAGCGGCGGCGTGATTGCCGCGAGTCAGCACCTCCGGAGCCCGACCGTGACTCCCTTTCAGAAGCTGTTCTCTCAGCACGTCGGCGCCGCCTTCGCCCGGCAATTGGCATTTGCGGACTTTCTCGGGGACCGCAACTGGAGCCTCACATTGAGCACTGGGAAAGTCTGCTTTGGCGACGACCTGGAGTATCCCATTCAGCTCCTGGGCTCGGAAGCGCACAACAACAACACCTGGCTTTGGGCGTGGGCCAATCGGCACATTAGTCCGGCGCCGCAGTCCATGGCCGCGGCCACTGCGCTCAGGCGCATGGGGCAGGACCAAGGCATGGACGTGTTTTCCGAGCCAAGCTTTCCCCTGTCCGCAGCCGATGGCCATTCGATCGCGCTCGTGGCCTCGGGGATCAACGGCCGCTGCTGCTATTACCGCGGACCATATGAGGGAGGAGCGGCATTCTTCCTCGTCACCGACGTTCCGGAAACGCTCCTGGCGCCGGTCCCTCCGGAGCGGGCCATTTCGGTCATCACGGAAGTCGTCTCGCAATTCGACGTCGATCATCGCCTGATGGCCAAGACGTTTCTCGCATCACAGGATTTCACTGTTAGCGAGCAGAACCAGTCTCTAGTGGCCAGCCGCCCAGAGGGACAGATGACCTTGTCGTTTGACGAGCAGGGACGACTGACCAACATCGGCGGCACGATCGAGCCACGGACTGTTGCCGACAAGAAAAAGCAGTGGTGGGAAATCTGGAAGTAGGGAGATGTCTCGAATGCTTCGCCGTCACGTGGGCGAAATGAAAATGTCTCCCTCACTGCCGCCGAGCAAGGCAGGCGCCAGCGGCGCTCTCCGCTTGCTGCCGCGGACGATCCGCGGGGGATTCTCCGGCGTCGTCAGGCTGAAGCGGTGACGCTGTTCGTCATAGCGGAGCTCGTACAACTCGACGCCAATGGCCAGTTTGGATTTTCCCGTATAGGTCAGCTCCCCTTGGGCGGTCTTCTCGACCGCCAGACTGCCGGCGACGTCGGCCACTTGCAGCGCCCCGGCATCCCATTCAATGGCATTCTCCTGCTCGTCCGAGGCGATGACGCTGATGGAGCGCGTGCGAACCACGCCGGCCACGAGAAAGTAAGTGTTGCCCGGGACCACGAACGGGTGCGACCCATCGAGCTGGCACTCCTTGATGGCTGAGCCCAGCGCCAGCGGATCGACGTGATCCCGCGTCGCATTCTTGAATTGAAAACGGATGGAGGAAACGCGCTTGCTTTTATATCCGGCCTTGAGCGACTGGACGATTGCGGACGCTCCAAAAGCGGTCAGCAGGTTCTCCATCAATCCCAGACCGATCTCCGTTGAGACGGAGCCGGAGATGATCCCCTTCAAGTCGGCGAGGGCCTCATCGGTGACGACAGCCGGCAACGTCGGCTTTGGCTCCAGCAGATACATCATGCTGCCGGGAGTGGAGACACGCGATCCCTGAGCCACATACAGGTCGCCGCACTGGACTTCCTTCCGTGGAATGGACAGCAAGTTGAGGCCATATTTATCCAGAAACGTTCGCACCAGGGGATCTGCGGTCTTGCGAGTACACATGGCGTGCGTCTCCCTTCGTTGCTCACGGCTAGATCGATTGAGTTCATGGTAGCCCGTGCAACCCCCACAGTCGCACGGTTTTGTCCTGGGATGCCGATGCGAGAATCTGACCATCCGGCGAGAGCATGATTGCCGTAATCGGGGCGGTGTGCCCCGCCAGCTTGTTAATGAGTTTGCCGCTGGAAACTTGCCACAAGCGCAGTGTGTGATCGGCGGACGCAGTAATCAGCACTGTGCCATCTCGTGTAAAGCGAGCTGCACAAGCGGATTGAAACGTGCGCCACAGTTTGCCCTTGGAGACCCGCCAAATCCGCACGGTTTGATCCATTGATCCCGAAGCGAGCAGTTCTCCATCGGGAGAAAATGCGATCGTGACGACCGCCTGCATGTGGCCTCCCAACGTATGGACCAGTCTGCCGCTGGAGGGTTGCCACAGCCGGATCGTATGGTCGCTTGATGAGGAGGCGATCAAAGCACCGCTCGGTGAAAACACGGCTTTATTGACCGGGCCAGTATGCCCCTCCAGCTTCCGTAGAAGTTTTCCGTCCGCAACGTTCCACAGTCGCACAGTTTGATCCAGCGATGGAGCGGCGAGCGTAGCGCCGTCAGGCGAGAAGTGCAATTCGCCAACCTGGTTGTCATGTCGCAATGTGTGCAGTAATAGTCCGCTGGGAATCTTCCACAGTCGCACGGTGTTGTCGAGAGATGCCGACGCCAGCGTGGCGCCGTCACGGGAAAACACCACGCAGCCCACATAGTTCGCATGCCCCTCGAGCGTATTCAGCAGTTTGCCCTGGTCCACATCCCACAAGCGTGCGGTATTGTCGCTCCCCCAGAAACCTCCACCCGATCCAGAAGCCAAAAGCCGCCCGTCCGGTGAGATATCCAGATACATGATCCGCTGCGTGTGTCCTTTAAGCGTCCGCAGCAACTCTCCGTCGGAAACGCGCCATAGCCGGATGTCGTTGTCGGCAGACCAGTATTCATCGCCTGCCCCCGAGGCCAGCGTTCGTCCGTCCGGTGAAAAAGCCAGACAGTTCACGCTCGCTCCGTGTCCTGCCATCGTGCGGACGCCAGGCAGATTGACGGAAGGTCGGTCGGACTTGGGAGGGCGTTGGGCAGGCGCGGTTGTTTGGACCAATTTCGCGGGTACCCTGACTCGAATCTTCGTTGGTAGTTTGTGGCTGGGATTTTTTGGCGGCGGCGAAGGAGCGGCCACAGCCGGCGCGGGAGGTGGCGCCACCTGCGGCGGCGCCAATGCCACTTTGGAAGTGACCTGGGTTAAGTCAAACAAAACTCCATCCGCCGAGCGCATGTAGAGCACCGGGGTCCCCCATTCGACGTCATTGGGCTGCGCGAGGATGCCCTTGCGGGCCTCGGCGACTGCGGCATCGACCGGAAATCCTTCCGCCAGCGCCGTATAGAACTCCTCGGCAAAAATGATTGCCGCCTCGTCCGTGATTTCAAACTGCATGGCCACGACTGCGGGGATACCCTGCTGAATCAGTTTGGAGGCTACGCCGGCATAGACATCTTCTTTCGAGTTGCGGGCGCCTTCGCACGCATTGAGTACGGCCAAACGAAGCGAAGTATGGTCGTGCAGGAACGCACCGATCCGGCCGGCATCCTCACGTCGCGCGCGGCCCTGCTTGTCCTCCAGCACGAGCGTGCCTTCGCCACGATTGCCCATGGCCACGAACTCTCCGTGGCCCATGAAATGAAACACATGGTATCGTTCCTTTTTCAGCGCACTTTTGAGCTCCGCGAGCGTGGGCGCCTTCAGGAATGTCAAGCTGACCTTCCCATCCGCAATCAGCGGGGCGAGTGCCTGATGTAGCGAGGCCGTCTCCTGTTCGACATTGAGCTCTTTATAGTCTGGATCATCCTTTGGGCTGGAAATCATTACCAGGATCCGCAGCGGCGGGGGAGTTGCCAGCGGCTGAACCGTCTCCGGCATTTCGATGTAGCGCACGACTGGCGTTTGATTCGATTGCGCCAGGAATCGGTTGAGAGACTTGTCGAGGAGGAACTCCCATGGCAAGTCAGCAAGCTCCGCGACGTTTTGCAGTCGCAACTTGATCCGCAGACCGCATCCCTCCTGGCTGCGAACAGCATGCAGGCTGCTGCGGTAACATGCCAACAGCTCGCTGCCAAAGACGGCATCGAACAAATTTCCCCCCAATTCTTTGGCGGCTTCGATTTGCGATGCTCGTCCGCTGCGAGTGCCGCGGCGCACGTGGCCCAGCTTTGTAACCAGCGAATCCAGTTTGTCTGGCGAGAAGGGGACCGAGAAGACGCTGGAAGCTTGACCTGCGGGAGAGCTCAGAACGTGGGCCTTGTACTGCTCCTCAAACCTTTCGATGTGGAGCTCAAAATCGCGATATCGCATTCGCTCCATCGTGACAGTCCCCTCTGCCCGTCTCTGTTCTGGGACTGAATAACCCCGGGTTGCCGGCGAAAGAGCCATCGCCGCCGTTCCCGGAGTCTGGCCATGAATGAATCGATATGTTAGCAGATGAAATCGCGCCGGACAGGGCTGCACGTCAAGGCAGGCCAGATGGCCCAATCACGGCAGTGTCACCGCTGCTGCCTTACCCCGTCATCAGCACGCCGCCGTCGATATTCAGCGCCTGGCCGACGACGGCCGCGGCGGCCTCGCTGGCCAGGTAAACGGCCAGCGGCGCGATCTCTTCCGGCTCCAGCCGCCGGCCCAGCGGCGTCAGGCCAGATTCCTGGTCCGCAAACGAAACGCCCCGCCGCTGTGCGTCGTACTCGATGCGGCGGTCGTTCATCATTGTATGTACTGGACCAGGGCAAATCGCATTGACGGTGACCCCGTGTGCGGCGACTTCCAGCGCCAGCGTCCGCGTCAGTCCCAGCACTCCGTGCTTGCTGGCGGCATAGGCCGCGCCGTGCAGGCTGCCGATCTTGCCGTTGATGGACGCGATGGTAATGATCCGCCCCCAGCGGCGAGCCAGCATTTCCGGCAACACAGCTTTGCACAGGAGATACGGCGCCGTGAGATTCACGGCCAGCGACAGGTCCCAGAAATCGTCATCGAACTCGACGAGCGGGCGCGGATTCGCGCTGCTACCCACCCCCGCATTGTTCACGAGGATTTCCACCGGGCCTAGCGCCTGCTGGACGTCGGCCACCAGCTTTCGCGGCACTTGCCGGTCCGACAGATCGGCGGGAAAGGCCACGGCATTGCCGCCGGCGCTGCGAATCCTGCCCACAACTTCATCGAGTTCGGCCATGGTGCGCGCCGTCAGTCCCAGGCGAGCCCCGGCGGCCGCAAAGGCCAAGGCGATAGCCCGGCCAATGCCGCGGCCAGCGCCGGTGATAAGTGCGACACGATTGGTCAGTGGAGGATTCATGAGGGGCGATGGGCCAGAGTAGTTCGGCGGCCGGTGCCTGGCAGGCGACGCTCGCGGCCTATTTCTCCTTCCGCTTGAGCCTGGAATCGTTTTCCTTGAGAAACCGCTTCAAGTCCTCGGAAAAGTCGAGCAAGCGGTTCCACTGCTCGACGTACAAGGTGACGGGCATCCGCTGCAGGCCATACACTGAGACGGCCCCCTTCTCGCTGACCTTGCAGTATAGGCCGCGCTTAGGTGCATCGAGTTCGTTGAGCAGCTTCGTGGCTTCGTCGACTGAGAGTTCCCCCGCTTGAAGTTTGGTGAGGATTTCTTCCTTGTTCACGGGCGCGGCTCCGACTGAGTTGGAGGCAATTTGCGAGGCGGGCAGTGAGATCAATGTATCCCAATTCTTCCCGACCGGGAAAGACGTCCTGGTCGCACAAGGTCTTCCTGGAAAGCCGAGAGAGAGTCATTATGTTGGCAGACCGTGCTCGCACAGCGCGCGAATCTCCCCAGTGGGGAAAGGCACTCGATCATGGCCGACTTCAAAGTTTCCACCCTCGAGCCCGATCTGGATTTCGACAATCTGCCGTACTGGGACGTCGTCATTATCGGCGCCGGCCCGGCCGGTCTGGCCGCCAGCCTGACGACCGCTCACCGGGCGCTGTCGACGCTGGTCATTGAGGCCAAAGACCGCCCGGGAGGACAGCCGCAATTCCTTTACGCGGATAAGCGAATCGTCGATATCCCGGGGTTTCCCGACGGCGTTACGGGCGAGGAGTTGTCGCAGCGGACGTTTCGCCAGGCACAAGATGCGCTGGTTCAGTTCCGCTTCAACGAAGAGCTGGTGACGGTCGAGGACACGGACCAAATCGAGACTGAGGACCGGCTCAAGCGGGTCGTGACGAGCAAGGCGAGCTACTTGTGCCGCAAGGTGATCATCGCCTGCGGACTGTTGCACTACCCGCGGCGACTGCCCGTGCTCGACGAGCTGGGGTCCAAGAACGTCCATTACAAGATTCCCAAGATCGGAGATTATGAGGGATGCCGCGTGGCCGTCGTCGGTGGCGGGGACTCGGCACTTGATGCGGCACTGATGGTGCAGGCTCGCGGCGGGCTGGTGGACCTGATCGTTCGCGAGGCGACTCCGATCGGCAAGCCAGACAGCCTGGTGAGGATTCGCGAGGCTGGCGGGAACATTCACACTTCGACCGAAATCGCCGCCGCCCGTTTTGCCGGCGACGCCATCGAGCTGTCGCTGACCAGCGGCGAGCGGCTGAGCTGCTCGCTGGCAATCGTGCAGATCGGTTTTTTGTCGGCGAAGGAAACGTTCGAGCGGCTGGCGCTGGTCCTCAACGACGACGGCAGCATTGCGGTCGATCCGTACTTCGAGACCAGCCGGCAGGGGATTTTTGCAGTGGGGGACGTGCATGGCGACATCAAGCTGATTGCTGTCGCCTGGGCTGAGGGAATTCAGGCGGCAATCCACGCGTTCAAGGAGATCACGAGCCCCTACTGGCTCAACGAGAAGCGGCTGAAGGACCACAAGATCGCGCTAATTGGCGAAAAGATCGCGCGGGCCGCGTCGCGGCCGCGGCCGACTTAGGAGTCGCTGGCGATGCCGCACGTGCTGATCATTGGCGGAGGTTTTGCCGGGCTGAATGCTGCCAAGGGGCTGGGGAGCGCTGCGGGCATCGAGGTGACGCTCGTCGATCGCACCAATCATCACCTGTTCCAGCCGCTCTTGTACCAGGTGGCGATGGCGGGTCTAAGTCCCGCGGACATCGCGGCGCCAATCCGCAGCATGTTGTCGCGGCATCGGAACGTCCGCGTGCTGCAAGGGGAGGTGCATGGGGTGGACCTTGAGCGGAACGTGGTTAACACCGACTTTGGCGAATTGGGTTTCGATTATCTGATTGTGGCCTGCGGGGCGCGGCACAGCTATTTCGGTCACGATGAATGGGAGGAGCACGCGCCGGGGCTGAAGACCCTGGAGCAGGCCACGGAAATTCGACGGCGCGTACTCTCCGCCTATGAGGAGGCCGAATGCTGCACGTCGGCGGAGGAGCGGAAGCGGCTGCTGACGTTCGTCGTGGTGGGGGGCGGGCCGACCGGCGTGGAACTGGCCGGAGCCATCGGAGAGATGAGCCGTTTCACACTGGCCAGGGATTTTCGCACGATCGACGCGGCCAGCGCCCGAATCATCCTGCTGGAATCCGGGCCGCGAATCCTGCCCAGCTTTAGCGAGCATCAAGCGAGCCGTGCCACGCGCGACCTTGAGCAACTGGGAGTGCAGGTCTGGACCAACAGTGCCGTAACGAACGTGAGCGCCGCGGGCGTGGAAATCGGCAGCGAGCGGATCAGGGCGGCAACCGTGCTGTGGGCCGCGGGAGTGAAAGCGTCTCCGCTGGGCGAGAAGGCGGGACTGAAGGTTGACCGGCAGGGGCGCGTGCTCGTCGAACCCGACTTGAGCGTGCCTGGGCACAAAAACGTGTTTGTGGCAGGAGATTTGGCGTGCTTCCTGCATCAGACGGGAAAGCCGCTCCCCGGGACTGCGCCCGTCGCCATGCAGCAGGGCCGCTATCTGGCGCGACTGATCCGCGGCGAACTATCCGGCAAGCCGCGCCGGCCGTTCCACTTCGTGGATAAAGGGCAGATGGCGACCATTGGCCGCAGCCGGGCGATCGTCGAACTGGGCCGCCTGAAGATGGCCGGCTTTCCGGCCTGGCTGCTGTGGCTCGTCGTCCACATCTACTACCTGACTGGTTTCAAGAACCGGCTGTTGGTGGTGCTCCAGTGGGCCTGGTCCTATCTCACCTTCCGCCGCGGGGCGCGTCTGATCGTGAGCAAGCAATGGCAGTTTTTTCATCGGTAGCCAGGCCGAGAAATCGATGCGTGGTCAGCTCCGCCCCGCACCGTCCTGCTGCGAAGGGTTCCTCGCATCTTGCGTCGCTGCGCCGGCGAACGTAATGTCAGGTCCTGCAAAACAGGCCGCTGTGCGGCAAGGAGCACTTCCATGTCGCTGCTTCGAATTGCCCTCTTCTGCGGCCCGTGGTTCATCGTTTTCAGTCTGGCGGCTGCCGAGGAAATCAACATGAGCGACATCCCCCTACCCAATAACTTGCTCGCCCCGATGGCTAGCCTCCAGGCCGCCTCCGTCGTCTGCTTTCTGGAAGGTCCGGCGATGGATGCTGAGGGGAACCTCTTCTTCAGCGACATCAACGGCAATCGCATCCTGAAGATGGATCCGCAAGGGAGCGTGTCCACTTTCCGGGCCGACAGCGGGCGCACCAACGGCAACACGTTCGACGCCCAGGGGCGGCTGATCAGTTGCGAGGGGGCCGAGAACGGCCCCGGCGGGCGGCGGCGCGTCGTCCGCACCGACATGAAGACCGGAGAGGTCGCAGTGCTCACCGAGCGCTATGAAGGAAAGCGCTACAACAGTCCCAACGACGTGGTGGTCGATCCGCGCGGCCGCATCTGGTTCACGGATCCGCTGTACGCCCTGGACCGCAGCATCATGGAACACCCGCATGAGGCGGTCTATCGCATCGACGAGGGGGGCAAGGTGCAGCGCGTGATCACGCAGCCGGCGATCGGACGGCCTAACGGGGTGGCGATCTCGCCCAACGGCAAGACCCTTTACGTCGTCGATAGCGACTACAGCCGGCCCAGTGGCAATCGCAAGATCTGGGCCTTCGACATTGCCGATGACGGCGCGGTCAGCAATCAGCGGCAGGTTTACGACTTCGGCCGCGGCCGCGGCGGCGACGGCATGCGCCTCGATGCGCAGGGGAACTTGTGGATTGCTGCCGGAATATCCAAGCCGCGCACGGCCAACGAATCGGCCGACGTGCCGACGGGCGTGTATGTGATCTCGGCCGAGGGAAAGCTGCTCGGACGCATTCCGATTCCCGAGGACGTGATTACGAATCTGGCATTTGGCGGCCCGGAGAAGAAGATGCTTTACGTCACGGCCGGCAAGACGGTGTTCAAGATTCAAACCGCCGTGGCGGGATACTCCCTGTATCCGTAACGCAGACTCGCGGCAAGGCTTACCGCCCAAACATCGCCGCTCCCAGTCCGCCGCACAGCATGATCCCCAGCAGGATCGCCAGGACGATGGCAACCGCGACCGCAATCTTGACGTACGACGTCGGCGCCGTCCCCGTGCAGCGGCCGGTCTGACCGTTGACGAGAAAGCGGTAGACCTGCCCCTTGTAGCGGTACGCCATGATGTAGAGCGGCAGCAGCACCGGCTCACCCGTCAGGTTCTCCACGCGAACGTTGACCTTCAGATTGCGGCAATTGCCGGGTACATACTGGCGACAGTCGCGGCCGATCAGTTCCTCGAACCCGCGCTGGGCCAGCGGGCGGGCGTATTTTCGCTGCACTTGGAACGGCTCATAGACGACGTTGGTCAGATCGACCTGCTCCGGCGACACTCCCTCGGTCAGATCGAAAGGGCACAGCGCGCTCGTCTCGCCGGGTGTCAGCGAGCCGCTGGCGCCGACGAGCAGCCCGCGGTATTCCCCCCGATGCTCGCCAGCCATTGGAAACCAGTCGCCGCGGGCCCCCAGCGGTGTCTGGCTGGTGTCGGCCGTCCAGTAGGTGAAGGTCTGAGCGCTAAAGACCCAGTACGGCACAAAAACCGGGGTCATTTTTTCGACGACCGCTTGCTGAGCCAGGTCGCTGGGACGCCAGAAGCTGCTGGGGAGCCACTTTTGCAGGATGGCGTAGGCGTCGCGCTGGTCGATCTTCATTGGCACGACCCGCTCCGGTGCGAGAACCTTGACGTCCTTGAC
>DASRJP010000130.1:0-21620 GCA_035649415.1 Pirellulaceae bacterium | reverse complement strand
GTTTCCCTCGCTTGCGCTTCGGGCTTGTGATTTGGCCCCGTTGCCTCCGATTCTTCGGCTCCGCGTCGAGACTTGATATCCCCCACCCGGGTCTCTCCGCGATCAGAACACCCACCCCAGCCGCAAGTCGTCTTTCTCCGGGTGGATCAAGTCCAGCGGGATAAAAGATTTGCTCGTGACGCTGCGGCTAGTCACAATGCTCGGGGGGGGCCTTTGCGGGATCGACCACATCGCTCCAAACGACATGGGCCGGTTGCCCGCGGTCCCCTTCCGCCGATCGTCAGAACACACCCGTCCGCCAGGACGGTCGCTTGAGGCACTCACGGCCAGTTGCCAACCAAATGCCGAACTGAGGGGTACGTTCCATGCGAGTTCTGGTCTTAGGTTCAATCGTCGAGCCACCGGCAGATCAAGATCGCCAGGGGCAAGTACCGCCGTCCGCCGTGGGTGATGGGCCCGCGGGCGAATCGTCCCCGCCAGCGCCGGGCGACAAGGTCGTTGTCCCCGAACCGTTCAAGATGGCGTGCCGGTCCATCGGTCACGCTCTGGCCAAGGCGGGACACGAAGTCATCGTCAGCTCCGAAGCGGAGAAGTACGCCGACCCCCACGTCGTTGAAGGCGTGGCGAGCGTCCAGACCGAGAACAACCAGCGTCATCGCGTTTGGATCTTGTGCCCCGATGACGATTCGCCCTTTCCCTTTCAAGGACGAAGCCGATGGAGCAACGTCGAGTTCCTCCTCAAGCGGATGCCGGTGCAGGACTTTCAACTGGGCAGGTTCTACCAGGCCGAAGCGGCCAATGCCGTCGTGGCCATCGGCGGGACCGGTGGAACCTCTTCGGTGGGGCAGATTGCCCTCGCTTACGGCAAGCCAGTCCTTGGCATTCCGAATTTCCAGGGGAGCGGCAGAGACTTGTGGAGAGCCGTTCGGGGCCAGATCGGAACCCTGGACGAATCCGGCAGCACACTCAACACGGTTCTCGAGGGCGCGTGGCCTGGCACCGAAGCGGAATCGAATGCCGCGGCCGAAACGGTCATCGCCTCTCTCGGCGAATTGGCCCAGAGCGGCGTCTTCCGCCGAGACCAAAGGGCGGCAGTGATCCAGCAGTGCTTTGTGCTGGCGATTGAATTATTGCTCCTCGTCGCGTGGATCGCGTTGTTTTCCAGGATCGCCGTCAGCTACCCGGCCAGCACGGGTGCATCCTCAGACGCGACCGGGGCGGCTGCGCCCCATTGGACGTTCATCCTGGTTCTGATTGCGGCAGCGATTGGCGTGTTATTGAGGCACAGCCTGCGATCAGTCTTCGATCCGACGACGACGCTGGCGCTATTACGTATTATCACCGATACCGCCTCCGGGTTGATCCTCGGCTTCGTGCTGTGCCTCCTGTTCATGATCGGAGCCATCTCCATGACCGGTTCGACCGATTCGACCTTGACGCCGAAAACCCTCGCGGATTTCGAACGCGTGGCGATCGTAATGTCGCTGTTCGGAGTTACTGGCGGATTTCTGGTGGAACAAGTTGCCGACTCGGTCCGGGGCTGGCTGCTGGAGAAGCTGCCCAAGAAAAGCTCGTAAGCCTAACGTTCAACTTTTTTTCGGCGGGAACATTCTCCCCACCAGGCTGGGAGTGCACGTATTGCCGGTGGTGGCGCTCAACACTCCGCATTCAGCACTACACCAGCCTCATCCACACCGCCTGCAAATACTCCGTCTCCGGGCAGTGCGCCGCTACCGGGTGATCGGGGGCCGCGCCGGTCTTGGCCAGGATCTGGCAGGTGCGCGCGGCGCGCCGCGGAGGGGAACTGCCGGCGATTTCAGTTCCCGCCTGGCGGGCCGCGGCATAGATCAGCCGCAGGAACTCATCGGGTGCGAGCAGGCCGGCACACGTGCAGCTCACCATCAGACCACCGCCGACAACGAGCTGCATCGCCAGTCGGTTGAGATCGAAGTGCTTTCGCGTTCCCTCTTCCAACTCCGCCCGATTGCGGATTAGCTTCGGCGGGTCCAGGACCACGACGTCGTACTGGCGGCCATTGGCGAGCATGTCCCGCATGTAGGCGAATGCGTCGGCCTGCACGAAGCGGACTCGCACCTGGTTGAGGTTGGCGTTCTCGCGGGCCAGCGCCAGGGGCTCCTCGTCCAGATCGACGCCGGTTACCTCGGCCGCCCCACCGAGTTTCTTGGCCTGAATTGCGAAACCGCCGCTGTAGCAGCACAGGTCGAGCACCGACTTGCCGGAGCAAAAGCTGGCTAGCATTCGCCGGTTATCGCGCTGGTCACAGAAAAAACCGGTCTTGTGACCCCCGGCGAAATCTACGCGGAAACGAGTGCCGAACTCCTGGATCGTGACCCGTGGCGACAGACCGTCCGAGGCGATAGGCGGCCCTTCGAAACCCTCCTGCGACAAAGTGGCCGGGCCGGTGCGAATAAGCGTGTGCTTCGTACCCACCAGCGGCGAAAGCAGCTTGAGAATCGCCTCGGCCCGCAGGTACATGCCAATCGAAAAGCACTCGGCCGACAGGACGTCCCCCAGTTTGTCCACGACCAGGCCGGGCAGGCCGTCGGATTCCGCATGGATCACGCGGTAGCTGTCGGTAACGCCTTCGAGCCGCAAGATCTCGCGCCGCAGACGGACGGCCGTCTCCAGCCGCGACCGCCACCAGCTTTCGTCAGGTCGCTGGTCGCCCAAAGACAGCATCCGCACGGCGATTTCGGCCTTGGGATTGACGAGACCGTAGCCGGCCAGCCGATCCTCCGCATAGACGGCGACTAGGTCCCCTGGGCGCGCTTCGCGGTCGATCCGCTCGATCCGCTTGCGATACAACAGCGGATGCAGGCCGACGGATTTGGCCACTACCCGCGGCAACGGCTGATCAGCAGGCAGGTCGAGCGAACAAGTGATCATGAGGAAGGCTTGACCGGGAGGCGGGGGTTTGCAAAATCGAGTGCCGCAAGCGATATTTGTACTGGATTGAGACAACTTGAGCGTGTGGTCTGGGCGACGCGGTGTCGCCGTGATCGCGCTTCCTTCACTCACGAAAGGTACATGTGCCGGAAGTCAAGACTCGAATCAACGAGCAAATCCGCATTTCTCCCGTACGCGTCATCGGGGCGGATGGGGCTCAGCTAGGAATCATTCCCGTCGATCAAGCTTTGACCAGGGCCCGCGAGGCGGACCTGGATCTCGTCGAGGTGGCCCCCAACGAGCGGCCGCCGGTCTGCCGAATCATGGATTTCGGCAAGTACAAGTACGAGAAGAACAAGAAATCGCATCAGGCGACGCATCATCCCAAGACCAAAGAAATCCGGCTCCGCCCCAAGACGGGCGAGCATGACATTGATTTCAAAGTCAAGCAGGCCAAAGGATTCCTTCAGCACAAGGACAAGGTCACCGTCAAGGTGGTGTTCCGCGGCCGCGAACTGGCGCACATCGACGAAGGGAAAAAGGTCATGGAGAAAGTCGTGGCGGAGCTGGCCGAGGTCGGCAAGCTCGAATCGCCGCCGCAGTACATGGCCAAGCAGATGATCGCCACGCTGACGCCGAAGTAATCGCAGTCGAACTAGCGCTCGTCGCCGAAGTCCTTCGACTTCGGATTCGCCATCGCACGAACATTCATCCGAACCCTGCCGAGTTCGGCTAATTCGCTGCGCTCTTCCATTGCGTATCGTCCCAGGTCTCTCCTGCTGGCTTCGGCATGTACCGACTGACTGGCTGGAGGCTGCCGCGCTTGGTGTCTGGTGCGGCGGCGGCGGCCTTGTCCGGCCATGTTGCGGGGACGACTCCCCACTCGGCTCGCCCGCGCTGCGGCCCGTCAGCGGCCGCAGTGCGATCGCTGGGGTCGATCAATTGCGGCGCGCGGTTGGCGGGGTCTTCTCGCTTGAGGCGGTCGCTGCCGGCGGGATCGGGAACCGGCTGCACGCTCCGCCTCGGGCCGAGCGTTGGCTCGCTGATCGTCGGACGATTCAGCACCGGACCATCGGCCGACCGTGGGCCGCTGCGACTGGCTCTACTTCCCTGAGTCGACGTGGCTGCTGCCTCTTGACGTACGACGTCGCCCCGCGAGTCATCGCGCGACAAGGGAGCGTCGCCGCGCTGCGCCGGACGATAGTTCGTGCCGCTGCCGGATGTTCCCGGTGGCGGGACCGCCGTGCCAGGAGGGATGCCCGGCCTGATCGTCGATCCGTCGGGAACCGTAGCTCCGGGGCCAATTATCCGCGTGCCGGGAGGCGGGACGATAGTCGGCGGCGTCAAAATGCCGCGCACGCCGCTGGGGGGTGTGATCGTCGAGGGAGCTACCGTCGAGGGGACCACGGTGGCGCCGGGCACGACGGGCACCGTCGTCGCCGGCGGGATCGTGTTGTAGTAAGGAGTGCCGCAGGGGGGCGGCGCGCAGGAACTGCCGTAGCAAACCGCTCGCGGCACGACCGCAGGCACGGCAGCGACCGGTGCTGCAGCAATTGGCGCCGCTGCAACCGGCACGGCGGCTGGCGCTCCGCAACGAGGTTTGTGAAACAGCCAATCGAAACACGAGAAGCAACAATGCCGCTGCGGTTGGCACGTAGTGGCGGCAGTTGCGCGCTGGCAAGTGACCGGAGCGGCCATGCCCGGTTGGTAGACCGTATAGGGCCGGTAATACGTCACTGGCACCTGCACCATGCGGGTCTGATAGCCGTAGTAGCTCGGCGGCACGTAATTCAGCGGCGCCGGTTGTCCATAAAAGGCATAGGCCTCTGAGCCGGCACTGGCGCCGCCGGCAGGAGCGAGCGTGTAATTGGCAGCGGGGCGAACGGCAGCGGGGTCGGCGGATGGAATGCCCACGGCTGGCTGAGCGGGCGCATAGTAGGCGGTCTGGGGAGAGAGCCTGATTGTAGGATAGGCGGCCTGATACGCGGAGGCAGCACTGGCGGCGGGCGGATAGGCGTAGCCGTACTGGGTCGGGTAATAGGCCGAATAGTATGGCGACTGCTGAAGCATCGTGCCCGGTGGATAGCCGCGTACGGTACCGGTTTGCGCCAGGGCCGGCGCCAGGCCCGTCAGCGAAGTCAGGCAAACGAGGACGATCGAGGAGTTGCGCAGCACGAACATGGTTGTGCTCCACCAGGGCCAGATGCGGATGATTTGGTTAGACCCGCCGCGGGACAGGGTTGTCAATTGTTAATGCGGATATCTTGAAGTTTTGCTGAAAAATTATGGTTGTACTGACCATGATGATGACGCCGGTTCTAACAGCTGCGTCTCGCCGCGGATCCCAACGGCGCAAAATGCACGGCGCAGGGAATGGGTACCCACCTGGGAAACGATAGGTCACTCCCAGAGCGCGCGAGAGAAATTGCAGGCCCATGCGCGAAAGACATTTGCGCTGCCTGTTGTTTGCCGTTAGCCGCAGCGAGAAGACCGGCGGCCAAACAGGCTATCCAGTACGCTGCGTCCTACGCCAGTCCGAGCGCCTTCCGCTTTTCCCGAATGAACTCGATGTGGTGCGGGATGTGTTTGGTGACGTTGGTCAGCAGCTTCTCCAGCGTCTGTTCGCCCGCCTCGCTGTGATTTCCCTTCCTCTGGAAGTCAGCTTCTTTCAGCGACCGGAGGATGCGGCCCATGTGACGGCGGCAGGCGTCGATGAGGGTCAGCTCCTCCTCAATTTCGCGTGCGGCGTAAGCCAGCTTGGAGGCGTACAAGTCCGGATCGCCGCCGAAATACGTCGGCTTCTCCTGGGCGATGACCCGCGTCATTCGGTCCACGTATACTGGCTCGAAGTCGGCAATGTGGCAGACGCACTCCAGCGTCGACCATTTCCCCTCGATGGGCCGCGCCAGAAGCTGCTCGCGGGTCATCCCGCGCACCGCCTGGCGCAAGAGCGCCGGGCCGGCGGCATAATCGTCGATCAAATCGGCAATGGACATGGCGAGTCCTCATGGGACGAAGGGCCCTACGCGTTTATGATACGTGTTTTCCCCATTCGCGTCAGTCACTGGAGAAAGCTCGATCATGCCCGAAACATCCGCCCCGCTCGTCGGCATCATCATGGGAAGCAAGTCAGATTGGGAAACGATGCGCCAGGCGTCCGACGTGCTCTCCCAGTTCGGCGTACCGCACGAATCCCGCGTTCTGTCGGCTCATCGCACGCCCGAGCAGACGAGTCAGTGGGTTAAGGAGGCGGAAGGGAGGGGCCTGGAAGTAATCATCGCCGGTGCCGGCGGCGCGGCGCACCTGGCTGGCGTAGCGGCCGCGCTGACCGTTTTGCCGGTGCTTGGCGTCCCGATGGTCAGCAAGCTTCAGGGGCTCGACTCGCTGCTGTCGATCGTGCAGATGCCCGGGGGAATTCCGGTCGGCACGCTGGCCGTCGGCGAGGCGGGGGCCAAAAACGCGGGCCTCTTGGCCGTGCGGATCCTGGCTGCCAAGCGCCCCGAACTGCGCAAGAAGCTCCACGAGTACCACGCGGAAATGGCGCGCAAGGTCCTGTCGGAAACGTTGCCATGAGGCAGTGGCGCTGGCATCCCATTTGCACGGTTTTGCTCCTAGGTCCCCGCACCTCGTTGGGAGGATTCGCCATGGCGAAATGCGATGTCTGCGGCAATGACTACGACAAGTCGTTCACGGTGACGATGGCAGGACAGACGCACGTCTTCGACTCGTTTGAATGCGCTATTCAGGCGCTAGCGCCAAAGTGCGAGCACTGCGGGTGCCGCGTCATCGGCCACGGCGTCCAAAAGGGCGACGTGATCTATTGCTGCGTCCACTGCGCCGAGGCCAACGGAGTCCAAGGCCTGACAGATCGAGTTTCGCACGCGGCGTCGGCATGAGCGGATAACGAAAATGTTCCGGCGGGCAGCATCCACCTAACCGATGACCTGTGCGCTGGGCTCACCCTCGTTGATCGTAGCCCGCTCGGGACGTCCCTTGTTCATGTAGACCAGCTTCATGTGGTCCACGCCGAGCAGATGCAGAAATGTGGCGTGAAGGTCATGCACGTGCAAGCGGTCCTCGACGGCGTGCAGGCCGATCTCGTCGGTGGTGCCGACGGTGCGGCCACCACGAATGCCGGCGCCGGCCACCCACATCGAAAATCCGTAGGGGTTGTGGTCGCGGCCGTCCCCCTTCTCGCTCATCGGCGTGCGGCCGAACTCGCCTCCCCAGATGACCAGCGTGTCATTGAGTAAGCCGCGACGCTTAAGGTCCATAAGCAGGCCGGCGATCGGCTTATCGGTCTCCAGGCAGTGCTCGGAGTGATTCTTTTCGAGGCCCGAGTGAGCGTCCCACTTGCTGCCGGCGCCACTGTAAAGCTGGATGAACCGCACGCCGCGCTCGACGAGCCGCCGCGCGAGCAAGCACATGCGGCCGTAGGTTTGCGTCTCCTTCTGGTCGAGGCCGTAGAGCGCGATTGTTTCCGCCGTCTCGTCGCGCAAATCGACCGCCTCGGGCGCTTCGGCCTGCATCCGGAAGGCCAACTCGTAGCTGGCGATGCGTGCCTCCAGTTCGCTCTGGCCGGCGCGCTCGGCGGCGTGGCGGCGGTTGAGCCGGGCCAACAGGTCAAGCTTGCGGCGCTGCTCGTCGGTTGAAATTCCCTGGGGAGAAGCCAGGTTCCTGATCGGCTCGTCGCCGGGCAAGAGTGCCGTCCCCTGATACTGGGCGGGCATGAACCCGGCGCTCCAGTTACGCGGGCCGTTGACAACGCTGCCGGGCGTGTCTTCCATCACGACGAAGGCCGGCAGGTTTTCATTCTCGGTCCCCAGGCCGTAGCTGACCCACGCGCCGAGCGAAGGCCGGCCAGCGATCGGCGTGCCGGTGTTCATCTGGCAAACGCCGCCGGAGTGATTCAGCCCGTTGGTCCAGCAGGAGCGGATCACGCACAAATCGTCAGCACACTGTGTCGTGTGCGGCAGCCAGTCGGAGATCCACAGCCCTCCTTCACCATGCTGCTTCCACTGACGTTTGCTCGGCATGATCGGGGCGTCGTTCTCTCCCATCGCCAGCACGACCGGTTTAAAGGTCGGCGGCAATGGCTTTCCGGCGTACTTTTCCAGATCGGGCTTGGGATCGAACGTGTCGAGATGGCTGGGACCGCCTTCCATGAACAGGAAGATGACGCTCTTGGCGCGGGGTGGATAATGAGGACGGGGCTTTCCAGGAGCCAGGAGTCGGGAGCCAGGAGCCAACTCGGCGGCGGCGAGCGCTTCTGGAAGTAGGTGTGCCAGCGCCAGGCCGCCGAAGCCGAGGCCAGCCGAAAGGAGCATGTCTCGGCGCGACACCAGTTGCAGATTTCGAATTTCGGATTGAGGATTTTGAGGCATCGATGTTCGCTCCTCTAATCAACGTAGAGGAATTCGCTGCTGTTGAGGAGCACGTGGCACAGGTCCACGAGTCGCTCGCTGCCACGATCGCCACTCACAAACGCCACGGCATCCGTTTCTTCTTCCGCAGTCGGCGCCCGCGCGAATACTAGCCGGTACGCCAGCCGCACTTGCTCATCCGACTCCTTGGCCTCGTTGGCGATCCGGAGAGCCAGGGTCTTGGCCCTCTCAAGCAGCCACGGCCCGTTGATCATCAGCAGCGACTGCGTGGGCGTCGTCGTCACATTGCGCTGCGGGATGCTGCTGCTGCCATCAGGTATGTCGAACACGTCCAGCAGCGCGTCGCGCTTGTTGCGGAACGCCTTCAAGTAGATCGACCGTCGCGCTGTCGCCCAATCGCTCCCCTCGCCGCCGGCACGGCCATCGAGCTCACCCGTGACGGCCAATGCCGCGTCGCGGATTTGCTCGGCGTCGAGACGGCGGGGGTGGATGGGTATGAGGGTGTGAGGGTGTGAGGGCGTGGGAAGTGATGCATTCCCTGGCACCCTCGCACCCGCATACTCCGACACCTGCCCGATTTGGCGATATGCGCTGGATGTCATCATGAGCCGGTGCATCCGCTTCATCTCCCAGCCGTCGCGGACGAACTTGCCGGATAAATAGTCGAGCAGCTCGGGCTGTGAAGGAGGCTGTCCCAGCCTGCCAAAGTCACTGGACGATTCAACCAGGCCGCGGCCGAAGTGGTATTGCCACAGCCGGTTGACCAGGACCCGCGGCGTGAGCGGGTTGTCGTCACTGCCGAGCCACTGGGCCAGTGCCGTGCGCCGGCCGGTGCTGTTTGACGAGGTCGAAGGCGTTTGGTGCGGCAGCGGGGCGTCGTCCAACACGCTCAAGATGCCGGGGAGAATCTCTTCCACATCGCGCTTGCCGGGGATCGTCAGCGGCGGTGGCAGCGGCCCCACGTCGCTGACCATCATTGCCTGCGGCAGCTGCTGCGGTTTTTCCGTGTCGAATGCGGCAAGTTGCTTCTTTAGTTCCTTCCAGCGCTCTAGCTTGTCTCCTTTCAGCTTCTTCTCGAATTCGATCTTTCCCCCCTCTTCGATGATCTGCCGCGAGGCCAGCCGGCGAAGCTGCTCCTCCAGCGGGGCACGGTCGGCCTTCGTGAAGTACGACTCGATGTCATCGGGGAATTTGGCGATAAACGCCTTGGCGGCAGTATCGACGAGCGGTCGCTCCAGCTCGTCGAGCTGCCGGCGAACTTCAGCCGACTTTTCCTCCCATACCTCCAGCCGCTGCTCGTGCTCGGCAATCTGCTCAGGCGTGGCGGCCGGCAGGTCGTCCCGCTGGATGATCGACGCGAAGAACGCCTGGAGGCGGTAATAGTCCTTTTGCAAAAGCGGATCAAACTTGTGGTCGTGGCAGCGAGCACAGCTCATCCCCATGCCGAGGAACACGTCGGCCGTCACGTCGGTGATGTCGTTGAGGATGACGGCCCACTGCGTCCGCACATCGCGCTGGTTGTACTCGTAAATGCCGACGCGGTAGTAGCCAGTGGCGATGAGCGCGTCCGGATCGTGCGGCGCGATTTCGTCCCCGGCTATCTGCTCCGCCATGAAGCGGTCGTACGGCTTGTCGGCATTCAGTGACCGGATGACGTAATCGCGGTACCGCCAGGCGTGCGGGCGGTAGGCATCCGCCTTGTAGCCGTCTGACTCGGCATAGCGCACCAGGTCGAGCCAGTGGCGCGCCCAGCGCTCGCCGAACTGCGGGCTGGCCAGCAGCCGGTCGATCAGCCGCTCGTAGGCGTCCGGCCGATCGTCGGCGATGAAGGCATCGACGTCCTCGATCGGCGGCGGCACCCCGACCAGATCGAAATAGGCGCGGCGGATGAGTGTCCGCTTGTTCGCTTCGTAGGCCGGGCTTCCTAGCCCGGCATTCCCATCCTGGCCGGGTTGGGAAGCCCGGTCTACAAGAAGGAATCGATCAATGGCCGTCCGCGACCGGGTGTCGCCGGCAATTTCCGGCACCGGGTAATTCTTCACGGGCTGGAACGCCCACCACGCGCGATCCTCGTCGGTGACTTTGTCTTTCACTTTGCGAAGCGCCGGTCCGCCAACGCCGCTGCCATGCCCTCCCGGCCATGGGGCGCCTAGGCGCACCCACTCCGTGAGCGTCGCAATGGCTTCGTCGCCGAGCTTGCCGGTCGGCGGCATTTCCAGCGACCTGTAGTTGATCGCCTCGACCAGCAGGCTCTCCTCCGGCTTACCGGGAACGATCACCGGACCCGATTCGCCGCCGGCCAAGGCGGCTTCCCCGGAATCCAGCCGCAACTCCCCCTTCGGTTCCTTGCCGGTATGGCACTTGAAGCAGTTGGCGACGAGAACCGGGCGGACCTTCTCCTCAAAGAACTTTGCCTGTTCCGGCGTCGGCTCGCCAGCGCGGAGACTCCCAGCCGACAGCATAGCCGCTGCTGCGAAAAGCACGACTTGTGCGCAGAGTCTCATCGCTTAGCCACCGTAGAGCGTTCAGCCGTAATCCTAACCGCTGCCGAAAGATGCGTCAATTCTTGCCGCCGCAGGGTGAAAGGGGTCGGGCATCGATTTCGGCGGAAGCTCTTGCAAGTGGAAACACGTTGACCGAAATCGACTCCCGACCCCGTTGGCCAGGCCGCAGGAATTCAGCCGCGCCCCCGCGCCAATTCGAGCCACTTCAGCTCCTGGGTGATGCCCTCAGCCAGTTCGGCGTGCTGAAGCTCCTTGGGGAGCACGCTCCAGGCGTAGGTTTCGACTTCCAGGTGTTGGCACGTCGTGTAGCAGCTCGCGGCGGCAAGACACTGTGAGATCTGTTCTTGCGTCGCTTGGAGCAAGCCAAACTTGGTGAGAAAAATTGGAACATGAAAGTGGACCCGCCACTCGCCAAGCGAGGCGTCGGCTTGGACCATCAGCGCTAATTGAAGATCCTCGTAAAACAGCTCGTCAAATACGTCCTTCACGACGGTTTGGTGCAGGTAGCGGTCTTCCGCAAATCCGCGAAGCTGTTCTACGGCTTGTTCCCTCAGGAACGTGCCGTCTCGCTGCACATTGTGATCCATGGCCCTCAAATCCATCCGCAGTGCCGCCGAGACCTGAATCTTTCCCACCTCGATGCCCGCATCGCGATATTTGCGAAGCACTTCCTCCTGATCCTCGAACATGACGGCCGCGTGGCAGACGTCGTGGCAGATGCGGATGTGGCGTCGGACGATGCTGACATCGGGGCCGTTGAAGAGCTGCCACTTAGAGAAGTGGACCACGTCATCGGCAAACGTGAAGACGCACCCTGGCTCGGGCTCCAGGCAGAGGTAGATAAGCCGACCGGTGCGTTCCTCAAGCTGGTGCATGTGCCGTGCGGCAGCCCGGAGCTGCTCCGCCGCCGCCTGCGTTTGTTCGAGGTCCGGACACGGCGTTCCCCAAGCGATCGGCAGCGTGGAAATGCTCCCCTCCAGCCCCGGCGGAAGAATCTCGTGGAGGATGTCAACGAGTTGCAATGTGTAATCCAGCCGCTGCCGGTCCCACCAGGTCGGCTGGTAGACGCGGTGCTTGACGATCTTCTCGTGAAAGTCGCCGTAAGGAAAGCCATTCATCGTATACGGGACGAGCCCCTGCTCGGCGAGCCAGTCGCGGAACTCGGCGACCTGTTTCGTCTCGACCAGTTCCTTGGCCGCGGCCGCCGACAGCCACAGCCCAATCCCCATCGGCCGCTTGGGGCTATACAGTTCCTTCACGCGCACTGCATGCTTCTGAAGATTCTCGCGTGTCTGGCGCAGCGTGGCCCCGGCATGGACGTTGGTGCAATAGCCGAGGGCGAACGGGAGCGTCATTGAAAAGGCTACGCCAGAAGGTCGTTAACCACTTTGCCGCCCTGATCTGTGAGGCGCACGTTGAGCCCCTTGTACTTGACGCTCAATCGCTTGTGGTCGAAGCCAAAGAGATTGAGGATGGTGGCGTGGAAATCATTGATGTGGACGGGGTTCTCGATCGGAGCCCAGCCGATCTCGTCGGTTTTGCCGTAGATGCAGCCGGGCTTGATGCCGCCGCCGGCCATCCAGACGCTGAAAGCGAACGGATGATGGTCGCGGCCGACTTTCTCCGGCATCACCCCACCGCGATTTTCGGCCAAGGGCGTGCGGCCGAACTCGCCAGCAAAGACCAGCAGCGTTGAGTCGAGGAGGCCCCGCTGCTTGAGGTCCTTGATCAGTGCCGCCAGAGGCTGGTCGGCCATCTCGGAGCAGTAACCAAGCTCCTCGTCGAGGTTTGAGTGATGGTCCCAGGAGGCATGGACCATTGTCACGAATCGCACGCCGCGCTCGACGAGGCGCCGCGCCAGTAGGCAGTTCGTGGCAAAGCGCTTGAACACGTCCGGCCCGCTGCCGCGGCCCCCTTTCCCTTTGGGCTCGGGACGATCGACGCCATACATATCGAGCGTCTTTTGCGATTCCTGCGACAGGTCGATCAGCTCCGGGGCAGCGGCCTGCATGCGGAAGGCCAGTTCATAGGAAGCGATTCGGCTGGCGATCTCCGGGTCGTGCATCTCATCCAGTCGATGCCGATTGAGCTTCGCGATAGCTTCGAGGTTCTGCTGCTGCAAGTCGCGCGACACACCGGGTGGACTGGCCAGATTCAGCACCGGCTCTCCCTGACCACGAAAGAGAATGCCTTGATAGGTACTCGGCAAAAAGCCACTCGACCAGTTGGAGACGCCGCCCGAGCCGCCGCGACCGGCGGTCAGCACCACGTACCCCGGCAGATTTTCCGTCTCGCTTCCCAGTCCGTACGTCAGCCAAGACCCCATGGTCGGCCGGCCGAACCGCGGCACTCCGCTCATCATCATGAGCTGCGCCGGATGGTGGTTGAAGGCGTCGGTGTGCATCGAGCGGATCAGGCAAATGTCGTCGGCACACGTGGCTAGGTGCGGCAGAAAATCGGACAGCTCCATGCCGCACTGGCCGTGCTTGGCAAACTTCCGCTGCGAGGCCCAGAGGACGGCCGTCTCCTTCTTGATGAACGCAAATCGCACGTTGGCGGTCATCGAGTCGGGGAGCTTCTGCTGGTGCAAGTCCTGAAGCTTGGGCTTGGGATCGAACAGGTCGATGTGGCTCGGCGCCCCTTCGGGCAGGAAGAAAATGCAGCTCTTGGCTTGGGGAGCGAAGTGGGGCGACTTCGGCGCCGGGGAATTGCTCGGCGATTCGGCCGCCAGTAGACCGTCCTGGTCAAGAAGCGACGCTAGCGCCAGCATGCCCAGCCCCGAAGCGCTCGAGGTAAAGAACTGCCGGCGGGCCAATAACATCGGATCCGCCATCGATTGCTCTCCGTCAATCACGCGTGATGAATTCGTCCAGGTTGATCAGGGCTCGCGCGACGCCGATCCAGGCTGCTGCGTCTGCCGTCGTCACGCCGGGAGGCAAAGGCTGACTGCCGACGATTGCGGAAGACCCTTTTTCGTCGGCTCGACAAACGGCCAGATGAGCTTCGTGCAGGGCCAGCACATCGTCCAATTCGGCTTCGCTCGGTCGGCGCGACAAACAAACCTGGAAAGCAAAATCGGCTCGCTCGCGACTGGATAAGTTAGAACCCTGTCCTACGATGCGGAGCCCCAGCGATTGGGCCGCTTCCACGAACGCCGGATCGTTCCACAGCGTGAGGGCCTGGAGCGGCGTGTTGCTAGTCATGCGGCGAACGGCACATTCATTGGTGTCTGGCGTGTCGAACGTCATCAGCATTGGATAGGGGCTGGTCCGCTGAAAGAACGTGTACATGCCGCGGCGGTACCGATCCGCACCAGTGCTTTCCTTCCAAGAGGCACTGCCGGCATAGGTGATCGATGCGTATTCCGCCGGCTGCGGTGGCCGAACGCTCGGCCCACCGATGCGGTTGGTTAGCAGGCCGCTCGCAGATAGTGCCAGGTCGCGAATGATCTCCGACTCGACGCGTCGCCTCGATTGGCGGGCCAGCAGGATGTTTTCCGGATCGCGCTCGACCAACTCCGGCCGCAGTGCTGACGATTGGCGATAGGTGCTCGTGGTCACGATTCGGCGGATGAGACGCTTTAGCTCCCAGGCGGGTGAGTGGTGAGTGGTGAGTGGTGAATAGGGGGAGGAAGTTGAGTTATCGTTCTCCCCATTCGCCATTCGCCGGTCGACACTTTCCCGCACGAAATCTGCGGCCAACCAATCGAGCAACTCCGGATGCGACGGCCGTTCCCCTTGCTTGCCGAAGTCGTCGCTGGTAAAGACGATGCCGCGGCCGAAGAGCTGCTGCCAGATGCGATTGACGGCAACGCGCGGCGTCAGGGGATTAGCCGGATCGACGAGCCAGCGGGCAAGGTCAAGTCGATCAGGCTTCTCGCCTCGCGACTTGCGGGCCGGCAGGACCGACAGAGTCTGCGCCTCGACCGGATCGCCAGGGGATAGGAAGTCGCCACGGATCAAGACGTTGGTCGTGCGCGGCTTTTCGAGTTGCACGACCGACTGCGCCTTCACATCGGCTGCCAGCGATGGCGTCTTGGCCATGTGGTCGGCGATCGCTTTTGTCAGTTTTGCCAGCTCGCCATCGATCGTGCGGTAGTAGTCGGCAATCGTCTTCCGCTGTTCATCGGTCCGCTGCTCTTTGACAACAGCAAGTGCCGCGGCGACGCCTTCCGGCAGCCCCTCCAGCGGCGCGGGAAGCCGTACGCTCGTCACCCAAACGCGGAATTTGCCGATGTTGTGTGGGGCGCCATTGGGATAGGTCTGGTCGAGCGTCAGCGTAAGCGACGTGCCGCTGTCTGCCCCGAAGGGCTGCTTCGCGTCGAAGACGGCTACATGCCGCTTGCCTGTCTGTGGCACGACAGCCCAGAAATCGCCAGCATTGTCGTTCAGGGCAAGGTTCACGTCACACTTGTCCTGCGAGAAGTCGGCTCGGGCGGCCACGAACGCGACTTCGGCATCCACACGCGCCGATAGCCTGGTGAGCACAAAATTTCCGTGCGGTGCGCGGCCGGGGCCCTTGCTCGGCAGCTTGTCATCGGGAAGCACTTCCAGCCGGATAGCGGTGTACATTCCCGGAGGCAGCGACAGCTCCACCGTATAAATGTCCGAATTCTCATTCGTCCCGGAAACGAGAACCGTTCCGTCCGGCTCGGCAGTGAGCGTCGCTCCCCTGGCCGACTGCGCCGACTTCACCGACAACGGCTTCCAGCTAGCCGGAGCATTGCTCGCTGTCTCTTCCCAAGCGGCTTGCGCCGCGGGCAGGTTGTTCTGCTCGTATTCCTTGAGGATGGATTCCAACTCGGCCAGCCGCTTCATGTGCGCTTCTTTGTCGGCCGCCAGCCTGACCGCCTGGTCGGACGTCGGCGCGTCGATGTCCTGTTCGTCAATGCTGTTGAAGAAGGCGTACATCGCGTAGTATTCGCGCTGCGAAATCGGGTCGTATTTATGGCTGTGGCACTGGGTGCAGCCGAGGGTGAGCCCCAGCCACACGGTGCCGATCGTGTTCGTCCGGTCGATCGTTTTCTTCACGCGGTCTTCTTCCGGGTCGATCCCGCCTTCGGTGTTGTGCAGCGTGTTGCGGTGGAAGCCAACCGCGGTCTGCTGCGTTAGCGTCGCGCCGGGCAGCAGATCGCCGGCGACTTGCTCGATCGTGAACTTGTCGAACGGCAAGTCGGCATTCAGCGAGTTGATCACCCAGTCGCGATAGCGCCACGCAAATGGACGCGGGCGATCTTTTTCGTAGCCGTCGCTGTCGGCGTAGCGGGCCTCGTCGAGCCAGTATCGTCCCCACCGCTCGCCAAAGCGCGGCGAGGCAAGCAACCGATCGACGAGCCGTTCATAGGCATCGGGCTCGGGGGAGTTGGCGAACGCCTCGACGTCCTCCGGCGCTGGCAAGAGGCCGATCAGGTCGAGATAGATCCGCCGCAAGAGCGTCGCGCGAGCTGCTGGCGGCGACGCATGCAGCTTTTCCCTTTCCAGTCGGGCCAGGATAAACGCGTCAATCGGCGACGACGGCCACGATGGGTCGCCGACTCTCGGCAGTGGATGCCGCTTGACCGGCTGAAACGCCCAGTGGTCGCTGCCGGCCGACGATTCGGCGCTTTCCGGCCAGTTTGCCCCCTGATCGATCCAGGCCCGCATCAGGCCAATCTCCGCCGTCGTTAGCGGCGTTCCCATCCCATCCGGCGGCATCAGACCGGTTTCCGCATCGAGACCGGCAATCAAATGCACTAGCCGGCTTTCGGCGCTTTTGCCCGGCACGATCACTTTGCCGTGGTCGCCGCCGTCAAGGGCTCGCTTTTTATGGTCGAGGCGCAGGCCGCTTTCCTGGGCTTCAGCGCCGTGGCAGGAGAAGCAGTTTTTTTTCAGCAGGGGCTGAATTTCGGTAGCGAATTCGACTTTCTTTTCCGCCGCAGGCGGAAGCTTCGCGACATCGATCCGCGGTGGTTCGGCTCGGATCGCACCGACGAGTAAGGTCAGTGCAAAAAAAGCGATGGTGCCGGCGAGGCGGTCAGGCATCGGCAAATCCTTGAGGCGGGTGGAAGCTCGCAAAGGCAGGCCGAGAGCGGACTTCCGGCAGGTTCGTCCATTAAACCAGACCGTCCATGCCGGGTCAAAGGAACCGGCTGCGGTTCCAGCGTCTTTGCCTGGTAGTCTGACGTACAGTTTCTGGGCAGACGGACTGGTCGGTTGCCTGCATTTGTCCGCAATTCCCTGTTAAAGAGCCACACCGATGACCGCTTGCAACTCGCGAAAACCCTCGGAATTGGTCCGCGCATTGACTTCGCCCGCTAGTACGTCGATGAGCCTGCTTGCCCTGGCGTTTATCGCCCTCATGGCTTACGCACTGGCCACTTATGCGGGGCCCGTCGGACCATCCGCCGCACTTACGGGGGCCGGCGTGCTGTTTCTATTTGCCAGCGGAGCTTATGCGGTGGGGTTGGTGCAGGGAATGTTATGCAAAAGAAAGCATTCGCCCGACGACGCCTGACTCGGTTACGTGCTGCTACTTGTCCGGCTTATCCGCTGCCGGCGGCACGCTTTCATCCTTGACGTCTTCCTTGGTCTCCTCTTTTTTCTCGTCCGCTTTGGGCTCATCGGCTGGAGCCGGTGCGACGGCTGCTTCGCCGGGTTCACAATCCACGAGCAGGTATCCAGCCCAGAAAAACGGATGATCCGCCTTGACCTCCTTGGTGCCGCTGGTCATCTTCACGCGCGGCTCGGCATTCGGGTCGATCACTCCCGCCTTGGCCAGTTCGACGCTTCGCCGCCAGGCCCGTGAAGGCGTCGAATGCGGCAGCTCTTGCACATACTCCCGCATCAGGTCGAGCGATGTCTGTCCGCCGGTGCGCCAGCGGCTGATGAGAATGCTCCGCGATCCGGTGGACATCAGCCCGCAAATCGAGAGGAACAACTCGTCGCCATTGCCGCCGCGCTTAAGCGAGTTTTCGGCGGCCGTGTGGAAGCCGGGCAAAACAACTTCCTCCGGGCCGGCCCACGGCAGCGCAAACCAATCGGCCAGGCTCGCGGCGCCTCGTGCCTTGTCGGCCGGAATCGGACTAAATCCATAGATGCCTTTCTCGGCGTCATCGAGGTCGTGCAGCACAACCAACCGCCTCAGCATGCTGGACAAGAGCGACGACGGCGCCGGTGGCGCCGACGGCATGAGCGTTGCCCCGTCCACTGCCTCTACGATCGCCTTGGCAACGTCAACCGTCACGGACGGCTCGTCCCGGACCCACAACTTGCCGGCGACGATGGCCGTCCGGCCCAGCGAACTGCGTCCCCGTTTGTCGGGATTGACGAGCGACAGCGTGGGACAATAGCGGACGCTGAGTGCCGAGCCCAATGCCTTGGACCCGTCGGCGGCAGGAACCTGCAGCGCCTCAAAAGGCACGTACCACAGCACGCTGTCCGGGACGACGACCAACTCCTTGTATTTTTCCCACTCCTCGGGCCTCGTGTTGTTGGAAAGCTGGGCCAGCAAGCGGGTGGCGGCTTGTTTCCATTTGTCCGAGGTCAGGTCGTCGGCGCCGACGGGCTGGTTGCGATCGATCTGCCCCAACTCCTTGAGCAATTCAACCACGTCCGCCTTCACCTTGCTCGGAGTGGCGATCTTAAACCAGGCGTAGTTGTCGCGGGACAGTGCGAAAGCGTGAACGTTCTGGGCCGTGGCGAGGTAGGCGATGACGAGCGTCCCCTCGGGCAACGCTTTTTGGATGTCCTTCGTTTCCTTTAGCGGCGGAAAAACGAACTCCGACGGTTCGCGACGCAGCGCAATCTGCTGCACGATTGCTTCCTGCCCCGCGCTCGCCCTGGCCAGGTCATCCAGTAGACCCTTCTGTCGGCCATGTAGCTTCTCGTCCTCTGCGACCAGCGGAATTTTCTCCAGTTCGGACAAAGCATCGCTCGACTTTTTCGACAAGTCGGCAAACTTTGGGAATTTAAGGAGCAGGTCTTGACGCTGGAGAATGGCGGCGTCGCTCAGCGCCTCCTTGGGCGCTTCGAGGACCCAGCGGAGCGACATGATTCGGCCACCTAGCGGCAACGTGGCATAGAACCGGTGCCGGCGGATGCGGTCCGCGATGTTCAAGGCCTTTTCAAACTCCTTCCGCGACAGGGCGATTTCCAGCCAATGCTCGTACGGGGCGGCATGCGGATTGGACACCACTGTCAGCGTTTCCATCGGCTCAATGACCCAGTCTGCCGAGGTCGGCTCCCGGAGGACGTCGGTGTAAAGCAGATCGGCGGTCCGTTCCGTGATGCCCGGCGCTCCACTGGTCACCAGCTTGTCGATGAGATTGATTTGAAACAGTCGCCGCGATGCCGACTTTTGGAACGCCAGGGCCGAGTTGAGTGCCGTCGTGCCCGCGGCCGCGCTGCCAGCCATGAACTGGGTCTTGGAGAATTCGTAGTTGAATCGAGCGCCAAACTGACTGGCGAGCATGTCGCTGCGATTCATCGCGGCACGGGCTTGGCCGAGAGCCGCCGCGGCGCCCGACAGGTCGCCATTTGTCGCCAGGATCTCGCCCAGCGAAGTGTAGATGGAGGCTTGCAGGATGCGGCACCGCCCGCGGCCTTGTCTGGCCCACGCAGCTGCGGGGACCAACGCCCCCGGCGTTCCTTGGCCTCTTTTCACGAGGTGCGCCACCGATGCCCAGCGGAACGCTTCCTCCATCACGTCGAAACGATCGAAGTGAGCGGCGGTATAGGTGGCTTCCAGAAACAGCGTAATCGCGGCGTCGTATTTCCCTTGCCGGAAGGCGAGCTTTCCGAGCTCGAGGAGACCCAGCGACGTCAAGGGATGATCGTACTGCCCGTTTGCCATGAGCGATTTCGTCAGCTCCGAGGCGGCCTCGGCGGTTCGATTGGCGGCGATGTAGGCTGCGCCGAGTTGAAGCTGGGTCCAGCACTCGGACCAGTGGTTCGGCGGACCAGGGCGACGGAGGCACGCGTCCAGCACCTGAGCAGTCAGCGGATCATGCTCGCTGGCGGGACCAAGGATTTCTGCGCGCCGCAGGATTGACACCGTCGTACAGCGAACGATTTCCGCGATATAGACGGGGTAAATCGTTGGGGGGGACACCACGCCTCCCTTGGCCACAGCGCCTGCACCGCCGTCGAGGGCGCCCTGAATCAGGTTGTAGCGGCCGCCGTACGCGCCAAACTGGCCAAGTTTCGTTGCCCGCGTGCTCTTTCCCCAGGTGATCGTCGTCTTGATCGCCGCCTCCGGCTCGATGCTGGCGGGCATTTCGGCCCGCAACATCCAGTCACGATGGGCCAGAAAGAGCTTGACGGCCGAACTGTACTGATCCAGCGCCTCGGCCAGGTTCCCCTGCTGGTAGTGGCACTCGCCAATCATCGTGTGAAAACAAATGGAGTCGATCCAGCGCCCCTCGGTGCTGGCAAAGCCGCCATGGGCCGAATCCCGAAAATACTCCCGCGCATCTTCGAATTGCCCGTCGAAATACAAGGAAAAGCCGCGGAAGTAGCCTTCGTGCGGAACGCTTTTGCCGGTTTGGGCCGACGCTGGCCCGGCCCCCGCGGAGAGAAGAAGCAAGGCGGCGGCCAGAAGATGGCAAACTTTCATCGTCGTGGTCCTTTGGGCGAAGGCCAATTGCGTGGGGCTGGCAACCCCACGCACCCCGTAGGCGCATTGTATCGCCGGTGGACCCGAATCGCCCGTATGACGAGAACTCTTCCAGGATAATGGCGAAACCCGGCGGAAGCGAGTAAACGCAGGGCCGACGACCGGATTTCGGCAAAACGTCGGGCACAAATACTCTGCCGGTAGGGACGCCTCCTGACGTAAACGCCGGCTGTGACGAATACTCGGAGTTGACGCCCGCTCTTAATTGCCAACGTCTCACCTCTTCCGGGCGATTGGGCATCCCATTGGAAAAGCGAAATGCGTTCCCCCGCGAGTGAACTTTCGAGTCAGGTAGTACAATGCAATCTGAGTCTGCCGGCAACATACAGGGGGATGTCGTGACTCAAACGGTTTTGCTGCCGCCTGATGTGCCACGATTGTTCGACGGCGCCAAGCCGGGGGGCTGGTGGCACGCTACCAGTGAGCCCGGCCGCATCGTTTGCGATCTCTGTCCCCGCTCCTGTGCCCTCCGCCCTGGGGACAAGGGCTTTTGCTTCGTGCGGGAGAACCGCGACGGCCAAATGGTGCTGACCACCTATGGCCGCAGTACCGGTTTTTGCATAGATCCGATCGAGAAGAAGCCGCTCAACCATTTCTATCCCGGCACGAGCGTTCTCTCGTTTGGCACTGCCGGATGCAATCTCGGCTGCAAATTCTGCCAGAACTGGTCGATCAGCAAGTCGCGCGAAGTCGAGCGGCTGAGCGAGACGGCCTCACCCGCGGCAATCGCCACTGCCGCCGCAGAACTCGACTGCCGCAGCGTGGCGTTCACCTACAACGATCCGGTGATCTGGGCCGAGTACGCCATTGACGCAGCCAGGGAGTGTCGTGCCCGCGGCATCAAGACCGTGGCGGTCACGGCGGGGTACATCACGCCGCAGGCTCGCGGTCCCTTTTACGAAGTGATGGACGCGGCAAACGTCGATCTCAAGGGCTTTACCGAGGAGTTCTACCAGAAGCTGACGCTGTCGCATCTTCAGCCGGTGCTCGACACCCTTCGTTGGCTGAAGCACGAGACCAACGTTTGGTTCGAGATCACCAACCTGATGATCCCGCGGGCCAACGATTCGCCCGATGAAGTCCAGCAGATGTGCGAGTGGGTGCTCGAGGCGGTTGGCCCCGACGTTCCAATCCACTTCACGGCGTTTCATCCCGATTTCCGCCTGATGGACCG
>DASRJP010000129.1:0-19116 GCA_035649415.1 Pirellulaceae bacterium | reverse complement strand
TGGCTGGCCGGCGCCGGCGAAGTAATTCCATTATTGAAGAAGAAGTATACCAGCAGAATCCCCAGCACCACGCACAACAGTCCCAGAAACACGATCACGGCAATGCCCATGCCGCTTCCCGACTTCTTGCGGCCTTCGTAGCGATTGGTCAATCGCGTGGAACGCGGGACAGCTGGGGGTGTTTCTTCCTTGGCGGCCGGCGCGGCGGCGCCTGGAGTGGGGGGCGGCTGCGGCAATGCCGATGGCAGCGAAGTAAAGACCTCTCTCGCCTCGCGCCAGTCGGTCCAGCCCTCGCGCCACACCAGCGAGTCGCCGCTGACCCGCCCCTCCGCGATCCAGCGGCGCATGATGTCACCCCGCGCCGGTCCATATTGATCGCCGCCCGGAGGACGCACGTACCAGATTGCCGCGGGAGACTCGGCAATCGGATCGGATGCAGGGGACGCTGCAACGGGTATGGCGACCGGTATCGCCGCGGCCAGAGGGCGGGGCGTGACGGAAATTGCCACTGGGGCGGCTGGCCTCGCCGCCACCGCCGCATTGCCGTTGGCTGCTGCGGCCGCGCGACCAGGCGCGGGGAAGCGAGCCTCGTCGAGCAGATCGACCCGATCCTCGGCCTCCTCGCCAGGCTCTTCCTTCGCCGTCTCCTGCGACTGCTCCGGAATGCGCACGGAAGTGCCGCACTTGGGACAAACACCCCTCTTGCCTGCCAAGAAGGATTTCACGTTCAGCTTGTGCCCATTGGGGCAGCGAAACTTGATACCCATCGTGGTCTGGCAATTAGGAGCGACAAAGAAGGTTTGGGCACCCGGCAGAGGGCAAGCAAACCATTACGCAGGTCCCGCCTGACGGCATGTCTGAATCGATCGTCCGCCCGGCACCCCCCATTATACACGCTCGTCGAGCCCAACTCTCCAGACGGATTTTCTGCGGCTGGAAGGTCTTCAGAACGGTTTGGCACATGGGAGTGGCGGCTGGTCCGTCCCTTCGGCGCCACGTTGCACGGCACGCAAGTCGAGCTTCGGAGGCCGCGGTATGTGCCCGGTAGTTCGGACGGCTGGAGGTGGAGATGGACAACCAATTTGCAGGGTTGCTTTATTGCCTAAATTCAGGCGGCAAGGGCGGTTACGGCCGGGTGGCAACATCATCGAAAAGATCCTGGGCGGGGCCGAACCGCTCGCCCAGACCCGGTTGCCGGCAGTGAGTGCGGCGCTGCCATTTAAAAAAATCATAAAAAACGCACGGGAAGTTGTCCGCTTTTCTGTCCGGATTTCGACTTGCACTTGGGGCAGTGAACGCCGCCGGCGTATCCGGTTCACAGGGGCAGACTTGTAGCTGGACCGCCGGCGCGTTCCTTTTCTTGACTGAGTTCGCAGTGCGCGCCTGCTCTGGCCTTTTTTTGGGGCGCCATGTCCAGTTCTGCGCGCGTTTTTCGACCAACAAATGGGGAAGAGGATGTCCACCTGCGCCTCAGAGTGCCACGATGGCAACGGAGCGACCTTCCAAGCAATTTCGAGCCGACGAGCGGCATAGTTTTCCAGTGCGACCTGCCAAAACTAGCAAGGCCCGGCAGGGGGGTCGCCAGCGAGTGCAGCGCTGCCTGGAAATCCTCCGTTTGTTGACAACGGGACAGGAATGGCCGGCCAGACGCCTGTCGGAAGCATTTGACGTAACACACCGGACCATCCAGCGCGACATGGAGTTGCTGGAAAATGCCGGGCTGGTCGTGCGAACCAATCGCCAGCGGCCGCACTGCTACCGGCTGGCCAAAGAGACGACCTGGGAGCGGCCGCAGTGGTCGCTGGACGAATTCGTGGCACTTTTGTCACTTGCTGGCCGTGGGTTCGAGGGAATCTCTGCTGCGGCGCGGGCCGCTGCCATGGCGGCAATCGCCAGGAATGTGCGCCTGCAAGCTGCGGCCGCGCGTCAGCCGCTGGAAGAGCTGGTGGCGACCCTGGCGGCTCAACCGCCGCACTTACAGGCGGAGCTGTGCGGCCTGCCCTGGCTGGGACAGCTCATCGCGGCGCTGGTCGATCATCGCGCGCTGCGCGTCTTCCTGCGAGACGATTCCGGGTCGGTCGGCCCCGAGCCGCACCTCCTGGTGGCCGACCAATTGAGGGTGCAATTGGGCCAGTGGATCGTGTCGGCATACAAAGTCCACGGCAGCGAGCTCATGACAGTAACGCTGGAGAGCATCGCGTCCGTGGAGTTCGATGTGGACGATCCGTGACGCCTTCGGGGCCGTTTTTGCGCGTCAAGAGGGAAGCACGGCGCTCATCATGTTGGATTCGTTCCCCTGGCTGTCCCTGGCAACCGCATTTACGATGGTCGTCAGCTCGGGGTCATAATAGGTGTAATGCCAAAATGAGCCGTCAGGCATGACGGTCGCACTTTGTCCGTTCAGAACTCCGTCAAAATAGACGCGACAGTTGGACGGAACAAGATCATCGATAACGGTGCCTGACAGTAGCCAATAGTTTCCGATTCGAACGGCTTCAAACGACAGCAAGGTCGGCGCGACGTTCGGCTGTGCCTCGCCTTCTGCGACGAAAACTGTCGACTCCGTGGCCTGAATCGACTCGAAATATGCATCCGCCTCCAAGGGACCGACAAAGTCGTCGTGGTCAGACTGTTCCGCAAATGGCGAGTCGCCGACAATCGAATCAGCCATCGTTCCGCCGGACTCGACGATCGCTGGCTCAGCTTGGAGCGAGGGACAGGGGTCCAAGCTGCTCGAATCGACGGTTGAAAGCGCCAAGCGTGATTCGAGAGTTTCAAGAGCCAGCCTGCGCGAGCGACGAGATTTCGTTGTTGGTTCAATTGCTGATGGAAGGCTAGCGCGATTGGGGTGCAATTGGTGACTGCATGAACGTGACACAAACCTGACTCCCTGAAATGTGGGTAGCCCCCTCGTGATTGGCGAATCCTGCGCTTCGCCCCAAAGAGAGGTCGCAAATGGAAGTCCGAACCGGACAGGAAAGAGCTTCAGGGACTAAGTCGTTACGGCGCAACGACAAGCGCACACTGCCGCGCAAATTGCGATATCAGCGGCCGTTAAGAACCGTGAACAGTTTGTTCACGAAAATTGGCGCGACTTCGACAAACGAAATGCCCCCTGTTTGAAGCGGTCAGACGTTCTCCAAAGACACGCCAATGGCCTAAGTAACACGCTTATCCGAGCGCAATATATGACGACACTCGGCCAGATGCGGGCTCGTCGGCAACGACGACAAATGCCAACCAAGTATCAGGGAAGGCACTTTGGCGCCCGGTACCGGCGGAGGCGGCTTCGGTGTCTGGGGATCAATCTTGCGCCACGACGAGTAAGTGTATGCCTTGTCGGTGCCAAGCGCTTCTGCCGCTTGCAGATGAATCCGTGCCTTTGACGTGTATTCGGGTTTAGCGCTCGCCGCGCTGCTAAAGAGGAAAGCAGCCAGATTGCGGATTTCAATGTCGTGCGGATGCTCGTCTGCCAGTTTTTCAGCGTCCCGCAGCGATTGACCATCGGGCACGAGCTCGTACCGACCGTTCGAGTATTTGAGCCAGCACAGCGCGCGGTTATAACGGGCGAGCTCGTTTTCGGAGTCCGCTCGATGGATGCGGTCAAATTCCTTGATTGCCATCTCGAACGAATTCAGTTCGCCGTAGGAAATGCCCAGTCCATTGGTCACAAGCACGGTGTTCCAGCCAGATTGCCTGGCAACGTCGAACAGACTGCTTGCCTTCCTCGAATCGCCAGCTTCGCGTGCCGCATAGGCCGCGAAAATTCGGCCAACTTCTTCCCCGCGACTTCCCACGTTGCTGAAGTCCGCGTCCTGCCCAGCCGCGTCCTTGAGCTGCCGGTGCGTCTGTCCCCGCGCGAAATAGACCTCGATCGAGTCGTTCCCCGCTTCGATCGAGCGCGTCAACAGGTCCTTTGCCTGCGCGCACTGGCCGCGGTCGTAGGCCGCCAGGCCCGATTCGAACAGCCTCTCCCGCAGCGGAGGGAGCGTCAGCCAATATCCACCGGCAGCCGCAGCCACGGCCGACAGGCCGATGCCCGCCGTGATCAGCGCGCGACGCCTGCGGCGCAGATGCCGCGCCAGTCTCGCCTTCGGCGTGAGCAGTGCGGCCAGTGCCGACGACAGCTCCGCCGCCGATTCGAATCGATCATCCGGTTTGGGATCCAGCAAGCGCTGCAGAATCGCATCCATTGCCGGCTCGACGCGTGGGTTAAGTGCTCGCGCCGCAGGCGCGGGAGCACGTCGGCACTCGAGCCATTCGTCCAGAGTCGGCTGCGTTGTCCCGTCCGCTGGCGCTGGTCGCGACGGCAGCCGACCCGTCAGCAGTTCAAACAGCATGGCGCCGACCGAATACAGGTCCGATCGCGGGTCGCTCGCCGTTTCCGCCTCCGCGCGGCTTTCTGCGAGGAATTCAATTCGCTCGGGGGCCATGTAGGCCAGCGTTCCGCCGATCCGCTCCGCCGGAAGCCGCTCCTGGGTGGAGAGATTGAAGTCCAGCAGCATCGGCCGGCCGTCGCGCGACAAAAGCACGTTGGACGGCTTGATGTCCCGGTGCGTAATGCCGGCCTGATGCGCCTTGGCCAGAGCGGCAGCGATCTGGCGGCCGAGGTGGACGATGCCTTCCTCGTACGTCGCGCCGCGGAAAAACGGATCCACCGGTCCCCAGGCGGAGGCGTCCAGGCCAGCGGGCAAGTAGCCGCGGGCTACGCTCTCCACGAGGGCCGCAGTTGCCGGCGAACCACCCAGGACAAATGCTTCGTCCAGTAGGTCTACGAGCGTCGCGGTTCCGAGGAACGGCATGCAAATGCAGGTCATGCCGCTGAGGGGATCGGCGCGGACGGAGTGAATCGGCACGACGAGCGGATGGGAAATCCTTCCCATCAGCCGCGCCTCCCCACGGCCGAACTGCGAGACCTTGATGACGACCAGGCGTCCGCCGACTTCCAGTTCGCGGGCCAGGAAAACCTTGGCGACTGCGCCGGCGCCAATTTGTTCCACGATCTCAAAGCCCAGGAACTCCTCCCCGGGACGAGGCCAGACAGGCGCCGCTGCCGGCGCGCTGCCGGCCAAGAACTCGTGGACGTCGAGCATTCGCACCAGCGACTGCTTGTACGCCGGGAACCGGCTCATGAACGTGCTGGCAACGAACGTCTCGCCGTGCTCGCGCCGCAGGCAATACTCTTCGTAGATCAGGTCGATCGCCAGCGACTTTCGCTCCCGGACCTCCGGGTGTTCGCGCAAGAATTCTTGCGCGTCGGGGCGCTGGCCTTCGCGCCAGCGGGCAATCACTTCCCGGACCAGACTCTCCGGCGAAGCGCCTTGCTGGTTCTGGATCATGGTCTCGCCCCCGCTTGCGGCCACTCCCCGCAACTCACGACACCTCGGCATCCACCAGGTCCGCATCCGTTTCCAGGTCGACGAGCCGCGCGATGGCGCGGCGCACCGTCCGCTCGTTGACGTGCATCCGCCGCGCGATTTCGCAATACGTCTCCCCTTGGAATCGCAGCTCGAGGATGCGGCGCACGTCCTCGGGCTGTGCTTCCACCAGGCGGCTCCAGCGCTCGCGGGCGACGGCCACGGAGCTGGGGCTGGGATCGTGAGAATGCAACGACCGTGCGGCCTCGGGATCGGTTTGCTCGAGCGAAACCTCGCGCCGCACGTTATGCTTCTGCGAATCGAGCCGCCGTCGCGATTCGTCGATGACCTTGTTGCGAGCCATCGAGGCCAGGTACGCGAGCAGTTGCTGCGGCGTCGTCAATTGCCGGATGCGCTGCGGCTCGCGGAAGAACGAGGCCCACACAATCTGGGCGAAATCGATCGAGTCAAATTTCGACCGCAAATCGGAGGTCAACGTGCGGCGCACATAGCGCTGCACATGCGGGCCGTAAACTTCGATCAGCTCCCAGGCGGCGTCCTGCGAGCCCTGCCCCAACCGGTTCATCAACTGCGAAAACGTAGACGGGTGGTCGCTCATGAGTGGTCACTGGAAGCAAGTTGCCACGTACCGCGGGCAGCCTTGCGGTTCCTGCTCCCCGGCCATCCCGGCCATCACGATGGCTTGGCCATTGTAGCGGCTTTTCGAGATGATCAACACAAGAAACGGCCAGCCGCAACAGAATTGATCCAGCGGAGCCGGACTCCCAGACACCCTGGCGCTCTTCATTGCGGGCCGCGGATAGTGAGCGTTGCCCGGAAGAGTTCGAGGAGGGAGTGAAGCTGGGGCAGGCGGCCAAACCCCCCCAGGAGGGGACTTGATCTCGAATTAGCCTTTTGGATCGTGGCCCCTCAGCCCCAGGCGTTCCAGCCACCGCCCCCGCGAGGGCTTCTTGCCGGTGTCGGCATTCTTCTGCCCCTCAGCCGACACCAACTTGGCGCGATCGGCCTCGAAAGTGTGAATTTTTTCTTCCATTTCGGCCCGCTGGCGGGCGATTTTGGCGCGTTCCATCGACAGCTCGATCTCCGCCTGGCGGAGCTGTTCCCGCAGGCTGTCCTGAAGCTTCTTGAGCGATTCCCGCTCCTGCCGAATCAGTTCGTCGTTATCGAGAACGCCGGCGGCGACGGAAGACATGTTCACGGCCGCCGCCTCGCTGCCGCTGGCCTGGCCTTCCAGTTGCCGCCGCAATTCCTCGATCTGCTGCTCCTTGGCGGCCAGCTCCTGGTCCTTCCCGGCGACGACCTGGTTGGTCTTTTGGATGGCTTCCTCGATCGAGAGTTTCTGCTTCTGTTGCTGCTCGTCGTTGCCGTCGAAGTCGGCCTCGAGTTGAGCAAGCATTCGCCGCTTTTGCGATTCCCAGTCCATTCCACCGCTGGACGCGACGACTCCGGTCCCGCTGCGAACGGCGCTCAATTGCTGGCTTACCTCGGCGTTCTTGTTTTTCAGGTCGCGACAATCCTGCATGGCCATTTCCAGCCGCTGCTTCAGATCGTCCAGCTCCTGAGCAGCCGCTGGGTCGAGGCCCTGGCCGGCTTTGTTTTCCGCTTCGCGGAGCCAGCCTTCCAGCCGCGTCTTTTCTTCGCGCAGTTGGGTCAGCTCGGCTGCCATTTCCGACGAACCCGACTTGCTGGCCGCCTTGGCCAGATCTTGCTCGAGCCGCTTTTTCTGCTTGTCGAAATCCGCTTGCGACTGGGCGAGCTGATCGGCCTGCTGGGCGCAGCGCTCGTTCAGCGACTTGATCCGATCGTGAAGCTGCTGCATTTCGGCGTCGCGGGAGGCGCCTTGGGCCGCGGACTGCTCGTGATGGCGCGACAATTCGTCGCGCTGTCTCTCCGACTCGCGAAGCTGCGTTTCCACTGCGGCCAGCCGCGCGGCCTCTCCTTCGCGTTGCTCGAGCTTGCTTTGCAGGCTGGTGACGCGCTGCGTCAGCTCGTCGCGCTCGTGCTCACTGTTCGCCAGTTCTTCCGATAGCCGCTCGTACTTCCCTTGGAGTTCCGAAAGACGCTGCTGGAGTTCCACCTCGTGAGAGGCATTCGAGGAGCGGGCCTCGGCATGCAGCAGCTCCCTCTCGGCCGCCAATTCTTTCTTTCGGGACCGAAGCTGGCGAGCGATGGTCCGCCGCTGGCGGGCGATCTCGCGTTCCCGATCTGCCAGAGCCTGTCGCTGCTGGTCAAAGTGGACCTGAATTTGATTCAGCTCCGCCATATTGCGGTTGAGCTGCTCGGTCTCATTTTTGTGAGCCCGCTGCGTCTCTTCCAGCCGCATCCGCTGCTGGGCCAACTCCTCTTCCCTGCGGTCCAGATGCTGTTGCCGCTCGCCCAGATTATCCGTCGAGCGTTCGAGTTCCCCCTGCCGGCGGTGGAGTTCGTCCTGCTGCCGCTGCAAGTCGCGTTCGCGCGCGTCGAGTTCGTCCTGACGCTCGTCGAACTGCGCCAGCCGTCTTTGCAGCTCGTCCAGCAGATGCTGATGCCGCTCCTGCGACTGGTGCCGGAAGTGTTCCCACTCGTCCCGATGCTTCCGGAGTTCGGCTTGTTGAATCGCCAGGTGATCGGCCTGTTGCTTCAGGGACGATTCTCGGGACTCTGCCTCGACCGAGCGCTCGCGGCTGTGTGTCTCCTGGCTGGCCAATTCGTCGGCCAGCTCGGCCAGCTTCAGCCCAAACTGGGAATGCAGCTGCTGGATCCGCTCCCGCTGTTCGCCAAGCAGCTTGCCGGCCCGCGCGCGGTGCTCCTCCAGCGTACGCGCAATTTCCTCGCCCCAGGTATCTTCCTCCTGGTGGGCCTCGCGAAGGGTGTCTTCCGTGGTACTCATCACACGCATGGGGAAGGTGTTCGCATGGCTGCCAGTTGGATCACCGGCGCGGGGCGTATTTTTCCTGCCGGCCCGCTTGTGGCGGGATACCGGCCGCCTTACGCAACCGCGAAACGGACGATTCGCCGCGAAAAGCGACTATGTGTGTATAGGTCACACCACAGGGTGGGTCAAAAGACAGCGGGCCGGTTGTAGCGGTCGCGCCCGCGGTACCAACCGGGCCGCAGTGCTCAGCAGTCAAGTTGAATAATCTGCCCAATCCGCGATCGCCAGACCGCAGGAGGCCAAAGAATATCCCGGCCCCATAGCGGCATTAATTAGCCGCTGAGTCGGCGAATATTGTGTCGTCGTGCTCATACGCCGGGGCGCAGCAGCAGAGGAATTTGAGCGTTTCGCTGCCGGCATTGACGATTGTATGGACCGACCCGGGCGGAATGGCGACTGCATCTCCCGGGCCCACGAGACGCTCCTGGTCGCCGATTTTCATCCGCCCCGTCCCGGAAAGCACGTAGTAAATCTCCTCCGTCCGTGCGTGATAATGAGGCCTGGTCGCGGCCCCCGGCGGCAGCCGCGCTTCCGCCAGGCTTTGTTTTCGAATGGACGAATTGCGATGGGCCAACAGCTCCCGAATTTCCGAACCGTCTTTGGTCGTAAAAGCGGGAACCTCGTCGATATGTCGGACGTCCATGGCTGGCGACTCTTAGAAACAATGCGCACCGGCCCCTGCGATCATTAGACATCCCGGCGGCCTGGCATTCAGCGGGGGAGCGTCTCGCCGCGAATCTTCGCCGAGAATTGCGGGTGATCTTTGTACTTGAGCACCGACCCATTAACCCGCGCGCGACGCTTGATTTCTTCGAACGGCAGCCGGTTGTCAATCAGCCCCAGGTCGTAGGCCAGCTTGTCGGCATAGCCCGGAAGCAGCACCCGGTAATCGTAAGGCACCTTGCCCGGAGCGATGGCGTTGATGTGCCGCACGATGTTCGTCGTGCAGTTGTTGCCGAGCGTGTCGTAGAACTCGGGATGCTCGCGAAGCTGGTTGGCCCGCTTGAGCATATCGACAAACAGCTTGCGGGCCATTTCGGGAGGCGCCGTCGAGCGATAAATGTAGACGTCCACGTCGCGGTGCTCGACGCGGACCGGGATCAAGTCCCGCTCGTCCGCAATCACGTAAATCAGCTCGAACTGGCCGAACGCGCCGAGCGCCGGGTCGTATCCCTCGCCGTTTTCCAGGCGGACTTCCACCGAAATGCCGACGTGGTCGCCCCCCTCAAAACCAAACGAGACGAGCGTGTGGGCCACCGCCTTGATTTCCGAGAACGGCACCACCACGAAATCCACGGACTTGATCTTCGACAGGTCGTAGGTCTTGTCGTAATGCTTGACGATGCAGTCCCGGTAAGTAAAGAACTCGGCATTGCGGACGTTGTGGATCGTCACCTGATCGCCGCTAATCTCGGCGTAGGCGAGCACTTTGTGTTCGGGGATCCAGTCGCGGTCGTTGGAAGGTTTTTGCGTGGTCAGCGAAACGAGCTGCGGCAGGCTGGGGGGCGGCTTGACCGGACCGTCGTTTTTTTGCTCGGCCGGCGCGCCGCTGAATGGCTCCTGGAGCTGGCGGATGAACATTTCGATCGCATTGGCGACCGGATAGTTTTCCTCCACGAAGCCGTCCGGAGATTCTTCAAGCGGCGGGCGGACGCAGCCGGGCCGCCCCGTTTCCGGAATCCCTCTGCCTTTGGCGCCGAGGCGAGAGGCAAATGCCTGCTGAAACTGGGGGATTGGCTCGGGCAAATTGTCGTCGAGCACCGGCATCTCGTGCGAGGCGAGCTGGGCGTCCGCGGCAAACTGGTCCCAGGCCTGGTCGAGCGGCTGGCGGGGCGCCGGCGCTGCGGGAGGCCAGGGGCCGTTTGCGCAGCCGGCGAGGACCAGCATGACCAATGCCGGCAGCAGGCCGCAAAAGCAGCGGAATAGCGTCATAGCCGTGTGGCTGCAAGCAATTGCCAGCGACGAGCCAATTGGCCGCTCTTCGCCCGGAGAAAGAACAAACGGTGGAGGTAGATACTGACCTTTGGCAAAGGGTGCAAGACCAGCGAAGTGCTAGCTGGTGAATGCCGACATGGGGGCGATGCAAAAGCAGCGCGGTCGTAACGATTGCAAGGGCATTGTCGCCGCGCTTGCGTGTCGTGGCGGGAGTGCTACGGTTACCGAGTTGTGCGGACACCCCGAAGCTGTTGAGGTAGCCATGGAAAACTCCCGTTTCGATTGGTCGGCGTTTTATTTGTTTCTGATGACCTTGGTGGCGTTCGTGGTCGGCCTGGCCGGCTGCGGGCCCGTGGGCGAGTCTTTCGGCCTGCCGGCCGCCGCCCGCGTCCCGGCCGAACTGGAAACCTTCCAGGGAAAATGGAAGTTCGATAGAGCAAAGTCGAGTCTCGCCGCCGAAGGCGAGGACGACCGAGAGGAGATGTCGGCTGAGGATAAAGCGTTCATCGACGCGATGAAGAAGCTCGGAATCGGCATGTCCGACATCGAAATCCGCGGCACTCAAATCACGCAGCTCGAGGGGCTCTTGCGGGCTCAGTACGACCTGCTCGATTACAAGACCCAAGGAGGGAAGATCGTCGGAACCGCGCTATGGCACGAAGACCGCCACGATCCGGGAGATTGCACCGAGATCAAAGTCACGCTCCAGCGCGACGGTGATAAACTGATCTTCACGCGCGAAGATGACGGCGAGGTGGAGACGTTTTTCTTTCACAAATAGCAGTAGCTTAGTGGACTACCAGCCGATAGCCGCTGACGCGCGTGGCAAATAGGTGCGTCAGCAAGTACGCCGGCTGGGGCACGAATATGAGCCAATAGATCCAGGCGCCTTCTCCGGGGCCCAGGATCGCCGTCGTCAGCGGATAGGCGACGATCACCACTAATATCGTCAGCCCGATCGCCCAGGCGATCTTCCGCGCCATTCTTATGGGCGATAGAACGGCCCAAACCAGCGGCCAGGCCAGCAGCAGGTTATATCCGACCAGCATTGCGAAAAAAGAGCTGAGGACGACCACAAACCCTGGACCAGGGGAGGAATGCCCTACCAGCGCGATGATCCCGCGGCCAATTCCCAGTGCCATGGCAATCAGCGTCATGACCACGAGCATCTGCCACAGACTGTATTGAAGCCGCTCCATCGATCCGCGACCGCCCAACTCTCCCAGCGCTACGACTCGCAGCCGGTGCCAGGAGCGAATCAGCCAAAAAGGGACTTGGAGCAGCAGGAACTGCGCGATTCCGGCCAAAAACAAGCCCATTACGGCCGCCGGATTGGCGCCAGTTGCCGCCAGCGGCAGCGTCGCCGCAAAGAGTACGACCAGGCAAACCAGCGGGGCGACCGCCATCCGCACCGCGATGGCCAGCGGCCCCAGCGCCAACCAGGCGGCCGTTAGGCTGGTAACGGCCAAAGCCGCTCCCATTACCAGCACTGCGAAGTGCTGAACCGTATTCAACCCTCCTCCAAGAGACCACCTCCGGATCAGCACGGCGCCTATTAATCCCGCGTCCACGGCCAGCGCCAGCAGATGCCACACGACGAGCATGTGCGGACCACGCCAGGGGGACGGTGTGACTGCGTCGTTCATGAGTGGCAGTTTACATCCAGATGGGCGCGTGAGGGACATTGCTTGCCCGCCACTGCCCGCGGACCCCAAGCAGCCGCGAGCTACAACTTTGGTCCTTTTGCTCATGGCACACGTCGGCTATCGTGGCCGGAGGAAAATTGTGCTGGCGGATAAAAAAGGCGTTGCCTTCCATCCAGAGTCAACGGCGGAGGCGAGCTGGTGTCGCAAGGATCGTCCCAGGCATGGGCATTCTATCGAGAAGTGGCCGCCAGCCGCGTGCTATGGACGGTCTGCGACGCGCGCGGCTTTCCGGCTCCCAAAACTTCTAGCGGCAAACGCGCTCAGCCGTTCTGGTCCTCACGCTCGCGGGCTGAGCGAATTATCAAGTCGGTGCCGGCGTATTCTGGCTTTGTGCCGTACGCGGTGTCGTGGGCAGAATTCTGTGCAAAGTGGGCGCCAGAGCTTAATGAAAATAGGCTTCTCGTGGGCGTCAACGGGAGCGGCAAGCGGGCGGTCGGTTACGATTTGGAGCCGGAACGCCTGGTGGAGTGTGTCCAGGCCGTTATCGACAACCCGCAATAGGCCGTTTATTTCATGACCACCAAATCACCGTGCCGCCGGAGACGGACGCCGAGGTGATCATCACCGTGGACGGAGAGCAATTCGTGCATCCCGTTTTTCTGCATGAGGGAATCGATCCTCAAGCTGCGACCATCAATTTTCTGTAGCGCCTAGCTGCGTCGTCAATGAATTCCTCCGGCGGTGCTCGACCGTTTTTGGGCCGTCAATTCACCACATTCCTCAGCGGCAGTCCCAAAATTGCTCGGCGGCACGCTTCGGCCCCTTTGATCCGCATGTCGCGCAGGCCCTCTTCGCTGTAAAAAGCGTTGTGGGCATTGAGGATCACGCGATGGTGGGCCAGGTGATTCGGGTCACGCCAGGCGACGACGAGCGGATGATCGGCAGGCGGCGGTTCTTGGGGGAGGACATCGATGCCGGCGCCAGCCAGGCGTCCGCTGGCTATCGCGGCAGGAATGGCCGTCACATCGACGACGCCGCCGCGAGACGTGTTGACCAGGTAAGAGCCTTGCAGCATTTGCTCGATCGCCGCCGCATTGATGATGTGCTGCGTTTCGCTCGTCAGCGGGCAGTGGCAGCTCAGCACGAACGCCTGCGACAACAATTCTTCCAGCGATTCCACACGGCGAATGCCGAGCGCCTTGTCAAAGCCGTCGGGCTTGTACGGGTCGTAGAAGATGACATCCATGCCGAGCGCCTTGGCCCGCACGGCCGCTGCTGAGCCGATTCGCCCCAGGCCCAGTACCGCGAACGTCCGCCCCCGCAGCCGCCGCAGCGGCACCACGTGGCTGAAATGCCAGTGCGTATCGGCCGGGCGCAGGAACGTGTTCTGAAAGGCAATGCCGCGGGTCAGCGCGAGCATCAGGCCGATGGCTGAGTCGGCGACTTCTTCCGTGCCGTAGTCGGGGACGTTGGCGACGGGAATGCCGCGGCTGCGGGCGAAGGCGTGATCGACGTTATCGTAGCCAACGCCACAGCGGACGATCAGCTTGCAGTGATTGAGCCGCTCGATGGTCGCCTTCGTCACTTTCAGCGTGTGATAGACCATCAGCGCGTCGGCATCCTCGACGCGCCCCCACATCTGCTCCTCGCTGGTCACGTCGAGCGACGTGACCGTGGCCAGGTCGCCGAGGATAGACTCCTCGGCATCGAGGGAGCCGTGCTGGAAATCGGAAATGATGACGCGGGCGGGCATGGTGAATGATGAATGATGGATTTTGAATGATGAGTGATGCGATGAACGGCAGCGTGTCGCGCTTAGTACGTGATGACCCAACTCGTGCAAATCAGCAGCGCAACCAGGAACAAGAGCACCATGATCGCCAGCGACAGCGCCTGGTAGAAGACGGCAATCGCCAGGCACTGCGGGAAGGTCAGCGGCGGCTCATCCCTGGGCACGGGAATCGTGCGGGTGAAAATGGCGGCCGTCACGATAAGACCAAACATGGCCGTCCACAAAAAGTAGATCGGCTCATACATCGCAAGTAGGGCCCTGGGATCCATGGTTTGCCCAGGACTGCCGCCCCTCATAATTGCCAACAAACCCTGATTGAATCCCACACCCAAATTGAACATCAAGAGCGAGAAGCTGGAGATCAACGCACTCTTGAAGGAAGCCAGGTATGGGATCGGCTTGAAACCCAGCCACTCGACGGCCAGCCGCAGCCAGATCGCCGAAATCAGGCTACCAACGAGAACCCCAGCCAAGAAAGAAAAGAAATAAATGAACGCCCAGAAGGCAAAAACAATTGGGCTCGTCATCGGGACTCCAGCTCAACACACATGCTTTCGATGGTTGTACGCAGCAGTGGCCGACGATTGTAAAGGCGGCTGTACCCCGAAGCAAACCACTGCAAAAACAACGCCAGCGGTGCAGTCGTCGGCTGAAAGCGGCGCTGGCAGGGCCCTGGCACTTACGGCCGGACCGCCGCCCGCCCGATCGAATAGTAAGTGAATCCGTGGCCGCGCATGGCTTTCGGGTCGTACAGGTTACGGCCGTCGAAGATCGCTGCCGACCGCATCCGCTGGCGGACCTCGTCGAAGTCCGGATTGCGGAATTCGTTCCACTCGGTGTTGATTGCCAGCGCGTCGGCACCTTCCAGCACGTCGAGCGGGCTGTCGCCGTAGATCAGCCGCTCGCCGTACAACTCGCGGACGTTGGCCATCGCCTCCGGATCGTGCACCTGCGCCCGCGCCCCCTGCGCCAGCAGATGATCAATCAGCACCAGCGCCGGCGCCTCGCGAATGTCGTCGGTCCGCGGCTTGAACGCCAGTCCCCAGACGGCGATGGTTTTGCCGGCCAGGCTGGGGCCGAAGTGCTCGTGCAATTTGTGGATCAGGATTTCCTTCTGCGCCGTATTCACTTCGTCGACAGCGCCGAGCATTCGCGGAGGAACGCCGGCCTGCCGCTGCATCTGAGCCAGGGCGCGGATGTCCTTGGGGAAGCAGCTTCCCCCGTAGCCGACGCCGGGAAAGAGGAACTGAAAGCCGATCCGCCGGTCGTGGCCGATGCCGCGGCGGACGTCGTTGATGTCGCCGCCGAGCTTCTCGCACAAATTGGCCATCTCGTTGATGAAACTGATCTTGGTGGCCAACAGCGCGTTGGCCACGTACTTGGTCAGCTCGGCGCTCTCCGGCGACATGACGAGCAGCGGCTTGTCGGTCCGCAGGTACGGGGCATACAGCTCGGTAAGCACATCCTCGGCCCGCTGGCTGCGCACGCCGATCACCACGCGGTCGGGATACTGAAAATCGTTGACCGCGGCGCCTTCTTTGAGAAACTCCGGGTTGCTGGCCACTTCGCACTCCCGGCCAGTCGCCGCCTTGAGCAGCCCACACAACTCGGCATTCGTGCCGACTGGCACGGTGCTCTTGACGACCAGCACCGCGTCCTTGGCCAGGTGGGGCGCCAGGTCCTTCACCGCCTGGCGGACGTACGTCAAATCGGCCGAGCCGTCGTCATCCATGGGAGTGCCGACGGCAATGAACACCAGCCTGGCGCTTTTGACCGCGTCGGCAGCTTTGGTGGTGAAATGCAGGCGCCCCTGGGCCGAATTGCGATGGACCAGCTCCGCCAGCCCCGGCTCATAAATCGGGATTACTCCCTGGGCAAGCTGTTCGACGCGCTCCTGCTTGATATCGACGCAGGTGACTTCGTTGCCGCTTTCGGACAGGCAGGTGCCGGTCACCAGGCCGACGTAGCCGGTGCCGATCATGGCGATTTTCATGGGAGGTCAGCAGTAGGGGTCAGAGGTTGGAAAGCAGAGAGTAGACGTCAGAGAGCAGAGGTCAGAGCAGGGGATCATTGCAAATTGTCCATTGCAAATTGCCAATTGCAAATTGGGGGAAAACTAATTCGCAATTTGCAATTGCCGCCAATCAGGCCTCATCGGATTCCAGCGGCTGCGGCCCTGGCGGCGGCGGAGTGACTGACGACGTTGGCCCTGCCGCTTCGCTTTCTTCTTCTTTCGGCACGCGCACCACGGCGACCAGCGTGTCGCCTTCGTCCAGACTCATGATCCGCACTCCTTGCGTATTGCGGCCTATGACGCTGATGTCGGCCGCCGGCACTCGCTGCAGCTTGCCGCGGGCGGTCATCATCAGGATCTCGTCGCGGTCATCGACGCGGGAAATGCCGATCACCTTGCCGTTGCGGGCCGTGGTTTTGATGTCGCGCAGACCTTTGCCGCCGCGGCGCTGCGTGCGGTAGCGACGCGACGTGGAATCGCCTTCCTCCCCTTCTTCGGCTTCGTCGGCCGACTCGGCGGATGCCGCCTGGTCGCCCCCCTCGTCATCCGGCGGTGGCGGACCTTCCACCACGTCGGCATTGGGGCCAAAATTCGTCCGCTTGCCGTAGCCCTTTTCGCACACGGTAAGCAGCGTCGCACCCGGATCGGCGACGACCATGCCCACCAGCTCATCGCCGCCGACCAGCGAAATGCCTTTGACGCCCGACGAATTGCGGCCCATTGGGCGGGCGTCCGCCTCGCTGAAGCGGATCGCCATCCCGTTTTGCGTTGCCAAAATCACCTCATCGCCCGGCCGCGTCACCACAACGTCCACGACTTCATCCCCTTCGCGAAGCTTGATGGCGATAATGCCGCCGCGCCGCGGCCGGCTGTAATCCTCCAGCGGCGTCTTCTTCACCAGCCCTTTGCGGGTGGACATCATCAAGTAGTGCCCGGGGCTGAAATCGCGGATCGCCAGGCACTCGGCAATTTTTTCCCCTTCGCCCAGATTCAGGAGGTTGACGATCGCCCGGCCGCGGCTGTCGCGCGACAGCTCGGGCAGGTCGTAGACCTTCTGCCAGTACACGCGGCCCAGGTTCGTGAAGAACATCAGGTAGTCGTGCGTACTGGCGACAAACACGTGCTGAATCGGGTCCTCTTCTTCAGTCTTTGCGCCCTTGAGTCCCTTGCCGCCGCGGCGCTGAGCCCGATAAACGCTGGCCGGTGTCCGCTTGATGTATCCCTTGTGGCTGATCGAGACCACCATGTTCTCTTCCTCGATCAAGTCCTCGAGATTGATCGAGCCGATCTCCTCGCCGGTGATCTCGGTGCGGCGCTCGTCGGCAAATTTCTTTTTCATTTCCGCCAGCTCGTCGCGGATGATCGCCCGGATGTTGGCGTCGTCCCCGAGAACCCGCAAATACTCCGTGATCTCTTTGAGCAGCTCGGCGTGCTCGCCAGCCAGCCTTTCCTGCTCGAGATTCACCAATTGGCCGAGCGTCATGCGCAGAATTGCGTCCGCCTGCACCGCGGTCAGCCGGTACACGTCGCTAACGCCCCGTTCCTGCTGAAAGACCTTGAAACCGGATTCACCCAGCGCCCGCTGCATCATGCTGGCCGGCGCTTCGACTCCCATCAGGGCGACCTTCGCCTCGGCCTGCGTCTTGCTGGCCCGAATGATGCGAATGATCTCGTCGATGTTCGCCAGGGCCAACAGCAGCCCTTCGACCGTGTGCTTCCGCTTGCGCGCTTTGGAAAGCAGAAACTGCGTCCGCCGGCGGATGACGGTCATCCGATGCCGCAGGAACTCTTCCAGGAGCTGCTTGAGCGACAGCACCCGCGGCTTGCCGTCCACGAGCGCCAGCAAAATGATCGAGAACGAGACTTGCAGGGGCGAGAACTGGTAGAGCTGGTTGAGCACCACTTCCGGATCGGCGTCTTTCTTGACATCGATCACGATATGCACCGGATGCTTCAGGTCGCTGATGTCGGTGACGGCCGAAATCCCCTTGACCTTGTCCTCGTTGACGAGGTCGGCAATCTTGGCCATCACGTCGTCGCGGTTTTGCTGGTAGGGGAGTTCCTGGACCGAAATCCGGAACCGCTCCTTCTTGACTTCGTCGATTTTCGCCCGCGCGCGGAGCACGATATTGCCGCGGCCGGTCATGTAGCCGCGGCGAATGCCGGTGCGGCCGCAAATCTGGCCCCCGGTGGGAAAATCCGGGCCAGGGCAGATTTCGATCAGCTCGTCGATCGACACGTCCGGGTCTTGCAACAGCTTCGCCAGCGCATCGCAGATTTCGCCCAGGTTATGGGGCGGAATGCTGGTGGACATGCCGACCGCGATCCCCTGCGTGCCATTCACCAGGAGGTTGGGAAAGCGGCTGGGCAGGACCGTCGGCTCGCTGCGGCTTTCGTCGTAGGTCGGCACGAAATCGACCGTGTCGAGCTTCATGTCGTCGAGGATCGCGGCCGCCACGTGGCTCAGCCGCGCCTCGGTATACCGCATGGCCGCCGGCGGCAATCCGGCGATCGAGCCGAAATTCCCCTGCTTGTCGATCAGCACGTAGCGGGAGTTCCACTCCTGGGCCATCCGCACCAGCGTCGGATAGATGACCACCTCGCCGTGGGGATGGTAATTGCCCATTGTCTCGCCGCAGATCTTGGCGCACTTGGCGCGGCCCGCGGTCGGACCGAGATTCAGGTCGTTCATCGCCACCAGAATTCGCCGCTGGCTCGGCTTGAGTCCGTCGCGCACATCGGGGAGCGCCCGGCTGACGATCACGCTCATGGCGTACGTCAGGTAGCTGTCTTTGAGCTCGTCCTCGATGGGCTGGTCGAGAAGCAGCTTCGCGCCGCTGCCGCCATCGCCGCCGCCTTGGCCTTCGGGGGGTGTCGCGCCGCTGGGGTCGTCAGGCAGGGTCGGGTCAGATGACAAGGAAGCGTCCTTTCAGGGGAAGTAACGTCGGCATTCAGACTGCCGGCAGTGCGAAGACCGAGGCGAAGCAGACTCCCAAAAATCGCCTCATGAAGCGGCGAAAACACGATGTCTTTTCGTGCCTCAAATCTACCAGTTTTGGGCCGCATCAACAACGGGCCGGCGGCTGGGAACGTGCGACGCAAGTCATTGGCAGATATGCCTTTGCGTTAGATGCCCGCCCCAGGATTACTGCGCAACTCAATCCGTTGGCACTTTCGGCCTTGGCGGCGGGGAGGCGGCCTTTTTGGCGGCGTGCTGCGCGTATCGCGTTTCGACCTTGTCGATGATTTGGTCCAAGGCGGCCTGCGACTCGACTTCATCCTTATAAAACGGCGAGGAAGTTTTCCAACTCGCCAGGATTTGAAGGATGGGTTGTGAGTGATCGAGGTCAAAACGGGTTGACAGGTCGCCCCACGTATTGATGCCGCGTCGCCGCAGTTGCTTGCGCTCCGGAGCAATGTCGAGGTAATTCTGGGCC
>DASRJP010000128.1:0-10396 GCA_035649415.1 Pirellulaceae bacterium | reverse complement strand
AGGATCATCGAACTGCGGCCTGATTTGGCCTACTCGTGGGCTCTGCGTGGATTGGCCTACTTGGACGACGAGCAATGGCAACCGGCGGTGGACGACCTCAGCCGCGCGCTGGAGCTTGATCCTGCCGGCTATCCGTACTGGTGGCAAGTTCGCGGCCGGGCTCACGCCGGCCTGAAGCAATGGGAACGCGCCGTCGAAGACCTGACCAAGGCCACGGAGTTGGAGCCGATCAGCTGGCCGCATCGGAAACACCTGGTCGCCATCCAATATCGTGCGGGAATGTGGCAGCAAGCCCTAGAGACACTGCAAAAAGCGGACGAGATGGGCAGCGCCCCGGACAACTACCACCGCGTTTACCTGGTGTTGACGAATTGGCGACTCGACAAGAAGAACGAAGCTCTCAGACAGTGGGTGCAATTCGTTCCTTGGATGGAAAGTGCCGTGCCGTCTCTAAGGCGGGACCAACCTCTGCTTCACGAGGAGCTCTGCAGCCTCCGAGCCGAGGCGGAGAGTTTGTTGGGCGAGTTTCGCGAACTGGAGGCAGCATATCTTGAAATCCTCCGGCTCGAGCCGAAATCCGCTTGGGCCCATTACGGACTCGCTGATTACTTGGCCCAATCGGGTCAGTGGGCCAGGTCCGCCGCCACTTACGTCAAAGCCTTGGAGTTGGAGGACCCCAGCGACTTGCCGATGTGGCTCGCATGCACATGTTCGCTGGTGCAGGCGGGAGACACCGAGGGTTATCGCAAACTCTGTGAAAGGATGGCGCGGCGTTTCGGTCAGAGCCGCGACCCGCATCAAATTGCTTTCCTGGCCCATGTTTGCGTCATGGCGCCCAATGCGCTCGCCAATAGCGAACGGGTCGTGCAATTGGCCGAGCAGCGCATGGCTTTGACCGCCAAGATCGACGTTCACAGACTCTGGTCGATGCATGTTCTGGGACTCGCTTTCTACCGAGCGGGACAATCTGAGAAGGCTATCGCCAGTTTGGAAGCCGCTCAGAAGGATCCCGGTTTGCAGACTTCGGAATTCAAGATGAGCAATTGGCTCGTGTTGGCGATGTGCCGCCACCGGCTGGGTCAGGACTCCGAGGCTGCCGCCGCGCTCCAAAGCGCCCGGGCGATCCTGGCGAAGGAAAAGTACGAACTCGATCGGCAAACGCGCATCGTCCAAACCCTTTTTCGTGAGGCCGAATCGTTGCTCCGCGAGCAATGATCGCAAAGCGAATAGGGAGGCAATCGGAGCTGATCGCTGACTTGAAAATGAGAACAAAATGGGCCGGTGAGGCCACGCCTGCGAAGCAGTTTCCTCACCGGCCCAAGCCGACCCGCGATGTTCGCGGGCACCCCCGCCGGCGGCAGGTCTGCGCGCCGATGGCTGCCCTTTCGTTGTAACGCAGACCAATGCGGCCACGGCGCTCGGTCTGCGCGCCCCCAGTTGCCGATTTCCAACGATTGCAGACCCCAGGAGACTGTCATGAACCTTTTCCATTTGCTACGCCCGTTCGTCGTCGTGCTGCTCGCAGGGGGCAGCCTCATGTTCGCCGCCGGCGCATCGGGAGAGGATCGCACCTATCACTCGCGCAGCACGGCTGTGTTGAACCTCGAAACCGGCGACTTTGTCGCGGCGGGGAACGGAACCCACCTCGGCAGCTACACCGAGATCGGGAACATCTCGATCACGGGCGAAGATCCCACCGCGCTCGACGTCGAAGGCTCGGCGACTCTCACTGCCGCTAGCGGCGATGAACTCCGTGTGGCCATCACCGGTGTGATGAACTTCTTGACAGGGACGATCACCGGGACGATCACCTTCGAGGGCGCCTCTACCGGCCGCTTCGAGGACGCGACCGGCTCCGCGGATGTTGTGGCTCAGGTTCAGCCCGACGGGACGATCGCGGTCGTCGTCGCAGGGACCATCGACTATTGAGCGGCCCGGAGTCAGCGAGAAGTCGCACGAACAAAACTGGCCGGTGAGGCCACGCCTGCGAAGCAGTTTCCTCACCGGCCAAAGCCGACCCGCGATGTTCGCGGGTACCCCGCCGGCGGCTGGTCTGCGCGCCGACGGCTGCTCCCTTCAATATAACGCAAACCACCTTGAAAGGTCTGCGATGTCTCTCTCTTTGCACAAAATCGTGATCTACGCGGCCATCATCCTGGCGGCCGCTTGCGCTGCGTCATCCTCCCAAGCGGCGGGTCGCATCGACGAGAATACTGTCGTCGCGATTCCGCACGGGACGTTCAATGGAGTTGAGTACTGGCGGTACGAGGCCATGTTCGAGGGCGCTAGTTCCAACGGGCGGCCCTACCGGGTGCCTTGCCAGATCATCGCCCCGCTGGCGCCCAGCGAAGGCAGCGGCCTGCTGCTGTTCGACTGGCTCGTCCGGAGCACGGTCTTCACCGTGGTTGGGCAGGAGCAAGCCGACTCGCGGTACACGATGACGGACGAATTCCTCTTCGGCCTCGGCCTCTCCTATGCAACCGTCCGCTGCGACCCGGTGTGCATCGGGAAAGAGTCTCCGCTGGTTGACCCAACCAGGCCATGGTCGGACGATCTGCTCGACACCTCCACAGAGTTCATCCCGTCTGCCGGCGACGAATTCGACATCGTGGTGGATTATGTCCAGGCGCTGCGGTCCGATCCGGTCGCCCTGGAGATCCTCGGCGAGATCAAACGGACGGCTGCGTTCGCCTATTCCGCGGCTGGCTACAAGCTCCGGGGGCTCTTGCGGCTCCAGATGGGCGAGGGACTATTCGACTTCTCGCTCGTGGGAGGAACGGTCAACGGATATGACCACCCGGCGGGGAATAAGATCGGATATTCACAGTCGGAAAAGGCGCCGCTGGCCGGGGCCGGGCTGGAAATCGATTTCCAGACGGAGACCGACGTAATTGGAGGCGGCTACAAGACCAGGCACGAAGAGCCGAACTACCGCGTTTATCAGTTCGCGGGGGCTGGGCACATCCGGGACATTGATGCCCTTGAATTCGGACTTCCCGACCCGGAAAAGGCCAACCCGGCCGAATGGACGCCGTTCATCCGAGCTCTCTTCGTGGCCGGCAATAACTGGTGCGACGGGATCGAGCCGCCGTCGAGCCTCTGGCTCGGCGCTCCGAACGACTCAGCAATCGTCCGCGACGCCAAGGGCAATGCCCTGGTCCGCTTCGTCGGTGGGCTGCCTGTGGACACCACTGCCTACCGGCTGCCGGAAGTCGCCGTCGGCGAGAACCAGTACATCCCGCGCGACCCGTCCTACAACGACGGCACGTTCCTCGGCTTCATGCGGATGATCGCGGGTTCTCATGTCGATCTGACAGACAGCTTCACCAGCCACATCGACTACGTCCGAGACGTTACGTTCCACGCTCGCTGGCTGGAGGATTTCGGTTACCTGCTGGAAGCGGATGCCGACGATATCATTCGGCTGGCAAGGGAGTCTGACATCGGCAAACCGTAGGCCGCTTTGTCGATGATGAATCGTGCCTCACATCCTGGGCGATGTCCCTATCAGGCTGGCGATTTCCACTTTGCAATTGGTGACATGGCCCTGCACAATAGGGCCATGTCCGACGTCACCCGCATCCTTTCGCAGATCGATTCCGGCGATCCGTCCGCCGCCGCACAGCTTCTTCCGCTGGTCTATGACGAGCTGCGGAAGCTGGCAGCGGCAAAGTTGGCGCACGAGAAGCCGGGGCAGACGCTGCAGGCGACAGCTCTGGTCCACGAGGCCTACATCCAGTTGGTGGATCGAGACCGTCCGCAAAGCTGGGATTCGCGCGGGCACTTCTTTGCCGCGGCTGCCGAAGCGATGCGCCGCCTGCTTATTCAAAGTGCCCGCCGGAAGCGGGCCCAAAAGCGGGGCGGAGCCGGCCAGCGCTGGGAGCTGGTGGACGCCGATCTTGCTGCGAATGGCAGCCCCCTGGACATCCTCGCCCTGAGCGATGCCCTCGACCTGTTGGCAGCGCAGGACGCGACGGCTGCCAGCGTGGCCAAGCTCCGCATTTTCGCCGGCCTTACCGTGGATGAGGCCGGCAGCGCATTGGGCATTCCCCACACCAGCGCTTATCGCCAATGGACTTACGCGCAGGCCTGGCTGCGGGCCAAGCTGCGCGATGCCCCGTAAGGTCCGGCCCCAACAATTCCTTCCGGCGTTTTTCGAATTTTCCGGTTTCTTGGTATTTCGCAGCCCTGGTTTGCACATTGACCCCTGGTTCGCCCAGAGGCGCAATGCAGGCCAAATGCCAGGCACGCGTGACGCTATGGATCCTAAGCAAGCTAAATCGATTTTTTTGCACGCGGTGGAGCACGTTCCGCCCGGAGAATGGCCCGCTTATCTCGCCGGGGCCTGCGGCGACGATGCCGGTCTGAAGCACGGCGTCGAGCTGCTCTTGTCGGCCCACCGCGAAAACGTCGATCTAGCGGATCAAGCCCGCCAAGCGTGCAGCGACGTTCTACCGACCATCGACCAACCCATACAGGAAAAACCAGGCACGCAGATCGGTCCCTACAAGCTCCTTCAGCAGATCGGCGAAGGCGGTTTTGGCGTCGTTTTCATGGCAGAGCAGATTGAGCCGGTCCGCCGCCGTGTGGCCCTGAAGGTGATCAAGCCGGGGATGGATACGCGGCAGGTGATCGCCCGCTTTGAGGCCGAACGGCAGGCGCTGGCAGTAATGGACCATCCGAATATCGCCCGGGTGTTTGACGCCGGCGGCACCGAGTCGGGTCGGCCGTACTTCGTCATGGAGCTCGTTCGCGGGACGCCGATCACCCAGTACTGCGACGAGAGCAGCCTCACGATCCGCGAGCGGCTGGAGCTCTTTGCCATGGTCTGCCAGGCGATCCAGCACGCGCACAGCAAGGGGATCATCCATCGGGACATCAAGCCGACGAATGTCCTGGTCACGCGACACGACGGACAACCGGTCGTGAAAGTGATCGACTTCGGTGTGGCCAAGGCGATGGGACAGCAGCTTACTGAGAAGACGCTGTTCACCGAATTCGCCCAAATGATCGGCACACCGCTCTACATGAGCCCCGAGCAGGCAGAGCTGTCCAGCACCGACATCGACACGCGAAGCGACATCTACTCGCTGGGAGTCTTGCTCTACGAGCTGCTCACCGGCACGACGCCCGTCAGCAAGGAACAACTCAAGCAAGCCGCCTTCGACGAAATCCGCCGAATCATCCGCGAGGATGAGCCCCAAAAGCCCAGCACGCGCATCAGCACGGCCGAGGCGGCACCAAGCATTGCCGCCCAGCGACATACCGAGCCAGCGAAACTGACGAAGCTGGTTCGCGGCGAGCTGGACTGGATCGTGATGAAGGCCCTGGAAAAGGACCGTAATCGTCGCTACGAGACGGCCAACGGATTTGCCAAGGATATCGAGCACTACTTGAATGATGAGCCGGTGCTGGCCTGCCCGCCGTCGGCGGGTTATCGGCTGCGGAAGTTCGCCCGCCGGAACAAGGGCGGCCTGGCAGTGGCCGCGCTGGTGCTGCTGTTCCTGGTGCTGCTTGGCAGCGGTGTTGGCTGGACGGTGCGCGACCGGGCGGCCCGGCAGAGTCGCATCGGGGCACAGGCGGACATGATCCTGCGTGAGGTTGACACGCTGGAGAAGGAGCAAAAATGGTCCGAGGCCCTGGTGGCAGCCCAGCGGGCCGAGGCGCTGACGGCTGATGGGGCGGATGCGGCGACCCAGGAGCGGGTGCGACAGGTGCTTCACGCCCTGCGGATGGTCGCCGCGCTGGACGAAGTGCGCCTCTCCGAGACGTACACCGCCGGGGCGGAAGGGCGGTCCACGGCCCACCACCCCCACCTGTATGCGGCGGCGTTCCGCGACTTCGGGGTCGATGTCGAATCGCTTCCCGCGGAGGAATCGGCGGTGCGGCTGCGTGCCCGGCCGGCGGTGGCCGTCGCCCTGGCCGCGGCCCTGGACGACTGGGCTCGCGCCGGGCGCAGACGAGACCCGGATCAATCGAAGCGACTGTGTTCGCTGGCCGCCACCGTTGATCCGGACCCCTGGCGGGTGAGCGTGCGCCAGGCCTCCGCGGCGACGGATGTCGAGTCGCTCATCAAGCTGGCGAGCGCCCCGGACACGACCCGGCAGCCGCCGCAATCTCAGTGTCTGCTCGCTTCTTCGCTGGAGCTGTGCGACCGGCCCGATCAAGCCCTCGCCCTCCTGGAGCGGGCCAGCGAAATCCATCCCGGCGACTTCTGGGTCCATTATCAACTGGCTTCGCTCAACTGGAGGGCGCGCCCAGCGCGTCTGGACGCGGCACTGCGTCACGCTGTCGCCGCACGGGCGCTACGTCCCCGCAGCGCCGGCGCCTGGTCCAATCTCGGGGTCGTTCTTTTGAAACAGACGAAGCCGGACGAGGCCGTTGCGGCGTGCCGTAAGGCCACCGAACTCGATCCGAAAAACGCCAGAGCCTACAGCTTCCTCGGCTGGGTCCTGACTAAGCAGAGGAAGCTGGACGAGGCCCTCGCCGCCTGCCGTAAGGCCATCGAACTCGACCCGAAATACGCCAGCGCCTACCGCAACCTCGGCGCCGCCCTGGCCGAACAGAAGAAGTGGCCCGAGGCCATCGCCGCCTTCCGCAAAGTGATCGAAATTGAGCCGAATTCGAAATGCGCCGCCGACGCTTACTTCGGAATCGGCAAAACCCCGGGAAAGGCGGATGAGAGACTCGACTCCATCAAGCAGGCCGTCGAACTCGACCCGACACTCGTCGAGGCCCAAAACTGCCTGGCCTGGCGGCTGACGAACGGCTGGGATGTAAAACTGCGCGACCCCCAGCGGGCCCTGGAGGCGGCCCGGAAGGCTGTCGAGCTTGCGCCGCAAGACCCCTTCCCGTGGAAGATGCTGGGATGGGCTCACTACCGCGCGGGGGACTGGAAGGCCAGCATCGAGGCGCTGGAGAAGTCGTGCGCCTTGTGGTCGCAGGAAGACCCGAAGGGGGGCGACGCCTACCAGTGGTTCTTCTTGGCGATGGCCAATTGGAAGCTCGGCGAGAAGGACATGGCCCGCCAGTGGTATGGCCGGGCCGTCGAGTGGATGGACGAGAACGCCCCGAACAATGAAGAGTTGCGCCCTTTCCGAGCGGAAGCCGCAGAGGTGTTGGAGCTGAAAGAGAAGCAGTAGGACGGAGAGTGGCCGTCACGCTCCGCGTGACGAGCCCAGTCACATCACGCGGAGCGTGATGGCTACAAAACAAAGCGGCCGGCGGGGTCCTTACGACCAAGCAAGCTCCCGCCGGCCAGGCACCGCCCCGGCGCTCGGTCTGCGCGCCGGCGGCAATGTGCTCGCTATTGTAACGCAGACCAACTTGGATTCGGAGAACGAATCATGTCACTCCTCAGTTGGCTGCAGAAGATCCGCTCCGTCCTGGCGCTCGGCCGGGGCCAGAGCCATCCCCCACGACACGGCATGCCGCGGGCCAGAACGCATCGGCCCCACCTCGAAGTCCTGGAAGACCGCCACACGCCCAGCCTCTTTCTCGCATACTATACCGCGGATGAGCCTCCGGGGGTCGCGTGGCCTCCGACTGACTTCACCAGCGACGGCATCGTCGATCAGCTCAATCTCAATGGCGCGCACGAGGTGGCCGTCAGACCCGGCCTGGGTGACGGCACTTATGGCGATCCGATCGTCAGTTACGCCCTATACGCGGGTGCCCCGGCGGTGGCCGACTTCGACGGCGACGGCCGGCTCGATGTCGCCACGGTCGCCCAAGAGTTGGGCCCCCCGACGGTCACCCGGGGGAGCGTGCTCTTGGGACAAGGGGACGGCACCTTTCTCGATTGGAATTTCTATGAAGCCGACTACATTCCTTACCCCAATCAGATCAAGATCGCCGACATTGGGGGCGATGGCCGACCGGACGTGGTCGTCGGTGGCTGGGCCGACGCCTACGGCCAGGAATACGTCTTCGCGGTGCTGCTCAACGACGGCATCTGGCCAAACACACCGCAGTTGCGGATCGGCGACCTGAGCGTCACCGAAGGGAACACGGGGGTCGCCCTAGCCGTCTTCAACGTGACTCTGGATTACGGAGCCGACCAGCCGGTGACCGTCGAGTATGGCACCGCCGACGGAGGCGCCACAGCCGGCAGCGACTACCAGGCGGTCAGCGGGACGCTGACCTTCGCACCCAGCGAGACCAGCAAGACCATCACCGTGCCCGTCAACGGTGACCTTCTCGTCGAGCCGAACGAATCCTTCTACGTCTACCTGGGTAACCCGACCAACGCTCTCCTCGCCGACGACCAGGGGCAGGGCACCATCGTGGACGACGAGCCACACAGCTTTCTCTCGATCACCCCCGTCGTGAGCCACAGCGAGGGCAACACCGGCCAGACGCCGTTCGCTTTTGCCGTCACCCTTTCGTCCGCCTATGACGCGCCGGTGACGGTGGACTGGGCGACGGCCGATGGCGGCGCCACGGCCGGTAGCGACTACCAAGCCGCGGGTGGAACCCTGACATTTGCCCCTGGCGAGACCAGCAAGACGATCACCGTCCGGGTCATCGGCGACCGCATCCCCGAGCCGAGTGAGACGTTCGTCGTCAACCTGAGCGGCGCGACCAATGCGACCATCGCCGACGGCCAGGGCGTGGGCACCATCGTGGACGACGAGCCGCGCGTCAGCATCGGCGACGTGACCAAGAGGGAAGGCCGGAACGGCAAGGCGACGATGTTCACCTTCACGATCACGCTCTCGGCCGCCTACGACCAGGCGGTGACGATGTCGTTCCAGACTGTGAACGGCACGGCCACGACGGGGGACAACGACTACGTCGCCAAGACCGGCACGCTGACCTTCGCCCCTGGGGAGACAACCAAGACGATTACCATCGCGGTCAAGGGCGACAGCAAGAGGGAGGCAGGCGAGACGTTCTACCTCGACCTGTTCGGGCTCAGCGGCAATGCACTGTTCACCAAGAACCGCGGCATCGGGACGATCCTGAACGACGATTGATCACCGTCCAAACAAAAGCGGCCGGTGAGGCCCTAACCATCAAGAAAGCTCCTCACCGGCCCGGCACCGCCCCGGCGCTCGGTCTGCGCGCTGAGACGATGTGCTGCTCATTGTAACGCAGACCATGCTCCAGTTCGAAAGGGTTTGTGTATGAGTAGCTGCTTTACGAACGTTTGGCGGGGCCTACTGGTCTGTGTGCTGCCGCTGGCCATGGCCAGCGCGGCATCGGCTGACGAAGTGATCAATTGGCACGAACACATGCTCGTCGCCCTGGCCAAGGGAGGGGGCAATCCCCAAATCAGGAGCCGCAATGCGGCACACGTTTCGGCGGCCGTGTTCGATGCGGTCAACGGCATCGAACGCCGGTACACGCCGATTCACGTTGACGCCGCCGCGCCCCGCGGCGCATCCAAGCGTGCCGCAGCCGTGCAGGCCGCCTACGCGATCCTGCTCTCCAAGTTCCCGGCGCAACGGGCCGAACTCGATGCCAAGCGGACCGCGTCGCTGGCTGCCATTGCCGATGGAGGGGAATCGATGGAGCGCGGCATCGAGTGGGGACAGTTCGTCGCCGACGAGATTCTCGAGTGGCGCAGCACCGACGGATTCACACCGACGCCAGACCCCTACCTCGGCAGCGACGAACCGGGCAAGTGGCGTCCGACCCCCCCGGGGTTTGCGTCTGGCGCAGTGCCGCAGTTCGCCACCATGACCCCCTGGGGGATCGAGTCGCCGGACCAATTCCTTCCCCCGGGCCCACCGGCACTGGGCAGTGAACTGTATCTCATCGATTACGAGGAAACCAGGCAGATGGGCAGCGCCACCAGTCCGCTTCGCACGGCGGATCAGACGGACGCCTGTTTCTTTTGGGAGTCGGGAAGCCCCACTTACTTTTGGGACCGTACCGCTCTCGACCTGCTGGCAACCGTGGATACCGAGCGATTCACGGTGCCGCCGGCGAGACCTGGCTGGCAATTGACATGGCCTTGCGCAAAGGGAGGCGCGAATTGCAAGGGGGAAGTTCACTGGCTCAGCTACTGGCCAACCGCTGCGGGATACGCAATCCTGCTCGTCCGCCTCTCCTGAGCGTCGCAATGATTCGCCGCTGGGCTGACGCCTACTATGCCAACAACGGAAAGCGGCCCACGGCGAAATCCGGCCCGGTTGCCGGAACGGCTGGTGAGACATGGCTTGCCATCGACAAGGCTCTGCTCGCCGGCCGCCGGGGTCTCCGCGGCCGGTCGTCGCTGGCCAGGCTGCTCAACGAGAAGCGGCCGCGGTGGCGACAGCCGCAATTTCCGGACAAGTACAGAAGCAGCTAAGTCCGCTGGCACCAGTACCAATCGATGGTCCCTACGATGGTCTGCTGGGCTTGGTCTGCCGGGAGGCGAGCTTGAATTTCCTGCTCTGGCACGAGGAGG
>DASRJP010000127.1:0-9497 GCA_035649415.1 Pirellulaceae bacterium | reverse complement strand
GCCGCGCCCGATTTTGAATTGCCCGATCTGGCGGGCGCCCGCCGTAAACTGTCGGAGTTCCGCGGCAAGGACCTGCTGCTTATCTTCTTTAACCCCAAGTGCGGGTTCTGTACCAAGATGGCCGCCGATTTGGCTGCCCTGCCGGCGGACGGAGGCCAAGGGCGCGCCGTTCCCATCGTCGTGACCACCGGCGACGCGAACGAAAATCGAAAACTCGTCGAAAAGTACCGCATTCGCTGCGCGGTTCTCCTCCAGGAGCAGATGGAGGTCGCCTCCCAGTTCCGCGCCCAAGGGACGCCGATGGGCTATCGGATCGATGCCGCGGGGCGGATCGCAAGTGAATTGGCCGTGGGAGGGGAATCGCTGCTGAAAATGGCGGACCTGAAGGCGCCACTGCCATGCGCGCCGAGCGCGAAGCAAAACGGCTCGGTCCACAAGGGAAAGGGGGAAAAGCCCGATCCGTCGCTGGCCAAGAGCAAGCTGAACCGCAGCGGGCTGAAGGCCGGGACGGCAGCGCCCGAGTTTTCGCTGCCGTGTTTGAGTGGCGGGGAGTTAGCTCTGGGCGATTTCCGCGGCCGGCGCGTGCTGCTGGTGTTTTCCGATCCCAATTGCGGCCCCTGCGACGAGCTGGCGCCGCTACTTCAGGAACTGCACGAGCAGCGGCCGGATCTTGCCGTGCTTGTCATCAGCCGCCGCGATGCCGAGGCAACGCGCGCCAAGGCGAACGCGCTGGGACTGAGCTATCCGCTCGTGATGCAGCAGCAGTGGGAGATCTCGAAGCAGTACGGGATGTTCGCTACGCCGATTGGCTATCTGATCGACGAGCAGGGGATCGTGGCGAAAGACGTTGCCGTGGGAGTGGAGCCAATCATGGCGCTGGCTGATGAACCGGCGACGACAGAATTTCACGGCAAGGAGCGCGCGGAGGTTGTTCCAAGAAACCGAATGCATCTCGCGCAATGACGAATGATGAACTTCAAATGACGAAGGAATGACGAATTCCGAAATCCGAATGACAAAGACTTTGTCGCTGCCCGTTTCGACATTTGGATTTCGACATTGGACATTTTCGAAAAGCCACTTCCTTTCACATGAAAGGCACAAACCATGACCCATCACTGGGACGAATTTTCCAAATCGCTAGCGGAAAAAACCGTTCCTCGCCGCCAAACGCTGCGTCTCTTGGGAGCCGCCTTGGCCGGCGCCCTCCTTGGCCCGCTGGCGGTGGGAACCGCATGGGCCGGCTGGCTGGACCGGTGCAAAACGTATTGCAATCAGTTTCCAAGGTCGCTGCGGTCTCGTTGCCTCGCGGCGTGTCAGGCGTGCAGCGGCGACACGAGCCGCCTCTGTACTGGCGGCTCATCCTTCACCTGCTGCACAGGGGGAACGACGTGTTGTAGCGGCCATTGCGTCGATCTGGCCGACGACTTCGACCACTGCGGAGCCTGCGGCGACCCGTGCCCCAATCCGGGTCCCTACGAGGACGGAGCGTGCGTGGATGGGCAGTGCTTCTATCGGTGCGTGGACGGCGCTGCGGACTGCGGCGGGATCTGCACTTCCCTGGCTGACGACCCCTACAACTGCGGCGCGTGCGGCAACGTCTGTCCCGCAGAATTGCCGTACTGCGACCTCGGACAGTGCTGGGACGCCCCTTGCGGCGGCGCCAACCTCTATGGGGACCCGAACAACTGCGGCGCGTGCGGCAACGTCTGCGGCGAATCGACGCCTTACTGCTCCGACGGTCAGTGCACCGATTGCCTGCGACCGGACCGCGCGATCTGCAATGGAATATGCGTCAAAATCTTCAGCGACAACGCCAACTGCGGCGCGTGCGGCATTGTCTGCGAACCGGGGTTGGTTTGCAGTTCCGGCGCGTGCGTGGACCCCTTTAGCCAGTTCTATCCGCCAGCCGAATAGGAGACCTCGCGAGTTGGTGGCCGGGAGCCGTGCCAGGCCTGCTGCCGCTGTCCTTACAACTGCAGCGGCGCGAATCACCATCCACTGGAACTATCGTGTGGGAAGCTGCCAGCTTCTCGAATTCCGATTGGTTCAGGCCGAAGCTGGCAGCTTCGGCCACGAGCAGAAGGGGATCGACCATGTCGCACGAATGGGACGAGTTCTCGAAATCCATAGCTGAAGCTGTTCCGCGGCGCGAATCGCTGCGGCGCCTGGGCGTCATGGTGGCCGGCGCACTTCTTAGCCCGCTGCTGGGGATGAAGTCCGCCCGAGCCAGCCAGCGCGACCCCTGCAAGGCCTTCTGTCGCTGTCGCAACAAGTCCCAGCAGAACGCCTGCCTGGCGGCTTGTAGCGCATGCGGCAAAAACACGAGCCGTCTCTGCGGCACGTGCGGCAGCTACGTCTGCTGTGCCGAGCCTGGTCCCTATGAATACGGCGCGTGTGTGGATGGACAGTGCACCTACTGGTGCGTCGACGGCGCAGTCGATTGCGGCGGGTTTTGCACCTCCCTCGCTGAGGACCCCTACAACTGCGGCGCTTGCGGCAACGCCTGCGACGCATCAGCCCCTTACTGCGATGGGGGAGCTTGTCGGTGCCCGGGTACTGTGTGCGACGGGGTGTGCGTCGATGTCTTGTCTGACCGTTTGAATTGCGGTGGATGTGGCCAGGTGTGCTCCGTGGGATTTCTCTGTGGAGGCGGCGTCTGCTTTGACCCAACGAGTGGTCCCCCTTCCGATTGGTGAACTCCAAAACCGAGGTAAGAACATGACACATCACTGGGATGAATTCTCGAAATCGCTGGCGGAAACAACTATTCCCCGCCGCGAAACGCTGCGCCTCTTCGGCGCCGCATTGGCCGGCGCGCTCCTGGGCCCGCTGCTGGGGATGAAGTCCGCACGCGCCGGCAACCCGGACCCGTGCAAAGCCTTCTGCCGCTGTCGCAACAAGTCCCAGCAGAACGCGTGTCTGGCAGCATGCAATGCCTGCGGCAGAGACACGAGCCGCCTCTGCGGGACGTGCGGCGGTGGCTACGTCTGTTGTGACCAGCCAGGTACCTATGAGAACGGTGCGTGCGTGTCGGGAAGGTGCGAGTACTGGTGCGCAAGCGGCGCGGTCGAGTGCAACGGGATCTGCACCTCCCTGGCTGACGACCCCTACAACTGCGGCGCCTGCGGTAACGTCTGCGACCGATTTACCCCCTACTGCGACCTGGGAGTATGTAATTCACGTGGTGCGATCTGCGGGCCGTGGACTGACTTCAATTGGGATTCGAGCAACTGCGGCTATTGCGGCAATGTATGCCCCTGGGGGACGGCCTGCTCGTGGGGCGTCTGCACGGGCGGTGGTGGTGACGGAGGTTTGTAATCGCAGAAACGTGCGTCCGCGGCAATTGGCCGCAGACACACTGCCATGCTTATCAGCCACTTTGTCGCGGCATACAATGCTCACCAACCGCTGGGCTCGCGCGCCCATGCAACTTCGACGTAAGACCGGGATGACCAGGAGGCTCGGTTACGGGCACGCTATGTGCGACGCGTGCCGCCGCGTCTTGGCGGCGCCAATCTTCTCGGCTGCCCGGCTGCGTTTGAATCATCATCGCAAGGTTGGCGGCCCATGCCGCAAATCTTCCACCCCAGCACGAACACAATCGCCAGGGCTTCGGTCTTCGGCGGTCTCGCGCTGATCGCGGTCGCGGTGTATGCCGGCAACGCGTTCTTGCGATCCTCTTATGTGACGCAGGTCGATGTCGTTCGTGACCAGCCGGTCCCTTTCAGCCACGATCATCACGTAGCCGGGCTGGGCATCGACTGCCGCTACTGTCACTCGACGGTGGAAACGTCCGCCTTCGCGGGAATGCCCGCCACCGAAGTCTGCATGGGTTGTCACAGCCAGATCTGGAAAGACAGCGCGCTTTTGGCGCCGCTGCGCGAGAGCTATGAAAAGGGAAAGCCGCTGAAGTGGACGCGGGTGTACGACGTGCCCGATTTCGTCTACTTCAACCACAGCATTCACGTCGCCAAGGGAATTGCCTGCCAGAGCTGCCATGGGCCGGTCGATCGCATGCCCCTGATGCGCAAGGCGACGACGCTGCACATGGAGTGGTGCCTGGCGTGCCATCGGCATCCGGAGCTGGCGGTGCGGCCGCGGGAAGAAGTGCTGCGGTTCAATCGCAGCTCGACGCGGCAGGCTGGAACCGTGTCGGACGGAACGTTCGAGCTGCGCCGACCCATGGCGCGCGATCCAGAGCTGGTCCGGCAGGGCGAAGAGCTTGTCAAACAATACGGCATTGCGACCAAACAGCTTACCGACTGCGTGATCTGCCACCGATGAGTGACGCGATGCATGCCGCCGATAGAAGCGCTGCCCAATTCGCAGGCGGGCGCTTTCCGCGCGGTGGCAGGGCATTTTGGCGCAGCTTGGAGGAGTATTCGCGGACGCCGGCGTTTGAGGAGCTGCTGCATCGTGAGTTTCCCAGCCAGCTCGACCAGTGGAATGATCCCATCGGCCGGCGTCGCTTTTTAACACTGATGGCCGCGTCGCTGGCGCTGGGCGGCATTGCCGGCTGCACGCGGCCGCCGCAGGAGACGATCGTTCCCTACGTGAAAGCGCCGGAAGAGCTGGTGCCGGGCAAGCCGCTGTTCTATGCGACGGCAATGCCGCGGGGCGGATATGCGCTGGGCCTCTTGGTCGAAAGTCACATGGGGCGGCCGACGAAGATCGAAGGCAACCCAGAGCATCCGGCCAGCCTCGGCGCGACCGACGCGATCGCTCAGGCGTCGATCTTGTCGCTCTATGATCCGGATCGATCGCAGACGGTCATGCACCGGGGCGCGATCAGCACCTGGGACAAGTTCATCACCGAGCTTTCTGGCCAGCGCGAGAAGCTGGTCGCCAGCGGCGGCGCGGGACTGCGAATCCTGACCGAAACCATCACGTCGCCGACGCTTGCCGGCCAGCTTCGTGCTCTGCTGAAAGAACTGCCCGAGTCTCGCTGGCATCAATACGATCCATCGGCACCGGACAACGCGCGAGCCGGTGCGCGGCAGGCGTTTGGCCAGGACGCGGACGTCGTCTATCACTTCGAGAAGGCCGACGTCGTCCTGTCGCTGGATGCCGACTTCTTGCTCTCACTGCCCGGCAGCGTACGGTATGCCAGGGATTTCATCGACCGTCGCCGGGCGAGCAGCGGCAGCGGCACGATGAATCGGCTGTACGTCGTGGAGAGCACGCCGACAATCACCGGCGCGACCGCCGACCATCGGCTGCCGCTGCGGCCCTCGCAGATGGAGCGGCTGGCGATGGCGATTGCGGCCCGGCTCGGCGTGGAAGGAGCAAATACGACGGCCGCGTCGCCCCCAGGCGTATCGCAACAGTGGTTCACGGCGCTCGCCGAAGATCTTGCGTCGAACCGCGGCAGCAGTCTGGTCATCGCCGGCGCTGGCCAGCCGCCGGCGGTACATGCGCTGGTCCACGCGATCAACGCTGCACTCGAGAATGCCGGACAAACGGTGAGCTACATCGAGCCAGTCGAGGCGCAGCCAGTGATCCACCACGAATCGCTGTCCGAGCTGCTTCGCGACATCGATGCCGGCAACGTGCAAACTCTCGTCATTCTCGGCGGCAATCCCGTTTACTCGGTGCCCGACAGCTACGAGTTTGTGGATCGTCTGGCCAAAGTGCGAGAGCGTATTCATCTGTCGGAATACTACGACGAGACGTCGTTCCTCTGCGACTGGCACATCCCCGCGGCCCACTATCTCGAATCATGGAGCGACGCGCGAGCCTTTGATGGCACGGCAACGATTCTCCAGCCGCTGATCTCGCCGCTGTACGAAGGCAAGACAGCGCACGAAGTCCTCACGGTGCTCCAAGGTCAGACCGGACGCTCGGCATTCGAAATCGTGCAGGAGCATTGGAAGCGGCAGCTTGGAAACGAGGATTTTGGACGTGCCTGGCGGAAGGCGCTGCACGACGGCGTGGTGGCAGGGACGGAGGTTCAGGCGAGCGGGGAGGTGTCAGCCCCCCGGTTGGACGAGGTCAGAGGTCCGAGGTCAGAGGCGGGAGATCAGCGGGTTGGCAATGGCATCGAAGTCGAGTTTCGCCTCGATCCGACGCTCGGTGATGGTTCGTTGTCGAACAATGGCTGGCTCCAGGAGCTCCCTAAGCCGCTGTCGAAGATTGTGTGGGACAACGTCGCCAGCCTGAGCGCGATAGCGGCGCAGCGGCTGGGAATCGCTAGCGGCGACGTCATCGAAGTCACGCTCGACGGCCGCACGCTGCGAGCCCCCGCCTGGATCACGCCCGGGCAACCTGACGACTGCATCGGCCTGACATTGGGCTATGGCCGCAACCGCAGCGGCCGCGTGGGCACCGGCGTCGGCTATCGGGCCGCGTCGATCATGCCAGCGGGCGGCAGCCGTTTTGCCAGCGGCGCGACCGTGAAACGGACTGGCGACAAGCATCCGATCAGCACCACGCAAAACCATCATGCAATGGAGGGCCGCGACATCGTCCGCGTCACGACGCAGCAGCGGTTTGCCCAAGACCCTCAGCACCGCAGTGAATCCTCGCACGGCCACGAACTGCCCAGCCTGTATCCCGAGTACGACTACACCACCGGGAACGCCTGGGGCATGGTGATCGATCAGACCGCATGCATCGGCTGCAATGCGTGCGTCGTCGCCTGTCAGGCGGAGAACAACATCCCGATCGTCGGCAAAGAGCAGGTGGCAGTCGGCCGCGAGATGCACTGGCTGCGGATCGACAGCTACCACGTCGGCGGGCTCGACAATCCCGAGACGTATTTTCAGCCGATGATGTGCGTTCATTGCGAGAAGGCTCCCTGCGAGGTCGTCTGCCCCGTGGCCGCGACCGTGCACGACTCCGAGGGGACGAGCAACATGATCTACAACCGGTGCGTGGGCACGCGATACTGCTCGAACAACTGTCCCTACAAGGTGCGGCGTTTCAACTTCCTGGCCTACACCGACGAGACGACGCCGAGCCTGAAGCTCCTCCGCAATCCGGACGTCACGGTCCGCAGCCGCGGCGTGATGGAAAAGTGCAGTTACTGCATCCAGCGGATCAGCGCCGGCCGGATTGCCGCCAAGCTCGACAACCGGCCGATTGCCGACGGTGAGGTAATCACCGCCTGCCAGCAGGCCTGTCCGACGCGGGCGATTGTGTTTGGGAACTTGAACGATCAAAGGTCCGAGGTGCGGCGGCTCAAAGAATCGCCGCTGAATTACGGCGTTTTGGCCGAGCTGAACACGCAGCCACGGACGACTTACCTGGCCCGCATCGTCAATCCGCATCCGGACCTGCCGATTCCCGACGCCGCGGAAACGCACGGCGAAGCGCAAGTTCACGCTGAACCTGATAAGGCCCACTCGTGAGCGGCGAACCCGCCAGAGACGACACCCTTTCGGACGGCCGCCCGCCGGTCCTCGAGCCAGGCCACACCTACGCCACCGTCACCGACCAGATCAGTAGCATTGTCCTGGCACGCCGCGCGCCGCGGAGCTGGCTCGGCGGTTTCATCGTGGCCCTCGGCCTGCTCATGGTCTTTCTCTATGCCACCGCCTACCTGCTGGCCACGGGCATCGGCATCTGGGGAAACAACATTCCCGTGGCCTGGGCGTTCGACATCATTAATTTCGTGTGGTGGATCGGCATCGGCCACGCGGGGACGCTGATCTCGGCCGTCCTGCTCCTGTTCCGCCAGCAGTGGCGGACGAGCATCAACCGATTTGCCGAGGCAATGACCCTGTTTGCCGTCGCCTGTGCGGGGCTCTATCCAATTCTGCACCTCGGCCGCCCTTGGATTTTCTATTGGCTCCTGCCCTACCCCAGTACGCTCGGCGTCTGGCCGCAATTTCGCAGCCCGCTGATCTGGGACGTGTTCGCCGTTTCGACCTACGCAACCGTTTCCCTCCTCTTCTGGTATGTGGGCTTAATCCCTGACCTGGCCACGCTCCGCGACCGGGCTCAGCGGCGAGTGCCGCAGGTGATCTATGGCATTCTGGCGATGGGCTGGCGTGGCTCGGCGACGCACTGGCACCGGTACCAGACGGCCTATCTGCTGCTGGCTGGTCTGGCGACGCCGCTGGTTGTCTCAGTGCACAGCATCGTAGGTCTCGACTTCGCCGCTTCCATCGTCCCTGGCTGGCACGTGACGTTGTTTCCACCCTACTTCGTCGCCGGCGCGATCTTCTCCGGCTTTGCGATGGTGATGACGCTGGCCATTCCGCTCCGCGCCGTTTATGGCCTGCAAGATTTCATCACGCTGCGGCACCTGGGAAACATGGCCAAGGTGATGCTGACGACGGGGCTGATCGTGGCCTACGGATACCTGATGGAAATCTTCTTCTCGTGGTACAGCGGCAATGAGTTCGAGTGGTCGCTGATTGTCAATCGGCTGCTCGGGCCGTATGCCGCGGCTTACTGGTCGCTGATCGCGTGCAATGTGCTGATCCCGCAGCTTCTCTGGTTTCGCCGCGTGCGGCGGAATGTGCCGCTGCTGTTTGTCATTTCGCTGATCGTGAACGTCGGCATGTGGCTGGAGCGGTTCGTGATTATCGTCATCAGCCTGCACCACGACTTCCTGCCGTCGTCCTGGGAGATCTACCGGCCGACGATCTGGGACTTCGCCCAGTTTTTCGGCTCGATTGGGCTGTTCTTGACGCTGCTGTTCTTGTTCATTCGCGTGCTGCCCGTGATTTCGATTTTCGAATTGCGGGAGCTGGTACACGCGACGAGTGGGGAGGAAGAGGACTGACGATGGACCAGCGAGTCGAGCTGTATGGCCTGCTGGCGGAGTTCGAGCATCCCCACGAGCTGCTCGCGGCGGCCGCCACTGCGCGCGACGCCGGCTATCGGCGCGTGGAAGCCTATTCGCCAATTCCGCTGGAAGGCATGACCGAGGCGCTGGGCACCGTGCCGACCCAATTGCCGCGACTGACGCTGCTTGGCGGGCTGCTGGGCGGGGCCGCCGGTTATGCCTTGCAGTACTGGGTCGCGGTGATCGAGTATCCGCTTAACGTCGGCGGCCGGCCGCTGCATAGCTGGCCGGCGTTTTTGCCGATCGTGTTCGAGCTGGCCGTGCTGGGAGCGTCGCTGACGGCCGTGTTGGGGATGCTCGCGCTCAACGGATTGCCGCGGCCGCATCATCCGCTGTTTGCCGTGCCCGAATTTCGCCTGGCCAGCCGCGATCGTTTTTTCCTCTGCATCGAGGCCCGCGACGCCAAATTCGATTTGGATCAGACGCGCAGTTTTCTCTCTGAACTCCATCCCAAGAGCCTGATCGAAGTTCCCCGATGAAGCGCCTCGCTCCAATTTGCTGTTTGGAACTGATCGTGGCGACCACGGTGGCGGCGGCCGGCTGCCACCAGGACATGCGCGACCAGCCGCGCTACGAAGCGCTGGAAGCCAGCGACTTTTTTGCCGACGGCCAGTCGGCGCGGTTGCCAGTGGCGGGGACCGTCGCCCGTGGCCAGCTCCAGGAGGACGAAGCGTTTTACAGCGGCAGGTCGCAGGGAAAA
>DASRJP010000126.1:0-15926 GCA_035649415.1 Pirellulaceae bacterium | reverse complement strand
TCGGGGACAAACCGATCCTTTACCGCAAAGCATTTGCCGAGGCGGTACAGGACGTGTCCAAGGTGAAGCCCGAATACTCGCGCACCACCAACGTCTCGATGGTGCTCGTGTCGGACGCCGTCAAGTTGGAGCCGGGTCGAGCGCTCGTCCATGACTACGAAATCTTCCTCGGCCCCAAAGATAAGGATGTCCTCTCGGCTTACGGGCTTGAGTTTTTGATCGAAAAGGGGTGGCTGATCTTCCGCTACCCCACCGAGCTGCTGAGCTGGGTGCTGCACGCTTTATACGCCTTCACAGGCAATTACGGCATCGCGATCGTTTTGTTGACGGTGATCGTGCGGGCCTGCATGCTCCCCTTGAGCATCAAGCAGGCCAAGAACGCGGCCAAGATGCAGGAGCTGGCCCCCGAGATCAAGAAGATCAAGGAGAAGTACGCTAGCGACACCGAAAAGCAGATGAAGGCGATCAACGAGCTGTACAAGAAACACAATTTCAACATGTTCGGCGGCTGCTTGCCGGTGTTCGTCCAGTTGCCGATCTTCATCGGCCTCTACCGTTGCCTTTCCGTCGATATCGCGCTTCGCGACGCACCGCTGATCCCAGGCTTCTGGTGGGCCAGCAACCTGGCCGGGCCCGACAAGCTCTTTTACTGGAAGGACTGGCTCTGGCCGGTGATTGCCAGCGAGACCGGCTACCTGGGACCCTACTTCAACCTGCTGCCGGCAATTACCTGCATCCTGTTCATCACGCAGCAGCAGCTATTCATGCCACCGGCCACGGACGAGCAGACGCAGATGCAGCAAAGCATGATGAAGTACATGACCGTGATCATGGGGATCCTGTTCTTCAAGGTCCCGGCCGGGCTGTGCATCTACTTCATCGTCAGCACGAGCTGGAGCATCGTCGAGCGGACGTTTCTGCCGAAATTCAAGCCAGCCGAAGGGGGCGCTCCGCCGCAGGCCAAATCCGCGGCCGCAGGTCCCGGCCCCAATGGCTCTCCCGCCGACAAGCGCGGGCCAAAGGCGAAGAAAAGGTGATCACCGAGCCGTCGTCGATCGTATGCGATACGGCCGACACGATTGCGGCAATTGCCTCCGCGCCGGCTGGCGGCTATCGCGGGATTGTCCGCGTCGCCGGGCCGGGCTGCGTACCGCTCGTGTCGCTGGTGTTTGAGCCGGCTGCCGCGGAGCTTTGTTGGAGCGAGCTTCGTGCGCCGCAGCGCGTGGCCGGGCGGATCGACGTCGGCCAGCCGCTGGGGCAGGTGCCGGCCGAACTGCTGCTGTGGCCCGGCAAACGCAGCTACACGCGGCAGCCGTCGGCGGAGCTGCACACGATCGGTTCGCCGCCCCTGTTGGAAGCAATCCTCGCGCGGCTGTGCCAGGCGGGAGCGCGAATCGCCCGCCCCGGCGAGTTCACACTGCGAGCCTTTTTGGCTGGCCGACTCGACTTGACCCAGGCCGAAGCCGTGCTGGGCGTGATCGACGCCCGCGACCGCGGCGAACTCGACGTGGCGCTGGCCCAGCTTGCCGGCGGTCTGGCGGGGCCGCTGGGCGCGCTGCGCGATCGGCTGCTCGACTTGCTGGCTCATCTCGAGGCCGGGCTCGATTTCGTTGAAGAGGACATCGAGTTCATTTCGGCCGGCGACCTCGACCGCCAACTGCTGGACGCCTCGCGACAGATCGATGCTCTGGCCGATCAAATGCAGCGCCGCGGCATGACAAATTCGCTCCCACGAGTGGTCCTGATCGGAGAGCCGAACGCGGGGAAAAGCAGCCTCTTTAACGCCTTGCGCGGCACGCGATCGGCACTCGTATCCGATGTCGCCGGAACGACGCGGGATTACGTTTCCGGCGTCGTCCGCTGCGGCCAGATCGAAGTCGAGCTGATTGACACCGCGGGAATCGACCGGCGGCACGCCGAGGGTTCGATCGATGCCGCCGCCCAGTCCGTGGCCCACGCCCAGGGCGAGCAAGCGGCGCTGACGCTGGTTTGCGTGGATGCCTCGCGGCCAGCCACGCAGTGGGAGCGGAACCAATTGTCGCGGGTGGGGGACGGCGGCGAGCGGCAAATCGTGTGGACCAAGTGCGACCTGGCAAGCGATGTTTCGGCGACCGCCGACGGCATTCACACCAGCAGCTACACCAGGAAGGGAATCGAGGAGCTGAAAGCGGCGATCGAAGCGGCGCTGTCACAGCAGTCGGCCGAAGTCGCGGTCGTGGCGGGGACGGCAGCCCGCTGCCGCGAAAGCCTGCTGCTGGCGGCGGGCAGTCTCCGCCGCGCCCGCAACGCAGCCGTGGAGCTGGGAGAAGAGTTTGCCGCCTCCGAGGTGCGCTCGGCGCTCGACGATCTGGGGCGAGTCGTCGGCGCGGTCTATACCGACGACGTGCTCGACCGTATCTTCAGCCGCTTTTGTATTGGAAAGTGACATGCTCCGGCGCATTGCCTGCCGCGGACGTGCGATGGACGGGGCAGGGACGGAGTGGGAGAAAGAGAATGAGTAGGAGTAAGATTAGGAAGAAGAGTAGGAGTAGGAGCAAGAGCAAGAGAACGATTCTCTCCTAATCTTTTCTTTCTCTTACTCTCCCATCGGTTGACCGCTCTGAACCCTGAACCCTGAACCCTGAACCCTCCGCCGTGCCCTCACGCCGCCGCTCATCCCCGGACTCCAATGCCATCGCCGGCGTGCGGATCATTGGCGGCGCCTTTCGGGGTCGCACGCTCGCTTACAGCGGCGACCTCCGCACCCGACCGATGAAGGACCGGGTCCGCGAAGCGGTCTTCAACCTGTTGGCGGACCGGGTTCGCGGCAAGCACGTCATCGATCTGTTCGCGGGAACGGGCGCGCTAGCCTTTGAGGCACTTAGCCGGGGCGCTGCCAGCGCCACGCTGATCGAGCGGCACCTGCCGACGACGAAGCTGATCCAGCAGAACGCCAAGACGCTGGGCGTGAGCGACCGCGTCGAGGTCTGCTTCAGCGACACCTTCGTGTGGCGCAAGCGGATGGCCGCAGCCACATTGCCGCTGGTGGTTTTTTGCAGCCCCCCTTACGACTTCTACGTCTCCCGCCGGGGGGACATGCTCGAGCTGCTGTCTCAGCTTTGGGGGGCGGCGCATGCCGGCAGCGTCTTTGCCGTTGAGGCGGACGAGCGATTCGATTTTTCCCTGCTGTCGCAGCCGGAGCTATGGTTTGTGAGGGCCTACCCGCCGGCGGTCGTCGGCATCGGCGAGAAGGGGTAGTGAAGCGGATTCATTCCGTTCCATTTGGCAAGAAGCAAGCGAGCAGCGGAATCAACTCCATTCGACCAAACCGATGAAGTCTGGTATGCGTATTCGCCTGGGAGGTGGTCGTGGTTGATCAGCGCCGAAGAACATTGCTAGCAGCGATTGCTGCCTGGCCGCTGTTTGCGGCGCGGGGGGACGCCGAGGAACAGGGCGCGGCGGCCGATTCGTTCACGCCGCCGGAGGAATTTCAGGAGCTGGTGACTGCCATTGTCCGCGAGCAGCTTCCCGACAAGTACGAGAAAACGAAGAACTGGGGCCAGACGAAGCGGGTCTGGGCCGGGTTGAAGGTGGAGCGGGACGGCCTGCGGCTGGAGACCCGCCGCCGCTACCGCGAAGTGAACGACGGCCCGTGGCAGAAATACCGCATCGACTTGATCCAGCCCGGGAAACATTTCCACATCGAGCTGGCCAACATCCGCCAGGCGGAAAACAAGGTGCTGGGCGACATCGCGGTGGTCGCCAAATTGCACGCCTTCGGCCGGCACTCGCAGTGGGAGTGGGGCGTGCAGCTCTTCAGCATCAGTGCCGACGCGACCGCCCGCGTGCGGCTGAAGGCGGCGGTCGAGGTGACGACGCGGATCGACGCGACGAAGATCCCGCCGGACCTGATTCTGATGCCGCGGGTCATCTCGGCGGACCTGACGATCGTCGATTTCGAGCTGGAGCGTGTGAGCGATTTGCACGGCCCGCTGGTCGAGTCGCTGAGCAGCACCGTCCGCGAAGTCCTGGAAGACAAGCTGGCCGAGAAGCGCCAGAAGCTGGTCGAGAAGATCAACAAGTCGCTGGCCAAGCGGCAGGAGAAGTTTCGGCTGTCGGCGAGCGAAGCGTTTGCCGAGAATTTGCCGTGGAAAGCACTTTTTCAGTAAAGCAAGCTATCAGCGGCCGCATTCGCCCTGCCAGTTCAACCATCGCGCAGTAAATGACGCTGAAAGCATCATTTAGTGCCGTGAATTTGCATCTTGCCGACCGATGTGGGAAAATTGGCCGCGGAACAGCTATCTTCTCGTTCCCCTTCAACAACTTTGAGGAGACATCGCGATGCCCCGGAAATGCCGAGAACAAGAAGTGATGCACTATTATGGCGGCACCTGTGTGTTCAAGTACCACGTTTGCGATTCGCCTATGAGTCCAGCGGAGTACCTCTACGATCCGCATGGGTCTCCCCGGGGAAGTTGCGATGTAGCTGGCGACCCGAACTGCTCGGTTTCCGCGCCGGGAGACCCAGGAATGCAGGCTGGACGCGCTGTTGTACGAAACGCGTGCTATGACGGTCTGCCGCTACGTCCGCACATCGTCAACGGGCGAGTCATCGAGGATTATGTCGTGAAGTTCCACGTCGATCGTTGTTGGCATTATGCGTATGTGGTGGTTTATCAACAATTTCCCGCAGACGAGCTGATGGGTCGGATATTTGTCCATGGCCATGGATGGGAGATTGGCAGCGCTCCGCCTGAAGGAGTGGTGGAGATCGAGGTGGAGGATTATGGCGACCACGTTCGCGGCTTGATCGGCGGCGTGCTGTGCTCCATTAGTCTTACCGGTCGCCAAATAGCGCCGGCTCCCCCAGCGCCGGCCGCCCCAGCGCAGGCACCGCCTGGCGTTGGCCGGTGAGGCTGTTTGGGGCTATTTGTCCGCCGTCACGGTTTCAAAATCGTCGGCCTTCAAATGCGGTTGTGCGCTCCGCGCACACCGGAAGCCGATTTTGCGATCTCGCGTCGTCCGCAGCGCGATCGTTCGATCCCGCGGGTTGATCGGCTCACTAGCCGAATTCGGGAGTTTGTTAAGTAGTCCGCGCGGCATACCACGCACGATGCGGTGGTCTCGCGGCTCCAGGAGGAATTTGGCTTGATCATGCTCGGGGTAGGGCTGCATCCACGTCGTCGTCCACTCGGCCACATTGGAAAACAGCCCCCGTACCGGTGGCTTGTCATTTGTCACGTCGTGGGGACTCATCGTCGCCGAACCGATAAGCCAGTCTTTTACGTCGCTGATTGCCTGATTATCTCCCCAGGGAAACCTGGCTCGGCGACATGCCGCAAACTCGTACTCCGCCTCCGACATGAGTCGCTTTCCACGCCATTCCGCCAAGGCGAGCGCCTGGTCAAAGTCAACGTTTGCCAACGACCATTGAGGTTCAAGCTCATCGACCACGATCGGCCTTGGCCCCACCGCCGCGCGATCAAACTCTGCGAATGTCATCTCATCGGCATCCAGGAAAAACGGAGGTATCTTGCGGAAGTGCGGCGATGTATCGGAAAAATCGCTGGTGCCCATTGCAAATGATTCGCTGCCTGCGAATTTCGCCATTCCCGCTATTACGTTCGATAGCGGAACGGAAATAGGCGGCAGCTTCACTGTCCCGTCCGCAGTCACCTCCGAGTGCAAATGCCGGTAGGCTGCCGATCCTGATTCGCCCTCGGGCGGCACCCGCCGAAAAACTTCGTGAAACCTGGTGCCCTGTTCGATTCTGGCCAATATGAAATAATCGCCAGGCGGCAGCTGCAGTCGAAAGGGTGGCCGGCCAGACGTGAGATGCGGCTTTTTGGTGAGCGCATTACCATCGCGTCCCAGAGCCCAAATCGTGAGGTCCGCTGTGGCAGCCCGCGGATCTTGATCGTCTTGGTAACTGCTCTGCGCGATTCGGACGTCGATCTCCACTGTCCGCGACGGTGTGCCCGGCTCAAAGGCGCCAAACGCCAGCAGCGCTATCAGAAATGCAGCCGCCGCCCCCAGTCCCCCTGCCGCGCACCAGGCCGGATTCCTTCGGCACCAGCGCCACGTGCGCTCCACGACTCCCGCGCGGCGGGCGCGGATCGGCTCTCCAGCCAGGAAGCGCTTCAGGTCGGCGGACATCTCCCCCGCGCTGGCATAGCGGCGGGACGGCTCCTTGGCCAAGGCTTTGAGGCAGATCGTCTCCAGGTCGCGGGGAATGCCTGGCTGCATCTTCCGCGGCGGCGCGGGCTCGTCGTGCAACACCTGATAGATCAGCCCCCGCGCGTCGCCCAAGAATGGCCGCCTGCCGGTCAGCATTTCGTACAACGTCACCCCTAGTGAATACACGTCGGTTCGCGCATCGGCCATGCCCGCCTGGCCGCGGGCCTGCTCCGGCGCCATATACGCGGGAGTGCCGAGGATTTCTCCCTCCGCCGTGATCGTGAACTCGGCGGCATCCCGCTTAGCCAGCCCGAAGTCCAGAATATGCGGCTCCCCCGCGGAATCGAGCATGATGTTCCGCGGCTTGAGGTCGCGATGAATCACTCCTTGGCCGTGGGCGTGCTCGAGGGCCTCGGCAATCTTCGCTGCCAGCTCGGCGGCCTCTCGCGGCGGCAGCGGCTGGCTGGAGAGACGGTCCGCCAGGTTGATGCCGTCGATGAATTCGCTGGCGATGTACAGCGTATTGCCGATCGAATCGACGTCGTGGACGGTGACGATGTTGGGATGCTTGAGGCGGGCGGCCGTCCGCGCCTCGCGAAAGAAGGCTTCCCGCTCCATGAATCCCAGGTCCTGAGAGCGGGGCACCTTCACCGCCACAATCCGCTCCAGCCGCGAGTCGTTCGCCTTGTAGACATCGCCAAAGTGCCCCCGGCCGATATGCTCGATCAGCTCGAAGTGAGCCAGCTTGCCCAGCTTGGGCGGCGTGTAGGCAATCGTCTCCTGCGAGCCGCTGATATCGACAACGCTGCCGCAGGAAGGGCACTTCACCTCCAAGGCAGTCGGCGCGGGGACGACATCCAGATCGGTGCGGCAATTGGGGCAGCGGAGACGCATGGCGAATTCCTCGGCAGGCTGTCTGCGAACTTTTCCCGCGGGGACGTTCCGACCAGCGACGTCCCGCGCTCCAACAGCCTAATGCCGCCCTTGCCTGCTCCAGGATCGTCTGGAATCAGCCTAACACGGCTGGGCGCTGTTGCAAGCGAACCTGCGCTCGACGTCAAATTCGCCCCGGGTGGCTGGTCATGTCGATGGCGTCGTTCAGCGGCTTGATCCACACCAGCCATGCCAGGCGGAAAATCATCATCACCATCAGTCCGCCAATGAATATCCAGATCACAATGCCGGTGAGCCACGTCAGCCAGCGCAAAGCGTTGCGGGCCCGTTCCTCGTATTCGCGGCACAGCAACTGCATCGATTCGCTGGTCGTGCCGGCAATCTCCGCCGTCTCGAGCATTTGCAGAAATTCCTCCGGGAATACGCCGGCCTCGGCAAACGCCTCGTGAAACTGGCGGTTGCCGACAATCGCGGAGGAAATCGTCGCCTCCCGGGATTGGTAATACGGATTCTGCGAGGCCCGCACCGCCAGCTCGACGCTGCGGCGGGCGTCGATCCCGGCGTCGAGCGACATCGCCAGCGACCAGGTGAGCCGCGCCAGAGCCATGTTGGCCAGTGCCGTTCCCAGCATCGGAATCCGCATGGCGATCATCATCGGCGTCGGGCCGAGCCAGCCGCGCGTCACCGCCATGACGCCCCCGACGATGCCGCCGATGGCGGCGGCACAAATCGCCCAAAAGATCAGCATGCCACTCGTTCCGTGGAGCCCGATGCCGAGCACATCGACCCGCTCTCCGCTGGCCAGGTCGCGGAGGTCGAGCGCCCCCAGAATGGCAATGAGCAAACCGACGATGAAAATGCCCATCACCAGTTGCAGCGACGGCCAGGCGATGCCGAGGAGAAAACTGCGCGTCAAGGACCGCTGGTGGTCGTAGTGATCGGCCAGCTTGAGGAAGACCTGGTCGAGTTGACCGGTGCGCTCGCCCACATCGACCATCTCGCAAACCAGCGTTGGGAAATAGCCGCCAGTGGCCCGCATGCCGTCGGCGATTGTATCCCCGCGAACGACGTGCTGGCGGATCACGTCGACGTTGTATCGATGTGTCGCGCTGCCATAGCGGGCTTCGGTTTCCCACAGCCGACGGGCGTCGATGCCGGCCCGGATGGAATTTCCCACGCGCTGGCAGAAGGCGATGAGCGTGCGTGTGCCAATCCGCGGGGCAAGGATTGGAATGGGTCGGGACGGGAGCCGCGAGCGCTCCGAGTTAGGCAACGAACCGGACGCTTCTTTGCCGGCGGAGTCGTATTCGCGAGCGCTGGACATGGGGAGTCAGGTGTCAGGAGTCAGGGTTTAGGGGAGTAGCCGCGGAGCGGCGACACCCCTGAGCCCCCGGCGTCAGCCGGGGGAATTGTGGCGCAATCAATTTTGTTTCCTAGCCGCGGAGCGGCGACACGTGTTTCAGTCCCATACATATCGCGCGTCGTATTCAATCCCGTGTTTTTCGAGGAATGTCAGGAATTCCTCTTGGAACGTCAGTCGGCGGTGGTGTTCGGCCTGTTTTTGAATATACACCTTCACGGCGGATACGTTTGATTCGCTCACTGTAAAGATGCCGTAGCCGCGCTGCCACGCGAACTCCTGCCGATCGGGGAATTCTTCATGCACCCACTTCGAGGAGTTGGCCTTGATGGTTTTGATGGCATCGGAAAGCGCGTGTTTTGGCGGGATAAAGAGAAGCAAATGAACGTGGTCTTCAACTCCGCCGCTCTCCTCCACCACACCATCAAGGTTAAGCACGATTCCCTTCATGTAACCGTAGAGCCGATCCTGAAAATCCGATTTGATGTGCGGCAATCGGTTCTTCGTGCTGAATACGAGATGGTAATGAAGGCGGGCGTAGGCGTGGGACACGGTGTGCTCACTGCGACGATGTGATGGTAGTGATGGTAGATTCTCGGGGCCGGTGTCGCCGCTCCGCGGCTATCAAATGGCCATTTGGCATTTCTTTCCCCCGGCTGACGCCGGGGGCTCAGGGGTATCGCTGCTCCGCAGCTAGTGCCTTTACTGTCACGTAATACGCCCCGCGCGACTGGCCGTCGCCATCCGTCAGCCAGGTTTGCAGCATGACGTGCCCGGACTTCTTCAGCGCGAGGTTGATCGTCACGCCGTCGGCGTTGGCGGGGATGTCGGCGGTCCCTTCGACGTCGCCGATTTTTACGCGGGCCTTGCCGCGCGGCAGCTTGTAAGGCGTCCCTGCGGGGCGCATCCGCAGGGTGAAAGAGTAATTGCCGTCCTGGGCGACTTCCGTGGCCCACTGGCCGTTGACGAGGGGATCTTTGCCTACCCCTTCCTGTCCCGATTGATTCCAGGGCGCCGCGCCGGCATCTTCCGGATGCCAGTCGTGGCAGCACAGCTGCTGCGCCGGCGCTGCGGGATCGCCGAGCGGGACGTCGCTGTATTCGTCAAAGCGCTGCGAGACTTCGGTCCACCAGTTTTCGTAGAAGTCGCGTAGCTTGCGGAGCACGTCGGGATGATCAGCGGCAATGTCCGCGGCCTGGCCCGGATCGGTCCGCAGGTCGTACAGCTCTTTGCCATCCACCAGCCGCCATTCGCAGTTGCCAATTTGATGCATGACCGAGCACTTGCGCCACTTTTCTGGTTGATCGACGCGCTGTGAGTGGACAACTCGCGTCGGACGCCACGACTCCTCTTCGGCGCCGTGAATGAGCAGTTTGAGCGACCGCCCATCGAGGTCAGCGGCCGCCGGTGGCGCAACGCCGCACAGGTCGAGCAGTGTGGGCAAAAGATCAAAATGGGCCGTCAGCCGATCCACTGAACGTCCTGCTAACTGTGCGTCCTGCGGCCAGCGAATGAAGCACGGCACGCGATGGCCCCCCTCATATTGGGAACCCTTCTGCGCCCGCATGCCCGCCGTAAAGCCCTGCCACATCTCCCTCTCTCCCTCTTTCTTCTTCCCTTTCGGCAGGCGAGACGCCTGCCCCACGACTCCGGCCGCCGTTCCGTTGTCCGTCATGAAGACGACGATTGTATTCTCCGCGAGCTTCCATTCATCGAGTTTTGCCAGCAGCTTGCCGAGGTTCTCATCGATGTTGGCGATCATGCCGTAGAAATTCGCCATCGGCTGCGGCACGCCCTGCTTCAGGTACGGCTCGGCATATTTCGGATCGACGTTGTAAGGCGAATGCGGGGCGTTGGTGGCCACGTAGCAAAAGAACGGCTGCTCCTTGTGCTTCTCGATGAACTGCGTCGCCGCGCGAAACCAAACGTCGGTGCAATAGCCGGTCTGCTGTTCCGACTTGCCGTTCCGCATGTACGTGTCGTCGAAGTAGTCATTGCCCCAGGCGTCCGGCGACTGACCCACGCCGCCGCCGCCGTTGTAGAGCGCCTCCTGAAATCCCCGGTCGTGCGGCCGGAAGGGATAGTTGTCCCCCAGGTGCCATTTGCCGAACATGCCGGTCGTGTAGCCCGCCTCGGCAAAATACTGCGGCATCGTTTTCTCGTCGCGCCGCAGGATCGACCGCCCCATGATCGTGTGCCACACGCCGACGCGGCAGGAATATTTGCCGGTCATCAACGCCGAGCGGGTTTCGGCACACGTTGGATCGACGTGAAAATTGGTCAGCCGGACGCTCTGCCGGGCAAGCTGGTCGAGATGCGGCGTTTTGATCATCGTGTTGCCGTGAATGCCGATGTCGCCGTATCCCTGATCGTCGGTAATGATCAAGAGGACGTTCGGTTTGCCCGCCGACAAGGAATCGCGTGCGGCCAACAGAACAACGAGCGCGATCGCAGCGCTAACGAACGAACGAGGCATGGTGTGATTCTCCGCTGGTAGTCGGATGCAGCCATTTATCATCAAAGATGTGCAGGCGGCATTCAACTGGCATTTTGCCATCACCGGCGACGGGCCAGCCCGGCGGACTGTATTTGCTGGCGAAATCAGCGTTTGTTACGTTTACGCGATTCCTCAGCCTTCGTGCAACCAGAGCGAGCTAACCTCAATCACACCAACCGCATGACCGATGGCGCATCTATCCCGGCGAATATCGGCCGCCTGGCCCCGTCACCCACCGGCGCGCAGCACGTCGGCAATGCCCGCACGTATCTGCTGGCGTGGCTCTTAGCCCGCGCTGCCCAGGGGAAGGTCGTCTTGCGGATGGAGGATATCGATTCGCCGCGGGTTAAGGCCCACGCGCAGCAGCAGGCGATCGACGATTTGCACTGGCTCGGGCTCGACTGGGACGAAGGACCGAATGTCGGCGGACCGCAAACTCCGTACGTCCAGACGCAGCGGCTGCCGCTTTATCTCTTGGCACTCTTTGAACTCCAGCAAGCGGAGCGGGTTTATCCCTGTACGTGCACGCGCAGCGATGTCGCCTCGGCGGCCAGCGCGCCGCATGCGGGACAGGAAGGTCCGGTTTATCCCGGCACCTGCGCCTGTCGATGCGTCGCGGATGCCGCGGCGCTGGCGGAGGCGGGAATACCCTACTGCTGGCGGATGCGAATCACCGCCAACGAGCGCCGGTTCGTCGATCTTGTCGCCGGCGAACAGCGCTGCTGCGTCGGCCGGCAGCTAGGCGATTTCGTCATCGCCAAAGGGGACGGCGCTCCGGCCTATCAACTGGCCGTTGTTGCCGACGACTACGCGATGGGGATCACCGAAGTGCTCCGCGGCGATGATCTACTACCCAGTGCCTTTCGCCAGCTAGAGCTGTACGACTTCTTCGGCTGGCAACCGCCGCAATTCGCCCATGTGCCTCTCGTCGTCGGCCCCGACGGCCGGCGGCTGGCCAAAAGGCACGGGGACACGCGACTGGCAATGCTGCGGGAGGCGGGAGTGCCCCCCGAGCGGCTGGTGGGGCTGCTGGCCTGGTCGTGCGGGCTGCGTCCGACGGCAGAGCCGGTTGCTGCGGCCGAGCTGGTGGCCGAGTTCTCGCTCGCCCGGCTGCCGCGCCAGCCGCTGGTGTTTACCCCGCAAATGCTGGCCGATCTGCTGCGGCCGACGCCTGGAAAGTGAACCGGCAATCCCGCCCGAGGGACAAATGGCAGGGCCGCCGGTTCGCCCGCGACGGGCTGTGGCTTGTCTCCGGCAAACTACGGGGCTAGGCTTCATGTTGACAAACAATTTGCAGAATCGAAATTCAAAGGAGCAATCGATGCGTTTGACTCTTTCACAACTCACGTTTGCGGCGGCACTCGGCCTGGCAGTCGCCAGTTGGGCGATTGCCGACGAACCGAAGAAGGGGAAGGAAAAGCCGAAGCCAGCCGCGACCGAGGAGGAAGACTCGCTGGCCGAGCTGGAAAAGATGTTCGTCCTCCCGGACTCGGACCAGGCGGACGACTACGTGAAGTTCGTCGACCGGATCATGAAATTCCGGCCGAATACCGACGAAGAAGCGCAGATGCTAAACCGGAAGAAGCCGCTGGCACTGCGGAAGGCGGCCGAGAAGATCATCAAGCTGGAGAAGGACACTAAGTCGGATGGATACCGCCGGGCTAACGGGATTTTGGTCATCGCCGAGGCGAATGAGCTGATCCAGAAGCTGGCACAGACCGACGACGGCGTTCCCGATGAAAAGCTCACAGCACTTGTGGACAAAGTGGCGAAGCATTTGTCGCTGGGCGAACCGGGACAGGAAGAGTTTGAATTGGCCAAGGATTTAGGTATGGCCTTCGAGCAACTCGGTAAGCCCGAGCTGGCACGCCAGGCTTTTGAATCGCTTTCCAAGCCGATCCTGGCGGCCAAGGATCCGGCCATCGCCAAGGAAGGTTCGCGGCTGGCAGGCATGGCGCTTCGCATGGGTCTCAAAGGAAAGCAGGTCGATATCAAGGGGAAGACCGTCGACGGCAAGGAATTTGATATCGCTTCGCTCAAGGGAAAGGTCGTACTCGTGGACTTCTGGGCGACCTGGTGCGGGCCCTGCCGAGCCGAGCATCCCAACATCCAGAAGAACTACGAGACCTACAAGGAGAAGGGCTTTGAAGTCGTCGGCATCAGCCTCGACGGCGATAAGGACGCGCTCAAGGAATACCTCGAGAACGAGCACGTCAAATGGGTCTCGCTTCACGACGGCGCCGATGGCGACCTGGCCGTGAAGTTCGGCATTATTGGCATTCCGACGATGATGCTGCTGGACAAGGAGGGGAAGCTCGTCACGATGAGCGCCCGCGGGCCGGAACTTGGCAAGCAGTTGGCCGCCCTGCTCGGTCCGGCCGACGAGAAGAAGGACGACGCCAAGGAGGAGCCGAAGAAAGAGAAAAAAACCGAGGAAGGCGCGAAATAGTCGGGTGAGCTATTGCTGACCAGGCGTGCAGCCAGGGACCTCGCGGGTTTCCTGGCTGCTGTCATTTTCACCTCCATCGGGCATACATAGCCCGCTGGCCCTGGTCCGGAATCGTCAAATCGGGGCTGCGTTTGCGATGCCGCTTCCCATAGAATGGAGTCTTGGCTGCGGCCGGGCTTTTGGGCCGTGCCATCGCCGCCTTCGCCACCGTTCCCTCTTGTCTGGGTCGCCTTCATGTCCATCCACACTCGCCGATTGCCTGCCGGGTGCCTTTCCGGTTCGATTGCCGCTGCGCTTCTTTGCCTTTTGGCCGGTTGCGGAGGCGATCAAGGCCCCGTCACTGCCGGTTCGTCAAATTTCAAGCCGGCCGATGGCAGCGCGGAGCAGCCGGCAGATGACGCGTCGCCGCCGCAGGATGGTGCGAAGAACTCCACCGCACCCACGCCGCCACTCAAGGTCAACGTCAAGACGAATAAAGGCAAGTCTACGGCCACGGATGACGCCGCCGCCGCGATTCCGAACTCCCCCTTCAACAAGGCGTCGCCGGCCACCGAAGCAGACACAAAAACGGGGCAGACCAGCGGCAGCGAAAAATATCCGCTCCCCGAGGGGGATGCCGCCGCATTGGTCCAGTTCTTCGAGGAAATGGGACAGCGGCAGCCGCGGGGCAACAACCGCGAGGAAGCGCTCGAAGACTTGATCCAGATTCAGGAAGCGCGGCTGGCCGCAGCCAGGAAAGCGCTATCGCTGGAGATGGACAAGCAGCAGCGAAAGAGCCTGGTCGAAGCGGCGCGGAACATCTACATCCTGTTCATGCAGGTACGCGTTCCCCAGGCGTCTGAGAAGATGCACGCCTTCGTGGACGAACTGGCCAAGAGCCCGCAGCCAGACACGCAGGAGATCGGCCGGCACCAGGCCTTCCAGCTCAAGGTCATGGACATCGTCCAGGACCAGCCCCAAGACGCCACGGAAATCCTGGCGGAGCTGAAGCAGTTTGTGCAGGCCGAGAAAAACTCCGTCGACGCGTATGACACAGCGGCAGAAGTTTGCGGCGCGCTGCAGGCAGTGCAGGCACTGCGGGCCGGTCTGGGTGAAGCGCTTACGTTCCTCGGCGAAACCTACAAGGACAATCCCGACGAAAAGGTGGCCGCTCGCGCCAAAGGACATCTGGATCTCGCCAAGGCGATGCAGCTTGAACTGTCCAGCAAATTCGAGGCGGTGATTCAGAAAGAGCCCGAGGCCGACGAGAAGCTTTTGGCGGCATTCAAAGAGCTGCTGACCGACGGCAATCTGAGCGAGACGCTGTACGAGCAGATCAAGCAGATTGCTTACTTGCTGGAGGCGCAGCTCGACCGACACGACCTGGTGCAGCAGGTGCTGGAGGAGTCGGCGGCCGCTTACAAAGATTCGCCGCTCGGATCCGATGTTGCTGCGGCTGCCGAAAACGCCAAGAAACGCATCGGTCTGATCGGCCAACCGCTGGCGGTAGACGGCGTCCTGCCGGACGGCAGTCCATTTAACTGGAAGGCCTACGAGGGGAAGGTGGTGCTGGTGGACTTCTGGGCCACCTGGTGCGGTCCGTGCCTGGAAGAGTTCCCAAACATCGCTCGAAACTATCGTCGCTACAAGGAGCAGGGTTTCGAAGTGGTCGGAATCAGTCTGGACAATGAGTTGGACGCGGTGATCGGATTCACGACCCGGCAACGTCTGCCGTGGACCGTAATCGTCAGCCAGGACCTGTTCGACAAGAAAACGATCGAGACGAATAAGCTCGATGCTCACCCATTGGCGCCGCAGTGCGGCATTGAAGGCATCCCGTTCGTCGTTCTGATTGGCAAGGACGGCAAAGTGGACTCGATACACGTCCGCGGCGAGAAGCTCGGCAAGCGATTGGCGGAACTGCTCGGCGATTCGGATGCTCCCGCGGCAAAACCCACTGAGAAATCAGCGGCAGAAAAGCCGGGCGAGGAAGAGCCGACCGGTGCCAAGCCAGCGAAAAAGCCCGCCAGCGACGAGGCGCCGAAGAACGAGGATCAAGGTGGCTGTGGCGCTGCAGAGCCCGCCGCCGAAGCTGCGGCCGAGACGGAGGAAGAGAGCAAGGTCAATCCCTACTCGGCCAAACCCGGCCTCTCGACCGCCGATCTTCTGAAATTCATCGACAAGATGCTCGACAAGCCCAAGACGATCCAGAGCCGACCCAGTTTTGCCGAGGCACTGTGCGAGGCGTGCGACCGCGTGCTGGCGGCAAATCCGCCCGCGTCCGCAGCCGACCTGCTGTTGGTCACGGAAACCAAGCTGGAAACGCTGCACAAGGCGGCCTGCGGCGGCGACACGAAGGCCGACGAGCAGCTCGCTGCTTTCTGTGAGCAGATGAAAGCCGACCCGCGGCCGACGATTGCCGCTCAGGTGGCGTTCCTTGCGCTCGAGCGGAAGATACTTGAAGGGGATAAACTGCCTCCCGAGCAGATCGATGCGGTCCTCAAGGAACTGTCGGACTACTTTGCCAAGGAAAAGCTGACCGCCAGGCACCTCCGCATTGCTTCCAGCACGGTGGCCCTCATCAACCGGAT
>DASRJP010000125.1:0-5593 GCA_035649415.1 Pirellulaceae bacterium | reverse complement strand
TTCCACGGTGCTGGAGCCGATTTTCCCCACAACACTACCAAGGGGGATAAGAACGTCCCTGGCTGTCTCGAGAGTTTCAGCAATCTTTGGATCACCCGCCTCGGCCTGGTCGATTAGCAACCGAAGCAACAGAGTCAGGTTGCGGGGTTGCTGCTGGTGCGCTTTTGCCAGTGCCGCGCGCCCGACCTGCACCAGGTTCTTGTCGTTCTTGTAAGGCGGGATCGAGGAAAGTTGGTACAGTTCAAACCCCACGGCGGCGTCGTTAGGCGCCAACTTAGCCGCCTCTTGAAGCGATTCGATCGGATTGGGAAGCCGGCGTGCTGACTCTGGGGCGAGTCGTTCCAACTGGCGTGCCGCACGCGACGCCAAAATGTGGCTGGCGGGCTCTTTAGGCTCTGCCTTGAGGAGTCGCTCAATCGCCTCAACGAGTTGTTCAGCCGAAATGTTTCCGCTTTGGTCGTCTTGTTTCCTTTGCGCCGCATCCTGCTGCATTTCCAATTGTCCAACACGGACCACAGCCAGATTCCGCACGACCAGCGGCTCGTCCGGAAGCTCCTTGGCTAGTTCCTGGAAGAGTTTGTCTGCTTCGGCGTAGCGCAGATTCTCGGCCAGGCCAATGGCGCGATCCTTGAGCCGCCCCAATTCTTCCAAGCGGGCGGGCAACAGACTACTGTGCCGCTTGAAATAGAAATAGGCTCCGACAGCAGCGGCGAACAACAAGACGAGAAAGAGGACCAGCCACTTCCGCTGAAGGAAACGCGAAGGCATGAGTGCAAACCGAATTGGATCAGTTGTCGGGCGATAGGTTTACGCCCGCCGGGAGTGGGAAGTTCACGGATTCTATTGGCGCCGGCCCGCTACCGCATTCCCCCCGCCATCTTCTCGGCCGCACGCAACTGCCGCAGCAGGGCCATGTGATAGATGCCGAAGAGTGGACCGAGGGCCAGCAGCGCCGTGGCCAGCGGCCAGTTCGGCTGGCTGGTCGTCTCCAAGACCGCTGGCACGGCGCGAATGGTGAGTGTCGTGAGCAAAAACCCGGTGCAGGTTTGAATCGTCAGCGCGGTGCCGACGTACTGCGGGTCGCACAGCTCGCTGACTGCCGTGCTGAACTGGGCGCTGTCGGCCACCACGGCGAAGCCCCAGACAATGCAGACCGCGACGAGCAAAAGCGGCTGAGAAAACAGGCTGCCGGCAATCAGGGCACAGCTTCCCGACACGATCAAGCTGGCGATCGTCGTGTACGTGCGGCCGATCCGGTCGGCCCACAGTCCCGCCAGCACGCAACCTGCCCCGCCGGCCGCCACCAAGGCAAAGCCGGCCAGTGCCTCGGCTGTTGGAGTGTAGCCTGCCTTTTGCAAGCTCTGAGCGACGAGCACCGGCGCCCAGGCCCACATAGCGTACAACTCGAACATGTGCCCCAGGTAGCCGAAATTCGCTCGCCGCACCGCTTCGTCGCGCCAGATGCGGGCAAAGTACGTCCAATCGAACCGGGCGGCTTTGGGCAAGTGCGGGCCCGTGCGAGCAACCGTCGCGGACAACACCGCAGCGGCAATGGCGCAGGCCGACGAAACGAGCATCACGGTCCGCCATTGTTCAGGATTCCCAATTGCCTTGAACAGGTGCGGCGACGCAGAGCCGATCGTCAATGCGCCGACCAGCACGCCGATGGCCAATCCGCGCGAACGGAGGAACCAGGTGGCCATCAGCTTCATGCCGGGCGGATAGACCCCCGCTAACATCACCCCCGTCGCCATTCGCACCAGCACAACGGCCAAAAAGCCCGCGTCGGTTTTTCCAAGCTCGTCGGATATGAGCAGCGGTATCGCGGCATTCAGTGCCGCGCCGAGCAGGCTGCAAACGGCCACTAGCCGCGGCGGCGAAATGCGATCCGCCAGATTGAAGACCGCGCTGACCAGCGCGCCGATCACGAACCCAAGCTGCACGCTGATCGTCAGCCATGCCTCCGCGCCGCTGGAAAGCTCCCAAGTCTTTTTCAGCGGGCCGTTGACCGCTGACGCCGAGAACCACAGCGTCATCGCCAGCCACTGGATCACGGCCAACAGCAAAAGCTGCTGCCATTTGGATTTGTCGCTGGCTGGCGAGGGAGCGTTCATGGGCCGGTGGCTGTGTCGGAGCCCGCGACGCCACGGCTCAAGTGTCGTCTACGGGCCGGGGCTTCGGCGGCACTCATCCCCAGCCACCGTTCAGGCGAACAGATCTTTGAATTGCGTCTTCGTTGCCTCAATGCCGCGGCGGAGCATGATCGCCTCGATGCCGAACGAGAGCATGCGGCAGCCGAGGTCATAAGCCCGCTGGGCGAAGCCCGGATTGACGGCAATCGTCCCCCAGTGCTTGCCGTGCTTTTTGCAGGCGGCAGCCACGCGGTTGTAAGCATCCCAGAGTTTGGCGCTGTCCCACTGCCCGATGACGCCGAGCACCTGCGACAGGTCGCTCGGGCCGACAAACAAGAGATCGACGCCGTCGATGGCGGCAATCTGTTCGCACTGCTCCAGCGCCCCGGTCGTTTCGATCTGGATGGCGACCAGCGAGTCGCGGTTACTATCGGCGGAGTACTGTGTCAGCGTCTTGCCGCCATACTCCGCGTCGAAGCCGCTGCTGTTGAGCCCCCGATTGCCGCGGGGGGCGAACTTGACCCACTGCATGAACTCCTCGGCATGCTCGGCCGATTCGATGCGGGCCGCCATCAAGCCGCCGGCGCCGGCCTCGAGATTGGCCGTGGCGCGGGCGTACCCCTCCATGGCCATCCGCACAAAGTTGTCCAGTCCGTGCGCCCGGCCGCAGCAACTGGCCAGCGCGATCTGCTCGTAGGTCACGCCGGCGTGCTCCTGGTCGATCCAGAACCCGTGAAAGCCGCCAACCATACCATGCACGTCAAATACGACCGGATGAATGATCCGGCCGGAGCAAAAGACGCGGCAGAGCTGGCCGCCCTTGAGCAGTTCTTTAAAACGATGCACAACGTCTCCTCGCGGGAACTAGCCGGCCGGAATTACTTCGCCTTGATGTCGTAGCAGAGCAGATCGTCCTGGTCCCGCAAGTAGAGCTTGCCGCCGGCAATGACGGGGTGCGGCCAGCTATTGTCGTTGTGCGTCTTGATCTTGAATTTCCCGTTCAGCTTGTACTCCTGGGGATTGGCCTCGATGAGCGCCATGATCCCGTCCTGGTAACGGAAGTAGAAATTCCCGTCGGCGTATACGACCGCCGCCGAGCCGCCGCCAGGCCCGCGATCCTTGCCACCCCAGGCGATCTTCCCCGTTTGCATTTCGACGCAGATCGGAAAGCCCTCATTGTGCTGATGGCCGCAAAAAACGTAACCATCCTTGAGGATCATCCCGCCGTGATGGTTCTGGAGCTTGTTGCCTTCCAGGAAGTATTGCTCTTCCGCTTTAACGCCGCTGCCATCCTTGGAAAGCTTGAGCAGCGCCGAGCCGGTGCCGTAGCCTGTCGAACAGAAGACAAAGTCGCCGCTGACGATCGGCGTGGGAATGTTGGCCGTGCCGTTGGCGACGCCGTTGTAGCACCACAGCAGCTTGCCGCTGGCCGCATCGACGCTGACGATGCCGCGGCCGACGAGCGTGACGTACTGCTTCACCCCTCCGCCGTGGCTGATGACGATCGAGGCGTAGCCGGCGCCGTCGCTGCCGCGGTTCCCCAGCGGCTGATCGACCTTGGTTTGCCAGATCACCTTGCCCGTTTTCTTGTCGAGTGCCGCCAGCAGCGAATCGTTGCCGCCGGGTGTGCAAATCAACCGGTCGCCGTCCACTAGCGGCGACTCGCTGAATCCATAGCCGATCCCCATTCCGCCCAAGTCACGCTCCAGGTGCTTGTGCCAGACCAGCTTGCCGGTCTTGGCGTTCACGCACCCCAGATCGCCGCCGTTGGACAGGCCGAAGACCAGGTCGCCATCCACGGTCGGCGTGCAGTTGGGATTGCCGCCGGTGTTGCCGATCGGCGTGGACCAGAGAATCTTGCCGTCCTTGACGCTGGCGGCAATCATGTGCGTTTCCCCTTTGCGGCCCAGCGTGTAGATTTTTCCGCCGGCCACCGCCACGCTGGCCATGCCGCCGCCAAATCCCTTGGCCTGCCAGGCCAGCGGTGGCCCTTCCGCGGGCCACTCTTTGAGCAGGCCGGTTTCCGCCGACAGTCCGTCGCCATTGGGTCCACGCCACCTCGACCATTCGCCGCGCTTGGCCTCCTGGACGGCCAGATCGCTGGGTGGCTTGACGCTGGGGGCCGCAGTCAGCCCTGAAATGAGGACCAGCCCTAAGGCTGCGGTCGCGACCAGCGTGGTAATGCGAAACAAGCGGCGAATTGACATGCGAACACCTCGCTTGGAAAGGGTGGGCTCAAGTCCGGCGGGCATCGGCAAGCGGCATCCAGGCCGCCAGCAGCCGACGCCCCGATTATAGCCGCCGCATCGATGCGTGCGAAATGTGGAGCGGTCCAACTTATTGGCTGCCAACCCCGCCGCCGTTACGCCCGGCGCGGCCCGCGTTTTGCTTTCCGAATTCATGAACTTCGACGCAGCCCAGAGTGACGACGCCACAGCCGCACTGCGGCGAATTCGGCTACGATGGGCGGTCCTCAGCGGAGCATCCCTTGACAACCCTTTCCCCCGAGCGTGCCGACCGGGCGGCGACCGTCGCTCCCATCTATGCCCGCGTGATTCGCGCGGCGGCATTCGGCCTGGTCGTCGATTTGGCGCTAGGAATCGTCAAGCTGGTGGCCGGCCTGATCAGCGGCTCGTTCGCTCTCTTGTCCGACGCGCTTAATTCGCTGGGAGACGCCGTCTCGACCGTGGTGGTGCTGGCGGCACTCTACTACGCTCAGCAGCCGCCGGACGAGGAGCATCCCTACGGCCACTCCCGCGCCGAGGGAATTGCCGCGACGAACGTCGCGCTGCTGATTATCCTTTCGGCCCTGTGGATCGCGTGGCAGACGATTGGCCAATTCGGAAAACGGCATGAGTTGCCCCCGACGTGGACGCTGTGGATTGCCGCGGCGAACGTGTTGATCAAGGAAGGACTGTATCGTTACAAGGCGACGGTGGGGGAGCGGACCGGCTCGGCGGCCATCCTGGCCAATGCCTGGGACCATCGCAGCGATGCACTGTGCTCATTGGCGGTGCTGATCGGACTGGCACTGGTGCGCTTCGGCGGACCACACTTCGTCTGGGCGGATGAAATCGCGGCGCTCATCGTGGTCGTGCTGATCGTCCTCTCGGGCGTTCAGCTCTTCCGCAAAAGCGCCAGCGAGCTGATGGACGTGCAGGCGGACGACGAGCTGGTGCAGCGCATCCGAGATACGGCATCCAGCGTCCCGGGCGTGCTCGGGGTGGAGAAGCTGTGGGTCCGCAAATCGGGCCTGGAATACTTTGGCGACATCCACATTGAGGTCGCGCCGCAAACGACCGTCGCCGCCGGCCACGAGATCGGCCACCGGGTGAAAGATTCGCTGTTGGGCGAATTCAGAAACGTGCGCGACGTGCTGGTGCACCTGGAGCCGCATGAACCTGGGCCGCAGCACCCCAATTGACGATCTTCCGGTAAGCGGACACACTCCGTTTACTCAC
>DASRJP010000124.1:0-37388 GCA_035649415.1 Pirellulaceae bacterium | reverse complement strand
AGGTCGAGGCTGCTGATGTTATCAAGTTCATGGAGGAACTGACTGCCGCCGCTGGTGACGACCAGGTTCCGCGCGGCCAGGTCGAGCGGGCTGGCGGCACTGCCGACGCCTTGGGCTGCGGTGATCGTCACCACCGCGCCCAATCCTTCGGCCACGATGTTCGGCCCGCCGCTGTCCCCGCCGTCGCTGACGCCGCCGCTCAGGCTGGTAATGACCACGGCCGAAGCCGTGCCGTTGGTCGTCACCAGCCGGCCCAGCGTGATGTTCCCGCTGGCCGCCAGACCGATCGTCCCCGCACCCGCATTAATCAGGGAGCCATCCGCCAGCGAGATCGCTCCGCCTGAGTTGATTGCGGCCTGAGACGAAATCAACTGGCCGCCGGATGCAAAGACCGTGTCGCCGCGCGAGGAGAATGTTGCCTGGCCGCCGAGCGAGATGTCCGAAAGCACGTTGAGGGTACCGGTCGCAATTTGCAATCGTCCCGACAGCAGCACGCTGCCGACCATAGCGACCGTGTCGTCACCAAGAGCACCCGTAGTTAGTGATAGGTTCGCATTGCCGTGCTGGTTGGCGGCCCCAAGAATGGCGATCGAATCAGTCCCATCGATGCCGCTGCCGGTATCGATGACGACCGATTGATTGCCGAAGAAGTAGCCGCTTTCGATGGCCACGCCACCGACGGAACCAGACACGATTAGAGCGGCAACCAGTTCATCGAGTGAATCGACACCCTCGGCAACCGTCAGCGAATCTGCACCGGTAATCGTTGACGGAGTGACGAGTTTTGCCTCCGCCATGCCGGTAAAATCGACCGGTTCAAGTTCCGCGAAGCTCACGCTCAACATCTGAGACGCGCTCGAGACGATCACGACGCCGCTGCCGGTGGCCGTCGCGTCTGGCGTATACACTGAATTGGTCGCACCGTCTCCAATGAACCGGAGCTTGTCCCCAACGGCGGTGTTCGTGCCGCCTTCCACCGTCGAAGTGACGAACTGGGCCAGGATGGCGTCTGCATTGGCCGACAGGTCGAACGTCGCCGAATCGTTGCCGCCGCGGATGAAGATGTCGAGCGCGGTCACGCCGGCCAGACTGGCCAGCGGGATGACGATTTCGTTCGTCCCGGCGCCGGATGCACCGGCGATCGGAGTGAGCAACGCGATCGAGTGGCCGTTCTGATCGACAATGACCAGATGCGTGCCCGTGCTCGAGATGACGAGGCGATTATCCTTGTCGCCCGCATCGTCGTTGAAGACGAGCTTGCCGTCGTCGATGCGGATCGACGACGGATCGCGCCGCAAGACGAACAGCTCGCGCCCCACACTGGCATTCGTAGCGGCAAAGTAGACCTTTCCCCCGAGGAGGATCACCTCCGCCGGGTCGGAGCCGGCCGGTCCGGGATTGACGTCTGCCGCCAGCTTGACGACCCCCGCCGCATCCAGGCGATACAGCTCGCGTCCCGCAGGACCCTCTGCCGCAAAAAACAGTTCGTCCGCCAGGGCATAAAATACGGCCTCGTGCGGCAATTGGACTCCCGTCGGCAGGGGAACCTCGATGGCCGCAAGTGCCGACGTGCTGGTGTCCAGCCGCCACAGGCCGCGCTGGTCGCCGACGGTTGCCGCGAAGTACATGTCCCCCTGAAAGGCGACGAAGCCCGACGGCGACGAACTGTTAGCGCCGGGATTCAAATCGAGCTGTGCGATGGTGCCCGCCGAGTTGAGCCGGAAAAGTTCGCGGCCGCTCGAGGTCGTGGCCGAGAAGTACAGATTATTGCCGAAGACGAAGAAGTCGCCGGGCGACGAGTCCGCCGACGTGCCATCCAAGTTGGCCACTTTGGCGACCGTTTCCCGGCCGTTGCCTGAGACGGACATCGAGAAAAGTTCGCGACCATCGGCCGGGTCGCGGGCGCTGAAATAGAGCTTCGTCCCGAACGTGACGAAGTCGCGCGGGTCGGTGACCCCTGTTCCCAAGTTGACGAGCACCGGGTCGGATGTGCCGCTGGGCGCTTCGCGGAACAAATGACGCTCGCTGCCGACTTGGGCCGAGAAATACAAGTTTCCCGCGAACTCGAACAGCGCGCTCGGATCGGACGATGCCGGGCCTGGATTCAAATCGCCAATTAGCGAAACGTTGCCACCGTTGTTGACAACGTACGTCTCTCGCCCAGTCGCGGGCGTGAAGGCCGTAAAATAGAGTTTGCCGCTGAACTCGGTCAGCAGCACGGGATCGGAGCTGGCTGCGCCGGGGTTAACGTCGAACACCTGTGTGACGTTGCCGCTCGCGTCGAGCTGATACAGCTCACGACCAAGTGGACCAGTGGCGGCAAACAGCAGACGGGAATCGCCATTGGGATCGAACAGGGCAAACTCGCCCGGGTCGGAGCTGTTTGTCCCTGGATTGATATCCGCCACGAGCGTGACGTTACCGTCGGCGTCGAGCCGAAACAATTCACGGCCAACGCTCTGACCGCTGGCAATGGTACCATCGGCTGAGAAGTAGTAGCTGCCATTAAACTCGGTCAGACCGGTCGGATTCGAGCTGCCGGCACCAGGCAGCAGATCGGCGACGACGCCAGCCCCATCCAGCACGATGCGATCTTCAAGTCGCGCCAGCCCCAGACGTACAAAATCCTCGCCCCGCGTGTTGCGTGCGGTGCGGGCGCGGCGGGGGCGCAGTCGGCGAATCCATGCGGCCAGATGCATGGTGTGGCGTCCGGATCTTCTATTTTGCCGCTGAAGCCATTGCGTCGCGCCACGCAACCAGACCCAAAGCAACGGCAGGAGGCTTCAGGCTGCCATCGGACCGCGTTAAGAATCCCCCCCGATGGGCCAAGTAACTATTGTCCTGTGCCCACATGCGCCTGTCAAACCGTCGGGTAACGAGAAACTGCCCCAAAGATTTGCGCGAACCCGCAACGGTGGATCTGGTATCGGCCACTCGATCTGCGTGAAGGACGGTTCAAGGCCGCACAGATGGAGATTGCGGCTCATTCTTCGGTGGCAACCCGATTTCCTCTTGCTGTGGCAGGGCTTCGATCTGATCGGAGCGATTCTGATCGTACTCCCCCTGGGTGACAATGCGGTCGTCGCGCGCCCAACGATCCAGCACCGGCGGGAACATTTTCAGCCGCTCGCGCCGCGACGCATCGTAATAGGCCTTTCCGGGCCAGTCCCCTTCCACCAGGGAGATCTGGTTGTAATCCAGCAAGGTCCCTTGGCCCAAGTGAACGTTTTTGATCGCCACCTCGTGTTCGGCCAGAGCCCTGTAGAACTGGCTTTCGGCATCGGCCAGCCGTCGCTGGGCGTCGAGCTGAAGATCGAGCAGCCGCGGCTTCTCGACGTTGTCGGCATCCCGCAGTAAGGCCGTGATGGACTGCAGTTGATCGAATGCCGCCGTACGGCGATTGTGATTGGTCCGCACCAACTCGTAAGCGCGGTCGAGCTCGGCAATCGCCGCCCCCAGGTCGCTGACGACTTGCTGCTCTTGCTCTTCCAGCACGGCCCGCTCGCGCGCCAATTGCAGTTCCGCGTGCCGCACGGCGGCGTGACCGCGGCGAAAGCCAACTGGAGTTTGCATCTCGACCCCCACCGACCATTCCTGAAAATCTCCGGTCGTCAGATTTCCAAGCGCGCTGTCCAGCGGATCGTCCCCTTGGCTGATCAGATCGTGGCCGATGCCATAAAAGCGGTAGGCGCTCACCACGTCCAGCTTGGGGAGCAGGTAATTGCGGGCGGCAATCAGCTCGAGTTCACGGCGTTTGACCTGCCAGCGCTGGCGACGCAGCTCAACGCGTCGCGCTAGCGATTCGCCCAAAGCTTCATCCCATGAGAAGACGATCCGTGCCAACGTCGGCTCGTCCGCCGGACGCAGCAACTGGCCATCGGCCGCCGGCAGTCCCGTCACGCGCCGCAGCCGCCGCTCGGAAGCGTACACGCCGCCCGCGCCGCGAAAAACATTGGTGTTGGTCTTCTCCTGCGGCCGGCCGACCAGCGCGTCCTGCACCTCGGCCTCCAGGCGATAGAGCTGTTCAAGGGCCTGCGCCTTCGTAGCGCGGTTCACGGCTTCACCTGGCAGGACTTCCAGCTGCTTCCACGTGTCATATGCCCGCTGCCGTGCCGCCTGCTTGGCGTCGAGGTCCCGATAAGCGAAATACAACTCCCAGTACGCGTTCTCCACGTCGGCGACAAGCTGCGTGACGGCCGTTTCAAATTCGGTCAGGCTGACGTCGGTATTGATGCGAGTGATGAGAACGCCGTTGTAGAAACCGGGGACTCCGCTCCCCCCCGCGATACGGTTGAAGTGGGTCCCCGCCCCCTGCAAAAGCGGTTGGCGAACTTCTCCTTCGATGCGCATCGTCCAAGGCAGGTTTGGATCGTTGTTGAACAGCGAGTTGTTGAAGTCGTAGTCGAACCGCTTGCGGAGCGCAAGGGATGTACCGGCCGCAGTCCGCTTGCGAAGTTCGAAATTGTACACATGCGCATCCTGCTGGAAGAACTGGGTGCCCAGCCCGGAGATGGCGTTGTTAAACAGCCGGTCGTTCTTCTCGAAAAACGCCCCAGCGGCCAGGACGGCATCGAACTCCGAGAGGGCCGCTTCCGGCCCGAAACGAGGATCGGTTTCGGCCAGTGCTGGGCCCAACCGCGTCCGCAGCGAGTCGGGCGCGTTCATCACCAGGCCGCCGACGTCGCGGAGCACGGTCGAATTGGCAAGCGCCGTCTGGACGGCTTCCTGCAATGTGAACGGGCGGAAGTCGTGTGGCTGGTTATTGCTCAGCGTGTAAGGCGCGCTGGTCTCCAGCGAACCTGGGGCAGAAGGCGTCTCGACGTCGGGATAGTCGATGGTTGCCAGATGGTCGCGGAATGTTCCGAGATCGTGCTGGCTGGACGCGTCGCGCCGGCTGCGGCAACCGATCGATGCGGCACACACGCAGGCGACAAGGACGAAAACGAGTTGCGCAAACGCTCGCGGCATGGTAGGCTGGTCAAGTTGACGGCTTCGCATGCACAGCGTCCCCCTCCCACGGGTGCTCCCGGTGGAATCCGCAAAACTGGCGCATGCCTAGCGCTTGGTATATCAGGCATCATCGGCAGAACTCTCCAACTCGGTTGGTTTCGGATCGAGGGCGGCGGCCAGACTTATCGGTACTTGCGTCCATGTCCTCCGCATCTTCGGATTCTTCGTCACAATTTGACGCGGTGGCTAGCGTGCTATCGCCCGCCGAATATCGCAACGGTTCGGCGGCAGTCGATGAATGCCTGGCGGAATTGGGAGAGCTTGCCCAAACGGAACAGTCCCCGCAATCGTTTTATGCGGCACTGCTCGAGCGAGCGCTAGCCGTCTTTCCCGCCGTCGGAGCGGCCATCTGGCAATGCTCACCAGGCAACGAGCCGCGGCTGATACGGCAACTGCGGTTTCCACCGCCGCTGCTCGCTCGCCATCCAACGGGCGTTGTGCAGGGGCAGCAATCGAGTCCGATTGCTGTTGCGATTCCCGCTTACGCCCGCGCATCGGCACTGATTAGAGTCGATCATCCGTATCCCTGGCCGCTGGTCGTCTGTCCGTTTTCCATTGAGCAGCCGCACTCGATGGTCCTGGAGATTGCCCTAAGTGAAGACACGCCGGTCGATGTGCAATCAGGAGGCGCCCGGCTGGCCGGAGTGATGGCCGAGATTGCCGCCGATTTCCACCGCCGCCGGGAGCTGGCGCGGCTGCGGGAGCGTGAGGCCAGCGCAGCGCGATTCGTTGCTTTGGTCGGCCGCTTGCACGCGCAGCTCGATCCGGCGGCGACCGCCTACACCATCGCCAACGAGGGGCGTCAATGGATTGGCTGCGATCGTGTAGTCGTGCTGCGAATGCGGCGCGGCAGCGCCGCGACGCTCGCGGTCAGCGCTGTCGATCGAATTGATCGCCGCAGCGGACAAATCGTGCTGCTGGAGCGTCTGGCCTCCGCAGTCGGCAGGAGTGGCGAGCCGCTGTTGTGGCAGGAGGCTGCCAGCAGCGAACTTGCGCCTGAACTGGCAGAACCACTGCATGCTTATCTCGACGCCAGTCACGCGCGGCATCTGGCTGTGGTGCCGCTGCCGTCTCCGCGGGTGGAACTGGCGGCTGGTGAACGGGACGAGCCGCTGGGCATGCTGGTGGCCGAATCCTACTCGGCGGAACGTTCTTTCGACGCTCTCGTCGAGCGAACCGGCGAGTTGGCCCGGCTGGCAGCGCCGGCCATGGCCAACGCGCTTGCCCACCACGAACTGCCGCTGTTGGGGCTGCAAACGCGCCTGGCCCGGTGGCTAAGCGCAATATCGCGTCGCCCCGTGGCTGCGGCTTTGGTGCTGGCTGTCATCCTAGCGGTCGTAGCCTTACTCTTGTTTGTGCCTGCCGACTTCGATGTCGAGGTGCAAGGGACCCTGCAACCACTTCAGCGGAAAAACCTGTTTGCGCCCAGCGACGGCGTGGTAGAAGAGGTGATCGCTCGACACGGTCAGCAAGTCGCGCGGGGCGACGTGCTCCTGCGAATGCGCAGCCCCGCCCTCGATCTGGACGAAAGTCGCCTCACGGGAGAGCTGCAAACCGCGCAGGCTCGGCTGGCTGCCGTCCGCTCGCTCCAGTCAGGAACAGGTAAATCGGCCGACGCCGGCAATCAGGACCGGCTCGCCAGCGAAGAGCTTCAACTGTCGGAGCAGATCAAGAGCCTGGAAAAACAACTTGCGATCGTCCACAAATGGCGAAGCGAGCTGACCCTCGCCAGTCCGGTGGACGGCATCGTCCTCACGTGGAATGCCGAGCAGTCGCTCTCTGCCCGGCCGGTGAAGGCAGGTCAGGTCCTGCTGACGCTGGCTGATGCCGCGAGCCCCTGGGTCCTTGAGTTGCAGCTTCCCGATCGGTCGGCAGGCCACGTCCTGACCGGACAGCGGGGCGCCGAGGGCCAGCTGCCGGTGGCCTTCCTGCTGGCCAGCGATCCGGCGGTCACTTATCACGGCCAATTGCAGAGCGTTGCGCTGGCAGGTGATGCATCCAGCGGTCAATCCGAGGTTGAGGCAACCGTCGCCGTGAACAGCCCGCTTCCCGAGGGAGTGCGAGCCGGCACGCGCGTTACCGCCCGGATCGATTGCGGCCGCCGCAGCATTGGCTACGTGTGGCTGCATGACGTGATCGATTTTTTTCGAACCTTCCTGTTTTTTTGAGGCGATGATGAACGCCCCATTCCGAGTAGCGCTGGTGCTGCTGATCGCCAGCGGACCGACTGTGGTTTGCGGCGAAGAGCTGGAAGTGCAGTCGGTCGTCGTCGGCTTTCTGGCCGAGGTCGAGCTGGCTGCGGACGAATCCGGACCGCTCGTCGAGCTTGCCGCCCGCGAAGGGAGCCGCGTTAAAACCGGCGATCGGCTCGGGCGTTTGGACGATCGCGACGCCAAACTTCAGGTGGACCGCGCTCAAATCACCCTCCGCCATGCCGAGGCCCAGGCCAAGGTGAAAGTCAAATTGCTGCAGGCCGAAGAGGCGCTAAAGCTGGCCCAGCTCGAGCTGGATCGGGCCACCACGGCCAACCAAGAGCTGTCCGGCGTCGTTTCGGAGACGCAGCTCTCCAAGCTCAAGCTGGAGCTGCGCCGCGCTGAGCTAAATGTTGAACAAGCAACGGAAGATCGCGCCACTGCCGCCCGCGCCGTCGAGGCCGCCGCCAATGAGCTCGCCTTGGCGGAGCGGGCACGTGAGCGGCGCGTACTAGTCTCTCCAATGGACGGCACCGTGGTGGAAGTCCGTCGCCGCGCCGGCGAGTGGCTCGAACCGGGGCAGGTAGTGCTGCGCCTGGTGCGTGACGATCGACTGCGGGCAATCGGCTTCGTCAAGCTCGATCAGCTCGCAGCGCCGCTCGACGGTGGGGTGGCGACGCTGCTGGTTCCCTCCGTCGGCGGCAAGGAGTCCTCATTCACCGGCCGGGTGACTTTCGTCTCACCTGAGGCCAATCCGATTAATCGGCAAGTGAAGATAATTGCCGAGTTCGATAATGCCAGCGGCAGGTTGCGAGCGGGATTGTCGGCAAAGTTGAAAATTCGCCCGGAGCCACCGCCGGGCTCGAAAGCCGAGTGAACCAACAGACCATGTCCACGCTCGCGATGGGTGACGCTTCCTCGCTGCCGCTGGCGCGGCGCGATTTGGAGATCGTGCCGACCGAATATCGCGGCCGCCCGTTTTGGACGATCAAGGATCCGGTCGCATTACGCTACTATCAGTTGCGGGATGAAGAACATTTCATCCTCCGGCTTCTCGATGGCCGGCTGTCACTCGACCAGATCGTGGCTCGATTCGAGGAGCGGTTTGCGCCGCGGCGGCTGAGACGCACCGAATTAGCCGGCTTTCTGACGATGCTTCATCGCGAAGGGCTCGTAGCGGCGCAAGCCGCAGGTCAAGGCGAGCAGCTTTTGGCCCGTGCCAGAGCCACACTCTGGCAGTCGCGGCTGGCGGCAGTCGGCAACATGCTGGCCTTGCGACTTCCCGGAATCAACCCCGATCGGTTCCTGTCGTGGCTGACGCCGAAGCTGAGATGGCTGTTTACGCCATGGACCTTGGCCGCCGCTTTTTTGCTGTTCGCCGCGGCACTCACCGTCGTCACTGTCAATTTTGGCACGCTCCTGGCTCGTTTGCCGCGGCTGGCCGATTTTCTCGGCCCCGGCAATCTGCTTTGGCTGGCAGTCAGCCTGATGATTGTCAAGACGCTGCACGAGTTGGGGCACGCTATCGCCTGCAAACAATTTGGGGGAGAGTGCAATCGGCTGGGGATCATGCTGCTCGTGTTCACGCCGGCACTATATACCGACGTTTCGGACGCTTGGATGTTTCCCGATCGCTGGCGGCGGATGGCGGTAAGCGCGGCGGGAATCGCGGTCGAGCTCGTGCTCGCGGCGTTGGCCACGCTCGCCTGGTCGGTAACGCAGTCAGGCTGGCTCAACGCCATGTGTTTGAACGTGATGTTCGTGTGCTCCGTCAGCACGCTGCTGGTTAACGGCAATCCGCTACTCCGATACGACGGCTATTACCTGCTGGCCGACCGGCTGGGCACACCCAATTTGCAGCAGCAAGCTTCTGCCAGGTTACGCCGAGGGCTGGTCTGGCTTCTGGCGGGTATCGAGCTGGAATCGCCCGATTACCTGGCCAAACCCGGCGACGTGCTGCTGTGGAGTTACGCGATCGCTTCGACAATTTATCGGGGCGTGGTGATTGTCGGCATCCTGTGGTTTTTGGATGCGATACTTCAGTCCCAAGGCCTCAGGAGCCTCACGCCGATTCTGGGAGTTTTAATCTTGGCGGCGCTGGCGGCCGGTCCGCTGGCGCAAACGGTCGGCTTCCTAAAGAGTCCCGCGCGACGACAGCGAGTCCGCCCCTGGCGGATGTTGGTTTCCACGCTGCTAGTGCTGTTGATTGTCGCCGCGGCAGTGTCGATTCCGTTGCCCATGCGCATCAGCGCGCCGGCAGTAATGCGTCCGGCGGACGGCCGTGAAGTGTATGTCACCAAGGGGGGCGTGCTGACCTTTGCGAAGAGGCCTGGGGAGCGCGTGGCCGCCGGCGAGACGCTGGCTCAATTGGCTAGCCGCCAGATCGAGCTGGAAGTAGCCGATTTGGCCGGCCGCGAGACGCAACAGAGGCTGCATGTCGCGCACCTGGAATTGCGCCAGCACCGCAGTCCGGAGCTGGCGGATGAATTGCCCACGGCCGAACAGCGGCTGGCCGACCTGGTGCGGCAACTCGAGGACAAGCGACGCGAGCAATCGCGGCTGACGCTGGCAGCGCCCCAGGACGGCGTTGTCCTGCCGCCACAGCGGCGGACTGCCGCTGCGGCGGACGACGAGCTCGAGTCAATCGCGGGCATTCCCCAGGACCCGCAGAACTTGGGCTGTTTTTTGAGCGAGGGGACGCATCTGTGTACGATCGGCGATCCGCAGCATCTGGAAGCGCTGGTCGTCGTTGCCGAAAGCGATGTGCAATTGCTCCGTCCAGGGCAACAAGTACGGCTGGTGCTCAATCAGCTTCCCGGCGAGATCTGGCAAGGACGGGTGTTGTCGATTTCGCAGCGCGGGCAGGAGCTGCCGCCGGCGATCGCCGCCGAACGCATGGTGCCGCTTGAGCCGGGGGCCAACGGGCGACTGGAGCCGGTGGGAACCTGGTATCAAGCGGTAGTGTCGCTCGAGCAGCGCGACGATTTGCCGCTCGTGGGCGCCGTCGGCTGGGCACGGATCGACGTCGATCCACAGCCGCTGTGGCTCCGGGGCTACCGCGCGCTGCGCGGGACGCTGCGAACTCCCTGGTGACGGTCAGGGAACTATAAATGACAGTCCAGCCGCAGTGGCGCCGGCGGTAACCGCACCGTGAGCGCTGAGCGGCGGGCGATAAACGCGGTACATCGCACACGTTCCCGGCCGCTCGCGCCCCAGTGTGTAGACGCATTCGTGCGGCGGCAAGGCGCCGACGAGATATGGGAAAGCGAGTGTCCGCCCGGCAAAGTGAACCGTCGATGCGGCTGGCTGGAGCACGCCCAGCGAGCGTCCGTGCCGCTCGAGATTTTCGTCTTCGAAGTACAGCGGCCGGTGGCAGAACGCGGGAGCTTCCCAGGCCGAGAAGCTCGCACCCCACGGGCGAGTCGTCCCAGCGACATGTCCGATCGCCACTTGCTGGTCAAGCTCACTCGCGGCCGATTTCTCCGGCTGTGGCCGGCTGGTGACCTGCGTGAGGATTGCCGCGTCGTCGCGCTGAGGCAAAACGGATGACCGCTGGGCCGGAGGAACTAACTCGGTCGGTTGCTGTTCCTGAAGCAGGGCGCTCATGACATGCACCGGCACCGGACCTGCACTGCGCTCCGTTTCGGCCACTACGTGCCGCTGGGCCGCCAGAACCACAATCATCCACACGATCAAAGAGGCAATGGTCGTATTGCGGCAGATGTGCCCTTGCGCGCGCATGTCTTGAACCGCTTTTTCAAGGAGTGATTAGCACTACCAGGATTATCGGAACAATCGACTTAGCCGCATGCGACGGATACGGGCGGTGTGGAAACTGACGGTCGTCGGTCTGTCAGTTTGTAGCGGTCGTGCCGGTTGTAGTCGCACATTGCCGATTCCCGCAACAACGTCATGCTGGTCTCAGGCGGCGGTGTCGAGCCGCGGCATGAACGCTAGCGGCTCGATACGCAGCACGGAGTCGGTGTACAGCGCAATCTTTCTTCCGATAGGTTGTGGAAGACTTTCCGACTTTGCCCTCGGGACGAACGTCCGCGATGAATGGGGGGCGGGATCCGTACTCGTAAGCTTGTGCCTTACAAGACAGCCGCGGTGCAAGACGGCGGCGAACCTGAGAAAGTACACCCAGCAGGACTCGAACCTGCAACCTTCGGTTCCGTAGACCGATGCTCTATCCAATTGAGCTATGGGTGCTCTTGGCAACGGCTTGTTACGTGGTGAGACGTCGCCGCAAATCATTGCCGCCCCTAATCTTATTGGGGACAGGACAGGCGTCAAGGCGGTTCGGCCCTGTGGTACGATGGAACAGGTACTTGGGGACCGGGGGCGGCAGTTGGCGCGCCCTCGGCAGCGCGCAGATTCGATTCGTGCACGAGTGTAAAAGTTTGAAGGGACGGCGCGCCAAGACAAGTTGTCTCTCGTGTGCTTGTCTGTTTTTCCACGTCGGTTAAGCTGGCAGAAGCGGAACGGGAGGGAGCGGCTCTGCACCACTGACCGGTGCCAGGGCTTTTTTTATGCGCGGGGGGAGTTGTGAACGCGGAGATCATGGAGTTGGCCGTTACGTCCTGCCTCGTGCAGTGCGTTGGCTCCGATTTTCCGATGACAGCGCTCTCCGATTACGCAGATAAACTACGGGACAACGGTTGGAATGAAGCGACAATCGAAGTCTTCGAGCGTCAAGTTCTCACGGCGCTGACTCAGGCCGACAGGCGTCAGAACGGGCGCGCTACATGAGTTGCATCGGCGTGTCATGTGCAAGTGGAATCCGCGAATCGATCGATGCTGGCAACAACTTCCACCACGATTCGGCGCACCTTGGGTTCTGCCCGGCCGGCCATGGCCACCACTTCTCCTGGCGTCACCATCGTCGGCGCATCGGGCCGAGCGATGTTGGTCACCGTCGATAGTCCCAGGACGCGCAGTCCCAGCGCACGGGCGCAATGCACCTCAGGGATCGTGCTCATCCCGACGACGTCGCCCCCCAGTCTTCGAAAGGCTCGGTATTCGGCCCGTGTTTCGTAGTTGGGTCCTGTCACGCCGACATAAACGCCGCGCTGCAGCGGAAAATTGCCGCGGCGGCCGATTTCCATCGCCTGCTCGACGAGCGCAGGATCGTAGAAAATGCGCTGCCGTCGCCAGTCGGCGAAATGCGGCTGCTCGACCTTCAGCGGCAGTCGCGGCCCGCTTTCTTCAGCGGACATTTCCTCTCGCGAAACAGTCTCACTGCCGCCGTCGCGTGGAAACATCAAGTTGATGTGGTCTACCAGCACCATCACGTCGCCCACGTGGAACTGCGGATTGAGGCCCCCCGCCGCGTTGGTGACGATCAAGAAGTCGATCCCCAGCAAGTGCATGACGCGCACGGGTAACGTCAGCTCCTGGACGACGTAGCCCTCATACAGATGGCAGCGGCCGGCCATGACGACTGCTTCCGCGCCGCCGATCGTGCCGAACAGCAGGTGACCCTTGTGGGCCATTGCCGTGCTGCGCGGGAAATGCGGGATTTCGCCATAGGGGACTTCGACCTGCACCTGCATCTCAGAGATGAGATTGCCCAGCCCCGTGCCGAGGATCAGACCGACGCGGGGCCGCCCGGCATAGCGGCCAGCGATCGCTCGGGCGGCCTCGACTGCGCGAGAGTAGGTCATGTCGCCGCTGCACGTCCCGGTGCTACGTGGTCTTCTCCCCCGCCAGCACGCCCAGAATTAGCTTCCGCAGCTTGGGCTCGGCCGCATTGGCGGTGGCGATGATTTTGGGAACGTCCGCGGGCTCGAGGGCGTCGGGCAGGCACATGTCGGTCACCACGGACAGACCGAGCACCTTGAGGCCGCAGTGAACCGCCACCAGGACTTCTGGGACGGTGGACATGCCCACCACGTCCGCGCCAATTTGCCGCAGGAAGCGGTACTCGGCCCGCGTCTCCAGGTTCGGTCCAGCGACGGCAACGAACACGCCCTGATGAGCCGCAAAATTCTCGCGGCGGGCGATTTCCAATGCCCGCTCGATGAGATCGCGATCGTACGGCTGGCACATGTCGGGAAATCGCGGCCCGAGCCGGTCGTCGTTAATGCCAATCAGCGGGTTGTCCCCCAGCAGATTGATGTGGTCGTCAATGACCATGATGTCGCCGCAGCGGTAATAGGGATTCATCCCGCCGCAGGCGTTGGTGATTACGAGCAAGCTGGCGCCCAGCGCCTTCATTACGCGGACTGGGAGCGTAATCTGTTTGAGCGGATACCCCTCGTACATATGAAACCGGCCTTCCATCGCGACCACCGGTAAGCCGCCAATGGCGCCGCACACGAGCCGATTACCGTGGCCGGTCGCCGTCGCCCGCGGGAAATGAGGGATCTCTTCGTAATCGATTGCCGACTGGATTTCGATGTGCTCTGCGAAGTTTTTCAGACCTGTACCGAGGATGATGCCGGCGTGCGGCGCTGGCCCGAAGCGGGCGCGAATCTTGTCGGCTGCCTCCTGGACCTTGTCGTACAAATCAAGCATGGTTTGGCGCGGTGGCGTAATGAAACGGGCGTAGTGTGGCAAGCGGAAACTTACCGCAGCCCACACCACACCCGCAAGTACCGCGGCGCGGCCACGCTTGAAGGGCACCACCGCGGCAACTAGCGTGAAGAGGACAAGTAACTTCTGGAGAACACAGCATGAGCTTTCGCACTTTCACCGCCTGCCTGCTCACGGCGCTGCCGCTGGCAGTTGCTGGCGTCGGTTCGGGCCAGGAGCGGCGGCCCGCCCCGACGGCGCCAGCGCCCAACCTCGAATCCACTCAGCCGACCGCCGGTGATGAGTCGGCCGAACCGGTCGTGGGCCAGCTCGAGCATTCGGGCTGGGGACTCGTCGGCAGCCGCGGCCGGCACTACGTCTTCGGCGGCCTGGCCGTCGCCGATTATTCCCGCGGCGGCCAGCGGCAGGTAGTGACACTACAGCAGGAGGAGCCATCTCTGCTTCCCAAGCCGGACGAAAACTACCTGTATTATCGGGAGTTGGGAACGGGTGACCGCTGGGCGATCGGCCGCCATCCCCAGGCGGACGAAACCTACCTCGTTTATTTCCAGCCGCGGGCGAAGTCGCGCGCCGCGGGCGAGGCCAACGCGGTCGCCAGGTCGAAATGGACGCTGTTCCATCGCGCACGGCTCATTTGGCCGGAGCAGGAGGATGAAACGGCGGCGGGCAATCCGCAGATTCCACAGAACACGCAGATGATGAAAGCGAACTGCCGCGGCGCTCCGTAGAACCACCTATGCTACTTCGGTGGCGTATAACCCGGCGCCGCGAAGAAGGTGGTCACGACGTTGCCGTCGTCGAGATTCCAGATTTTCACCTCGCCGTCGAATGAACCGCCGGCGACGCGCTTGGCGCCCGCGTGGCAGGCGGCGGCCAGAACCCAGTCCTTGGGCCCGGCGAACTCGCGCACCTGCTGCTGCTCCTTGGCCTTGAACTGGCGGACCTTCTGCTCGGCGGAGCTGGTAAAGAAGAACTCGCCCCCTCCGGCGATCTTGTACAACTCGCCGCCGAAGCCGACCTCGCTGGTCTTGGCGGCATCGGCGATCTTCCAGCGGTGGATCTTGTTGTCACGCCCTGCGGAGTACACTTCCGCGCCATCGGGATGAAACATCACCCCCTGCACCGGATTGTTGTGCCCGGAATAGGTGACCAGCAGTTCGCCGGTCTTGCTGTCGAACACCTTGGCGGTCTTATCGCGGCTGGCTGAGGCCAACTTGCTGCCGTCGGCATTCCAGGCAACGGCAAAGACCCAATCGCTGTGGCTGGTGATGGTCAACAGCTCCTTGCCGCTGGCGACTTCATACACGCGGATGGAGCCGTCGGCTGAGGCGACGGCGATTCGGTCACCTTGCGGCGCGAAAGCCACATCGTACACGCAGTCAGCGGTCGTCCCCACGACGCGCTGTAGCTCTCCACTAGCGGCATTGTAGATGCGGCACTCGCCAAGGCGGCCGGGGCTGCCGCAGCCGACTGCAAGAAGCGTTCCGTCGGGGCTCAATGACAACGCGTACGTTCGCTGTCCGACGTTGCCGATGCGGCGAATGAGCTGGCCGTCGGCAGGGTTCCAGACGGTCACCTCGTGATAACCGCCGACAAAAAGCTGCGCGCCGTCATTCGAGAATGCCACCGCGGTGATCGGCAGCGTGGCGGCATAAGCCTGCGGCGCGGCCGGGTGCGTCGGCGGTGGAATGTAACTGGCCAGAGGGGCCTTGGAATCGGGACCGTCGAAGGTCGCCCCCTCTTCGATCCACTTCTTGAGCACGGCGATTTGCTCCGGCGCCAGCGGGTCTCCTTCCAGCGGCATGCGCTCATTCACGTCGGTGGATGTGATGCGGCGAAAGGCCTCGCTCCCCTCGAGGTTCTTGGCGACAAAGCCGGGCTGCGTTGACTCGCCTGCGGCTGTGACCCGCTCGAAAGTGTCGATGCGATAGCCCCCTTCGGCCTTCTTGGGTCCATGGCAGGCAAGGCAATTATTCAGCAGGATGGAGGCAACTTCGCCCTTGAAGCTGATAGGGGATTGGGCGGCAGCGGGGGCGGCCAAGGCGACTAATACGACGCAAATCCAATGGTTACGCAGGTGCATAACGTCAAAACTCCGATTCAGTAGCTTCAAAATTAGACGCAAAACCTGGCTCCAAACATGGTCGCAAACTCAAGTGGTAATTGTGATCCAGGCCGCGTTCCAGAGCCTGTTAGGCTCCGGCTAAGAGCACTAGTGCTGGAACAAAAACTCGTTGGTGTTCAAGATCGCCCAGCAGATGTCCTCAAAGGCGACTACTGGGTCGTTCTTGGCCGCAATGTGCGCCATGCTGGCCGCTAGTTCTTTCTCCGACGGCTTGCGGCACACGGCTGCCAGGTACAGCTCCGTGATGATTTCCGGATGCGGCTTGTTGGCGGCCAAAGCTTTGCGGAAACGGTTGTTCTGGTCGCGCAATTTGTTGTAAATCAGCGGGCCATTGAAGAACTGGATGGCCATGCCAAGGTTCGAATCGGTCGTCCGCTCGCATTGGCAGACCGTCTGTCGTTCAGGCTGGCCGAAGATCTTCAAAAACTCGTGCTTGACCAGGTCTGGCGCGGGAATCTGCGTCGCCTTCGTACCGGCCGGCAAATTGGGGAACGCTTCAGGTAGTGCCGTCACGCTGCATATCGCGTCCAACAGCTGCTCGGCGGTCATCAACCGCGGCTGATAGTGCGAGAAGTACTTCACATCCTCTTTGTTGAAATCGTTCGGCCGAAAATCGGCTTGATATGTGCGGCTGTTCAAAATGGTCCGCAAGACGTGCTTGCGGTCGAAGTTGTGCGCGGCAAAATCCTTGGCTAGTGCATCGAGCAGCGCTGCATTGCTCGGAGGATTCGATTCGCGGAAGTCGTCATTGGGTTCGACGATGCCGCGGCCGAAAAGATGGCTCCAGATGCGGTTGGCTTCGACCTTGCCCAGGAATGGATTGTCCTTGGCGGTCAACCAGGTGAGGAACGGATCGCGGCGGTCAGCGTCGGCCGGCGGGTCGATCTCTCCCTTCAACGGCAGCCAGGGCTTCATCTGCTTGCCCGTGCGCGGCTGCGTCACCTCGCCGGTATGTGTGGTGTAGATCAAGAATTCGTCCGTGCGGACCGACTTCTTCCGCTGCACGCGGTTGAAGAACGCAGCCATGCCGTAATAGTTGTCCTGCGACCAGCGCTCGAACGGATGGTTGTGGCACTTGGCGCATTGCATTCGCGCGCCGAGAAAAACTTGCGCGACGGTCTCCACGCAGTCGTTGGTATCCACCGCCGTGCGATAAAAGTTGGCGGCGGCATTCTCCAGCGTGCTTCCCTGCGAGCCCAGCAGCTCGCGGACGAACTGATCGTAAGGGACGTTCTTTTCGAACGAACGCAGCAGCCAGCGGTGGTACTTGTGAACGCCATCGCCGCCTACCTGCGTGCTCGTCATCTTGAGGAGATCGCCCCACTTGAGCGCCCAGAAGCGGGCATACTCCGGTCGCTCGAGCAGTGAGTCGATGAGCTTGGCCCGCTTGGCAGGATCGGTGTCCGCAAGGAATTTCTGCGTCTCTTCGAGCGTCGGCAGAATGCCAATGACGTCGCAGTGAACGCGGCGGAGGAACTCTTCGTCGCTGCACAGGCCGGAGGGGAGGAACTTGAGCTGCTGGAGCTTCTGGTAGACCAGCTCATCGATGTAGTTGTTGGCCGGCGGATTGGGCCACTGATACCCCGGAATGTCCTTGACGAAGGTGAGGAAGCAGGACTCGATGAACTCCAGGTAGCGAACGACGATGGCCGCTTCGCCACGGTTGTGGCCGATGACCAGACCGCCGGCCGTGACGTCCGCCACCTCGGAATCGCTGGTCGAATAGCAGGCTATGTCGGTCACATCGCGCACCGTGCCGTCGGAGAAGCGAGCCAGCACGCAAAGCTGCTGCGTATGAGCGGGACGCTTGAGCACGCGGCCGCTCGGCGGCGTCACCTCGATCTTCACGCATCGCGGCGCGCCTTCGACATCCTGCTTGCACCCTTCGGCAATCCACTGCCGCATCAGTGCAAAAGCCGGATCGCTTCTCTTCAGCTTCAGGCCGCCGCCGTGCGGGACCTTCATCATCGGCTTGACCAGCAGCAGGCTCTCATCAGGATTGAGTACGTTGGTCCGCCGGCCCAGGTCTTCGCGAATCAGCGTCAGCTTGTCGACGGTGGGATCGAAGGCCCGCAGCGACAGGCGGAAGCCTCCTTTCCCGCTGGGGCTGCCGTGGCACGCGCCCATGTTGCAGCCCTGCTTGGAGAGGGCGGCCAGCATTTCGTATTCAAAGGAAATTGGCTGCGGTGCCGCCTGACCGCTGACTTCGACCGACGCCTTTGCGGTTTGACCGCCGGCGGTGATCGTGATTTCGGCATTTCCGTCCTTGTGCGGCTTGACCACCGCGGATTCGACCGTGGCAATGGCGGCATCGCTGCTGGCAAACTGAGCGGCACGCGTCAGGTCCTGCATTGTTCCGTCGGCGTAATAGCCGGTGACGACGAGCTGCACCTGCCTGCGAGGCCCCTGAAGCTTGAAGCCGGCGGGCGCCACTTCGATCCGCTGCGGAGTTCCGACTTGAATCGGCTCCAGCGCCTCAGCGCCGGCCACAATAGCCGGAGCAAGCAGCGTCGTCAGCAGAACGAGCGGGTAAAATTCTCGTCGCATGGTGCAATCCTTTCGCCTACTGGGCTTTCACTTCCAAATTCACGTTTGGGCTGTCCACCGTGACATCCACCCCGCCGTACTTCGTCGTTGCCGTCACGGCTAACTCCGCGAAGTTGCCTTGTGCCGCGTCCGCGGCGGCGGCAAGCTCGACGTCCACTTCCGACTGATCGGCGTTCAGCGTCACCTGCTGCAAGGACACCCCGGCCGGCAGCTTCTTGAATTTCACGTCCACCGGCTGCTTTTCCTCGCCGCGACGCGTAAGAGCGATCTTCACCTTCTGCGTCTTGCCGACGATCAGCGGTCCGGCGGGAGTTACCGTCACGGCCAGTGGCGAAATCACATTCAGCGCGATTTCCCGCGTCATCACCGCCTGCCCGCGCCCCGCCATCTCGGCATAGGCAAAAATCTTGAAGAGCCTTTGCCCTTCGGGCAGGTCCTTCGGCCCTTTAAGCACAATGTCATAGGTCTCTTTCGGCCCATTGCCGTTGCGCTTGATCTCCGCCGTCACGCCGGCAGGCAATCCCTGCGGCATCACCGTCAGTGGCACGTCCTTGAAATTGGCGTCGGTGCGGTCCATGGTCAGCACGAGTTGCGTCTGGCCAACCGGCCGCGGGTAATTCACGTCGATCTTGTCGGTTGCAACCTGATAAAACGGCACCCTGGCTGGCAGGCCGGCGACAAAGATCAGGCCGTCGAGCCAGGCGGGCGGATAGGCCAGAAAGGGGCGGCCGGCCTTGAGGATGGCCGTGGTATTGGCAGCCGTCGAATACGTAGTGCCATCGACCAGGGCAGTGCCGACGATCCCCAGCGGGACAAGTTCAGTTTCGGCAAGGTCTGGCGGCGTCACGACGTACATCAGCACTTCGTTGGCCTTTTCGGGGATCACGTTGTTGACGAGTTGCCACCCTCCTTTGAGCGCCGAAACTTCCAGCCGAATTGGCCCGTCGTACCCGTTACGAACCGCTTGCACGGCAATCGTGAACGCGTCTCCCTTGGAGAGAGCCAGGCGCATCTTCGCCGCCTGGTCGGGCTTGATGTTGAGCGCGAAGGATGAACCAGTGCGGAGCTCGATGCGGTAGGTGAATTCCGCGCCGCCGCGCCCAAGCAGATCCTCGGCCGTTAGTTTGTAGATCCCCGTTTCCGGAATTACGACGCTGAGAGTCTGCTCTTCGGACTCGGTCACCGGCGACTCGCCAATTGCCGCTCCTGCCGCGTTATAAAGCTTCAAGGCCACCACCGCGGGTGAATTCAAGCTGCGGGAAAGCGATCTGGCTGCCAGTCGCGTTCCTTTGGCGGCGGCAAACTGAAAGCTGTCAACGTTCTTGGCAGTTTCCAGCCGGCCGCTGACCGCCCCGGGTATCTGAATCTGGGTCGGCTGACCTGACGCAGCATTCTCGACGAACTCGGGGAGATCGCTGGCGACCGCAACCGCAAACCCGCTCGACGCGCCCCCCGGCAGCTTCACGCTTACCGGCACCACGCTGCCGGCGCTGCCGGCGGACGTGCCGACGACAATCGGGGCAACTCCTTCCGTTAGCGGTCCGGCCGCGGCAACCTGGGAAGCGCCCCCGCGCGGCACACCCGTCGGATAGGCGCTGGAGACCAGCGGAAAGTCGCCCATCCTCAGCCGGTAGCGGCCCCCCGCCTTATACCGGTTGTCGCGCAGCTCGAGCATATACGTGCCGTCCGCAGGGAACACAAAGCTCGTGCGGCAATCGGCCCCCAGGCTCAAATCGTCGTCAATCAGCAGCAGCTCGCGGCCGCTCGGATCGAGCAACCTCAGTACCGGGTCGAAATCACTGGCTAGCCGATTGGCAACTACTTCGATTGACAGCCGGTGATTCGCCTTGGCGGCGAACTTGTAATAGTCGAAGACCGTTCCATCGCTGGTACCGTCAATCCCGGCTGGAACAGCGACTTCCTGAGCCGTCTCCGGCGTGTGGTTGTTGCCGTTATCGGCAATGCTCGTCAGATCATCGACGGCAAAGAAAAGTTGGTCGCTGAGACCTTCGTTCGTCGCGACCAGCAGGCTGCCAATCCCGCAGGGAGCATCCGCAGGCAACGTGACCTTCAGGGTGAGTTGCGTTTTCCCTTTTTGATTGGGATCGCCGGGGACTGCTTCGATTTGCGCCCCGGGATAGCTGGACCAGACTTTGAGCGGCTGATCGAGCTTGGCGCCGGTGACGATCAAGTCGGTGGTCTTTCCCGGTGCGGCGGCGATCGGGGCGATGCTCGACAGGGCCGGCTGGGCCCAAACGCGATGTCCAGACATCAAACCGAAAGCAGCCAGCAGAGCCCCGAGCACGCGCACAAGCGGCGGCAAAAAACGCATGACGACCTGGCGAAGGCGGGAGGGAACTAGGCGGGATTGCGGCGGCGATATGCTCGCCCGCAACGAACATCAGCCACAGGATGGGCCCTCGGGCGGAGTGTTCGCCGTTAACCCATCAAGCGAGCCGCATTTATTGTGCGCCGAATCCCAGCGGGGGTCAATCAAAGCCCGGAGAAAACTTGCCCGTGGAGGCACGTTTTGCCGCAGTTCATCGGGCACGGTGGAAGGATTGCGGCATTGTTGCAGCGAAGTCGCGCCGCGGACTCAGGCAGCCATTGCCGGCGTTGGGCACTTTCGGGCCGAGGCCGGATGCGCCGAGAACGCCGAGTGCCCATCGAGGCCGACGATCGAGAGCTTGAGGTCACGCTGCGAAAAGTCCCGCTCCAGCTCGTGCAGCTTCTCCATCACCGTGTGATCCACCAGCCTCGTCCCCGATAAGTCCACCACGATGTTGCAGTTCTGCTTCAGGCCCAGCGAATCGATCTTGGAGCGGATCCCCAGCCAGTTGCTGAACACGGCGCACTGCCGCGGGCAGACCAGATAAGTCTTCTCGTCGAGCTGCCGGACCTCGACGCGCGGCAAGAACAAGTACAGCGGATTGGCCCCGTGGAGGACGTTGATTACCAGCTCGATCCCCATGCCGATCACGATACCCCAGAGTAAATCGGTGGCCAGGACGCCCACCAGCGTCCCCACGAACACAGCCAGTTGCTCCCAGCCGATCTTGGCCACGTGCAAAAACTCCTTTGGATGGGCCAGGCGAAAACCGGTGTAGACCAGCATGGCGCCGAGCGCAGCCAAAGGAATGGTCGTGAGCACGAAAGGGATCATCGCCACGGCCAACAGCAGGAACAGCCCATGGAACATGTTGGCAAACCGGGTTTTGCCGCCGTTATCGACATTGGCCCGGCTGCGGACGATTTCCGAAATCATCGGCAATCCGCCCAGCATTCCAGCGGCCAGGTTGGCAACGCCGATCGCGGTCAGATCGCGATTGAGATTGGTCTTGCGCTTCTGCGGGTCGAGAATATCGACCGCCTTGGCGCTCAGCAGCGACTCGAGGCTGCCAATGATGGCGAACATTAGTACCCATTTCCACGCCTTGAAGAACAAGCCCTGATTGGCGTAGTTGGTCAGCACGCTGAAATCAGGCATCTTCAGCCCCGCCGTCTCTTTGGGATCGAGAACCTTGCTGGCGGGGGTCGGCACGTTGACGAGGAACTGGCCGGCGGGCGTCTTTTCCATCGCTCCGGCAACCGCGTGATGCTCGTCATGCTGGCCATGGGCCGACGGATGCAGGTTCCAGCGCTCGGTCGGCTTGCCAAGCTGCAAATAGAGACCCAGCGGGATCGCAATGGCCAAAACGATGAGCTGTACTGGAAACGCCTTGGCAACCGGCGCGCGAATCAGGGGATAGAGGAACATGATCGCCAGGCTGGAAAGCCCGATGATGCCGACTACCGGATGCACGTGAAGCACGGCTTCCGGCAACTTCATGATCAAAGGAATGGGTTCGAGATTTGCCGGCGCATTGACGCCCAGTGCCACTGGGAATTGCTTGGCCATGATGATCACGCCGATCGATGCCAATAGTCCGTGCACCGCCGACGATGGAAAGAAATCGCCGAGCGCCCCAGCCTTGCACAATCCCAGCAGGATTTGCAGGCCCGCTGCTGCCACGCCAACCGCCAGCGCCATGCGGTACGCCTGGACGTCGGCCGTCGGATTCGCGCCGTCGGTGAAGCCGAAGTCCCGCATGCAAAACAGCACGATGATGATCAGGCCGGCAGCCGGTCCCTTGATCGTCATCGAGGAGTTGGAAATGAGCGGCGTAACCAATCCCCCAATCACGGCAGTCAGCACCCCGGCAATCGGAGGAAAGCCGGAAGCTTTGGCGATCGCCAGGCAGAGCGGCAAGGCGATCAGGAACACTAGAAAGCCCGACAGCGCGTCGAACTTAAGACAGGCGGGAAAGGAAACTTTTGGCGCAGGCTCTACATGCGTGGCCTTCTGGTCCGACATGGCAGGCAGCTCCGAAGTTGACTCCCCGGCATCGCAACGACGCGCGGGATGAGAATGGCTTCGGGCAGTCTAACTGCCATCACCACATCGAACAGACGGATAATCCGTTACGAATCTGTAAGGCAGAACTGGATATAAATGTCGTGTAGATAGAACCTTACAAAATAGTTATCTGAATTTCATCCTCTACTGCTCCAAATTCTCTAAGGGAAGAATTATAGACCGTAGCCATCCCGAATTTTTGACCGTGATGCATTGTCGGACAGTGCCTTCTGGTGTCTAAACTGGCATCACGGCGGATGTGGTTATCGGGATACAGCCCATGAATTTGCTCGTGATTGAAGACGACCAGGTGCTGGGGAGGGCCATTCAGCGTGGCCTTGTTGAGTCGGGCCATCTCTGCCAATGGGTTCGCAGCGGTCGGCGAGGTCTTGAGGCGGCACTGAGCCAGCAATTTGACGCCGTCGTCCTGGACCTGATGCTCCCCGATCTGGCGGGGATGGAGATCATGAAGATTCTGCGGGAACAAGGGATTCGCACGCCGATTCTGATCCTCACCGCCATGAGTGCCGTCGATGACCGCGTCAGCGGGCTAAAGGGTGGCGCCGACGACTACCTCGTCAAGCCATTTGCCTTTCCTGAGTTAATCGCCCGGCTGGAAGCAATTATCCGCCGCGCGGGGGACAAGCCTTCTTCGACGCTGAAAGCGGGACCGCTGTCGCTCGACCTGACCAACCGCCGCGTGACCCGCGGCGAGAGCGAGATCAACCTGACGCCCACCGAGTTCAGCCTGCTGGAGTTCTTGATGCGCTATGCCGGCCAGGTCGTAACCCGCAAGATGCTTTGCGAGCACCTTTGGGAGTCGGATTGGGAAGGAGTGACCAACGTCGTCGAAGTCCATATCAATCGCCTGCGCGGTAAGATCGACCGCGGCTACGACGAGCCGCTCATACAGACCGTGCGAGGACGAGGCTATGTTCTTCGAGCGACTTAGCGCTATCGCGCGCACGCTCCGCTTCCGCTTGATGCTTTGGAATGCATTTGCCGTGATCCTCACGGGACTGGGAATTCTCGTGAGCGTTCGGGAAGGGGTCCGCGTCACGCTGGTGCGCGACCTGGACCGGATTCTCGAGGAAGACGTGCAGGAGATCTCGCTCGGCTTTTCCGAGGAGGAGGGGGTGAACTGGGACCTGCTCACCGAGGAGCTCGACCGCAAGGCTCGCGGGCACGAGTTCCACGGCTGGTTCGTTCAGTTCTTCGACGCCTCCGGCCAGACCGTCTGGTCCAGCAACAATACGCCCAATCTGCGCGGCCTGGCGGCCCACCAAGGAGATCCGCTTTCCGTCGGCGGTTACCGGCTGCTCGTGCGCCCTCTTCCGGGCGCCGACACCCGCGCGCAGAGCGTCTGCGTCGGCGCTCAGCAAGCGCTGATCTCCCGCGACCTGGCTCGCATCGACCGCCTGGTGCTGACGGTTTTTGCCGGCGTGCTCGTGGCCGCCCCTCTCGGCGGTTACCTGCTGGCCGGCAGTGCGACCAGTCCCCTGGCGCGTATGATCCGCACCACGGAGGGACTCAGGCCCACACAGCTTGGCGATCGACTGGAGATCCGCGGCACTGGCGACGAGCTTGACGCACTGGCCGCGAGGATCAACAGCTTGCTCGATCGGATCGGCGACTACCTCCGTCAGAAGCACGATTTTCTGGCAAATGCCGCTCACGAGCTGCGGACGCCGCTGGCGGCCGTCCGGGCGACGGTGGAAGTCGCCCTGCGCGGGAAGCGGACGCCCGAGGAGTACCAGGAGCAACTGGAACAGGTCATCGACGAGTGCAGCGCGCTGGAGTCGCTGGTCAATCAGTTGTTGTTGCTGGCCGAGACCGACGCCGACCGGCTGAAGGCCTATGCAGACCGCGTGGCGCTTGATCAGGTCGTGGCAGGGGCCGTCGAGATGTTTCGCGGCGCGGTTGAGTCGCGTGGCATTTCGCTTACCGTGTCTCCCTTGCCTCCCACGCCGGTCGCCGGCAATCGCCACCATTTACGGCAAGTGATCAACAACCTGCTCGACAATGCGATCAAATTCACGGCAGCCCACTGCGACAGCGGCCGTGGCGAAATTACCGTGACGTTTCTGCGGGACGACTACCGGCAGGTGGCCCGCGTCGAAGTGCGCGACAACGGTCCGGGCATTCCGCCGGAGGACTTGCCCCATGTTTTCGATCGCTTTTATCGCGTCGATCGGTCCCGCAGTCGGGACGAAGGGGCCGCCGGCAGCGGACTGGGCTTGAGCATCTGCCAGGCGATCGTCGAGGCCCATCAGGGGCAGATTGCCGTGGACAGCACTCCGGGCAAGGGGACGACATTCACAATTACGCTGCCGCTGGCGCCACAGGTGTAGCAAGTCCACCGCGGCGTGCCGTCAGGACACTTTGATCGTTGAAATAACGGGCGTGGAGAAACAACATCGCCCGTTGGCTCGTCCTACTTGGGGCACACGGCCGAAAGAAAACTGCTTTCCCGGAGCCACAGGCATGTTTCGAGCCATCTTTCTTTGCATATCGATTTCGGGCTACTTGCTGTGCGAATTTGCCCACGCCGCTGAGGGGCCCAAGATCATTGCCGAAGGGGAATGGTCAGAGCGGGTTACGGACAATCGCGGCTTCGCCCTGAGGGGGCGGCTCGTGCTGGCGGAAAAGCCTCGGGATGGCGACATTCGTGAGGTCGTAGTCTATGTGGAATTGCAGGACGCCAGTGAGCACCGCGGCAGCACGATGCAAATCTTTTGCGATTTTGGCCGAACGGATTTTCGTCCCGAGTACAAGCCCGGACTGCACTGCGAGCTGCACGACAAGGACAAGAAACCAGTGCCGGCGTCTCCGTTTGCCTTTAGCGGCGGGATCCCCGGCTCCGAGTGGATCACTCTCCCCAGTGATGCCACGATCTGTCTGCGGGCCACTCCTTATGGCATGCGCCGCGAGAAGGCACTGGCCATCGCGCCCCACCTCGGCGCGCTATGGGTAATCGGCAACGACGACCGCGGTGAATATTTCCTCTCGGGCACGTTTACCGTCGATCCGGCCACGGATCGAAAGCCCCCCGCGGATGGCCAGGTATGGCGCGGGACGCTTGTGCTGCCGGCGATGAAGATCACCAGCCAGCGGCGATAGGCGGCAATCTTCCGCCTCTCATGACGAATACTAGTCTGGTTTCGCGGTGCGTTTCGCGCCGCCGGCGCGCTTTTGCTTCGGGAGTTTCCGTCCATGGCTCGATTTGAAATCGTTGCCCAGGAAGGGCTGAAGATGATCAAGTGTGCGATTGACAATGAGATGGTGCGGGCCGAATCCGGGTCGCTGCACTACATGTATGGCAAGATCGAGATGAGCTCGCCGGCGCCGACTGTGGGAGGTTTTCTCAAAAGCGTGGTGTCGCGCGAAAACATCTTCCGCCCGACCTATCAAGGAACGGGCGAGATATTCTTTGGTCCACCCATCTTCGGTGAGTACGAGATCATTGAGCTCCACGGAGAAGAATGGATCCTCGAACAAGGATCGTATGTTTGTAGCGAAGCGGCGGTGGAAATCGGAGTGTGGCGTAACAAAGCCCTGACGGCCTTCTTTGGCGGTGAAGGCTGGTTTCAGACGTCGGTCAAAGGGACCGGCAAAGTCGTGATCCAAGCGCCAGGAAAGGTGCAGCGCATCGAACTTCGTGGCGATAAGCTCAGCGTCGATGGTCGCTTTGCGCTGGCTCGCACGTCGGACATCAATTTTCAGGTGCAGAAAGCGGCCAAATCCATCATCGGCTCACTTACGTCGGGCGAGGGATTGATCAGCTCGTTTGAGGGGACGGGTACGGTGCTCATCGCACCCGTTCCCAATGTGTATCAGAATCTATACACATTGATCTCCGGCGCCATGCCAAAGGCCAAGTGAGCGCTAGCCCCGCTGCTCGATCGGGGCCCACTTTCGCAGACTAGGACCGCGGTAGATCGACCGCGGACGCATGATCCGGTTGTTGTCGAGCTGCTCGATCACGTGCGCGCTCCAGCCGACGACCCGCGCCGACACGAATAGCGGTGTGAACAGGTCGGGCGGCAGACCCAGATAGTGATACAGCCGGGCACACGGCCAATCGACGTTGGGAGGAATTTTCTTTTCGGACCCGAGGATGCGCTCGATCGCTTCTGCGGTCGCTTCCAGAGCCTCGTTGCCCGTTTCAACCGCAATCGGCGCGACGAGCTTTTTAAGGTAGACCGCCCGAGGATCGCCATCCTTGTAAACCCGGTGACCGAAACCCATCACCTTTTCCTTCCTGGCGAGCATCTGGCGGGTCCACGCTTCCGCCTTGTCGACAGAACCGACGCTCATGAGCACCTCAAGCGCTCGCTCGTTGGCCCCGCCGTGCAGCGGGCCTTTCAGCGTCCCGATGGCCGCGGTAATCGACGAATGCAGGTCCGAAAGGCTCGAGCAGACGCAGCGGGCCGCAAACGTCGAGGCGTTGAACTCGTGCTCGGCATAGAGAATGTACGAGACGTCCAGTGCCTCGATCTGCTTCTCACTGGGCCTCTCACCGCGCAGCATCCACAGGAAGTTGGCCGACAGGATGAGCGATGGATCCGGCGCGACAGGTTGTTTTCCCTCTTTCAGCCGCTGCCGGGCGGCAATGACGATCGGCAACTGTGCCAGCAGCCGCTCCGCCTTGCGGAGGTTGGCCTCGTGACTGCCTTCGGCTGCGTCGGGATCGAAGTGACCCAGAAAACTGGTCGCCGTCCGCAGCACATCCATCGTTGGCACGCTCGTGGGGATTTTTCGCAGCGTGTCAATCAGCTCCGGTGGGACCGATGCCGCCTTGGCCAGCCGGGCGTGAAACTCGGCGGCCTGGCGGCTGGTTGGCAGCTCGCCGTAGAGAATCAGATAGCCGACTTCCTCGAACGTCGAGTGTTGGGCCAGGTCTTCGATGGTGTAGCCACGGTAGGTCAGTCCCGTATCGACGGTGCTGATGGCAGTCTCGCCAGCAATGACTCCCTCCAGCCCGGGGGAGTAGTTTTCGCTGCGGATGGTGGGTGCGGACATGGATGGCCAGATGTGAAAGTCGGATTTGCTTACTACCTCGATTCTATCACGTCGGCGGCGAGTCGAAACGCTCCGGGGGGCCGCCAAAGTGCGCCCGATGCCGCTCCTCGTAACCGCGATAGTCCAAGAGCTCGTACAGCTCGTCCCGGGTCTGCATCAAATCGAGGATGTTCTGCTGCGTTCCTTCGTCGGCAATCACGTCGAGCGCGCACTGCATGGCCTTCATCGCCACGCGCAACAGCGTCACCGGATACAAAACGGCCGAGTAACCGAGGTCAGCTAGCTCCGCAAGCGACAGCAGCGGACTCTTGCCGAATTCGGTCATGTTCGCCACCAGCGGCGCGTCGATCTCGCGGGCGAAACGCTCGAACTCCTCCTTCGTGGTCAGAGCCTCGGGAAAGATCCAGTCGGCGCCGGCATCCACGTAGCGTTTGGCGCGCTCGACGGCGTCCTCCAGACTCGTCACGCCGCGGGCGTCGGTTCGGGCAATCAGGACCAGGTCCGGATCGCCCCGCGCCTCGCAGGCCGCTCGCAGCTTGGCGCACATTACCTCCGGTTCAACGAGGGTCTTGCCTGACAAATGACCGCAGCGCTTGGGGAGCTGCTGATCTTCGAGTTGGACGGCTGCCACGTCGGCCGATTCTAGTTCCACGATTGTCCGCTCGACGTTCAGTGCATCGCCAAAGCCGGTGTCGGCATCGACGATCAGCGGCAGGCGCGTGCTGCGGGTGATCCAAGTGGCCTGCTGGGTCAATTCACTGAGCGTGAACAAGCCAATATCCGGCAAAGCCAACGCGCCGGCCGAGAAGGCGGCTCCGGAGAGGTATGCCGCGTCAAAGCCCGCTTCTTCGATCAGCCGGGCCGCCAGGGCATTGGGAGCGCCGATGACCTGGATCGTCGAGTCCTCGATTGCGTCGCGGAGTGCTTTGCCGGGGGAAGTCATCGCTTGGCGCCTTGTAAGGTTAACTGGCCATTGTCATGTCCGATCCCTTGGGCAGCAATGCGGGCCGCGACAAGTGCCCTCGCGCAAATTGGATGCCGCGGCTAAAATGAATTTTTTGCCCTGTCCCATCCGATGAGCCCACCTGCCGCATCGTCAGTCGCAGCACCTCCGCCGCAGGGCGGTTGGCGGTGGGCGGCAGCCGAGGTGCTGTTTCTCTTTCTGATGTTCTTCGTCTATGCCGGCTTGCCACCGCCGGACGTTGGCGAGGCTCATTATCTGGCCAAGGCGAAGCACTACTGGGATCCGTCGTGGTGCCGCGGGGACTTGTTCCTCGAGTCGCAGGACGCTCACGGCGTCTTTTACTGGACGTTCGGCTGGGTGACCCGGCTCGTCTCACTGACGGCGGCGGCCTGGCTCGGGCGCTCGATCACCTGGCTGCTGCTGGCATGGTCGTGGCAGCGGCTGAGCGCCAGCGTGGCTCCGCTGCGGCTGATGTCAATTCTGACCGGCGGTTTGATGCTGCTGTTTATTCGCCGGTTTCACATGGCGGGGGAGTGGATCGTCGGCGGCGTCGAAGCGAAAGGTTTTTCATACGTCCTGGTCTTACTGGCGCTGGAAGCGGTCGTGCGCGAGCGCTGGCGGCTGGCGTTTGTGCTCGTGGGCGGAGCGACGGCATTTCACGTTTTGGTCGGCGGCTGGACCAGCCTTGCCATTGCCGGAGCATGGTTCGTCTGCGGACGGCGACAGGTCTCACCGCTGCAACTAGCTCCGGCACTCACCGCTGCCGCAGCGCTGGCCGCCGTCGGCATCGTGCCGGCGCTGGCCCTGTCGCGGGGCATCGATCCAGCCATCGTGAGCGAAGCCAATCGCATTTACGTCTTCGACCGATTGTCGCATCACCTGGTGTTTCATCGCTTCGGCGCGATCGTCATCCTGCGGCACGCCCTGCTACTGGCCGCCTGGGCAACGCTTGCCTGGTGGACGTATCGGGAGAATCCGGGCCTGGGTCGGCTCGACGCGGTGGTTCTCGCCGGCGTAGCGATTGGTGCAGTCGGCGTGCTAATCGACCAGGGCCTGGTCGCACTGGCCAATTCGCAGGAACTCTCGAAAGACGACTACCAGCGGCTGGCCGCGCCGATTCTCAAGTACTACTGGTTTCGGCTCAGCGACTCGCTGGTGGCCATCGGCGCGGCGCTCGCTTTGGGGCGAGTGCTCGTTTCGTTGATCAGCAAGGGCTTGGCCTCTGGCTCGTGGGGAATTATCGTCGCCATGTTGGCCGTGGGTGCCAACCTCACCCAGATCGGCTACGAGCGCTCGCGGCAACGACTGCCTGGCAGCTTCGTTCAGCCGCGTCCGACTGCCGATTTACAAGTCGATCGCTCAGTTGCAGAGGGGTCGTCGGTCGTCACGGTACGGCCTCCTGCGCTTTCCGCCCGCCAGCAGTTCGAATATTGGCGGGACGTGTGCCGCTGGGTGAAGGACAACACGCCGCCGGACGCCAAGGTCCTGACGCCGCGCCGGCAGCAGACGTTCAAGTGGTACGCCCAGCGGCCCGAAGTAGTAAGCTGGAAGGACGTGCCGCAGGATGCCGCCGGCATCGTTGCCTGGAAGCAAACGCTGACCGAAGTTTTTCCGCCGGGTTCGGGCCAGTTGGACCTGGCGTTTCACGGCGACGAGAAGCTGGTCGCCCTGGCCCGCGAGCATGGCGCCAGCTACATCCTCATCGACCGGACGCGCAGTACGCGCCCCATCGGGCTGCTGCCCGTCTACCCCGACTTGCCCCGCCACAATCCGGCATACGCGGTCTATCGCGTGCCGCAGGCTCCGCCGCCATGAGTGCCGCCGCAACCGCGATCGACCTTGCACAGGCGCCCGCCGGCCTGACGGCAGCATTGCGCGAGCGATTACAAAAGCCTCTCCCCGGCCTACAAGCGTATCGCAAAATGGCGCCCGAACTGGCTTATGGCCGCCATTCCGGCCCGCCGGCACTCGACGCCCGCGAGGCGGCGGTCCTGGTGCTACTGTATCTTCACGATGGCGCCTGGCGCCTGCCGGCAATGCTGCGGCCGAGCGAAATGAAATTCCATGCCGGCCAGATCGCACTGCCCGGGGGCGTGGTTGAGCCGGATGAATCGCCCTATGAAACGGCTCTGCGTGAACTTTCCGAAGAACTCGGCGTTCCGCACGAGGGCCTGTGCGTGCTCGGCGCCCTACATCCCATCTATGTTTTCAACAGCAATTTCTGGATCAAGCCATTCTTGGCGGTCGCCCACGAGCGGCCGGAATTCGCGCTGAATCCGACCGAAGCAGCAGAATTGATTGAAATCCCAGTGCCAGCGCTGCTGAACCCAACCCTCCGCGGTGAACATCGGATCGAGCGCCGTGGGCTGGCGTTTCGCGCCCCGCACTATCGGATTGGACCGCACTGCGTGTGGGGGGCCACCAGCCTCATCCTGGCGGAATTGGCCGCGCTCTTTGGCGGCCAGTAATCGTGCGAACCGACGCGGGCAATCGCTTGTCAATCGTCCCCAGCGGCGCCGCAGCCGGCCCCCGGCACTCTTGGCGGGTTCGCGGCAGCAGACCTATATTACGAGGCGACGGCGGAATCAACGATCAACGTTGTGGAAACCAAAACGATGACTCGCGTCGGCATTTTGGGCGCTACTGGTTATACGGCGCTGGAGCTGATCAAGCTTTTGCTGCGCCATCCGGGCGCAACGGTCACGGCGGTCACCAGCCGCCAGGAAAAGACGCACATTTCCAGCGTCCATCCGTCGCTTTCCGGGCGGCTCGACCTGACGCTCGAGGACTTTGGCGCCGAGGCGCTCGCCGAGCGGTGCGACTGCGTGTTTAGCTGTTTGCCGCACGTGGCCTCGGCCGAATCGTGCATGGCGCTCCTCAAGACGGGTGTCCGCGTGGTCGATTTCAGTGCCGACTATCGGCTCGACGACGCCGCGACGTTTCAGAAGTGGTACGAGCACGAGCATCCTGATCCCGGTCGCCTGGGCAAAGTCGTGTATGGCCTGCCGGAACTGTTTGGCGACAAGATCCCTGCGGCCGATCTGGTCGCCAATCCTGGCTGTTATCCCACCTCTGCCATTCTGCCGCTGGCGCCGCTGTTGAAGGAGGGCTGGATCGAAACACAGGACATCATCGTCGATTCCAAGAGCGGCGTGTCAGGCGCGGGGCGCACGCCGAAGCTCAATACGCTGTTCCCCGAGTGCAACGAAAGCATCTCTGCCTATAGCGTCGGCAAGCATCGCCACCAGCCGGAAATCGAGCAGATTCTCGGCCGCGCCACGGGGAAAAAGGTTGATGTCATCTTCACCCCTCATCTGGCGCCGATGGACCGCGGCATTCTGAGCGTCGTCTACTGCCGGCCGACGCGGAGCGTCACCGAGGAGCAGGTGCTCTCGCTGCTCAAGGAGTTTTATGCCGGCAAGCCGTTTGTGCGGATCGTGAAGCACCTGCCGGCGACGAAGGACACAACGCACACGAATTTTGTGGACATCACGGCCCGCGTGGTGAAAGGCCGCGTCCTGCTGATCAGTGCCGAGGACAATCTGATCAAGGGAGCGTCGGGGGCGGCAGTGCAAAATTTCAACTTGATGTTTGGGTACGACGAGACGACGGCACTTCTGTAATCGGAACCAGTCAACGATGACGATTCACGTTCCCAAGGGTTTTCGCTTCGCCGGCGTCCACGCTGGCATCAAGAAGGTCCCCGGCAAGGAGGACTTCACGCTCATCCATTGTCCAGGCGGCGCGGCCGCTGCCGGCGTCTACACGCAGAACCTGGTATTCGCGGCGCCGGTGGCCTTCGACCGGCAACGCACACCGAGCAAGGACATTCGCGTCGTGGCGGTCAACTCCGGCAACGCCAACGCCTGCACCGGCCAGCGCGGCCGGTCCGACGCCGAGCAAATGGCCGAAATCGCCGCCGCCGCCGTCGGTGCCAGTCAAACGCAAGCACTCGTCATGTCCACCGGCGTGATCGGCGTCTTCCTGCCGATGGACAAGGTTGCCGCCGGAGCCAAATCGGCAGCGGCAAAGCTGGCGACCGACGAAGTCGGCTTCCTGTCCGCCGCCCGTGGAATCCTGACTACCGACCATGGCCACAAGGTCGTCTCGCGAACGCTCACGCTCGGCGGCCGCGAAATTCGCCTGGCCGGAATGTGCAAAGGAGCCGGCATGATTGGACCGAACATGGCCACGATGCTGGGCGTGCTGCTCACCGATGCGGCGCTCACTCCGGCCGATGCCCAGTCGGCACTGAAGGCCGCCGTGGATGAGAGCTTCAACTGCATCAGCGTGGAAGGGCACATGAGCACCAACGACACCGTGCTTTTGCTTGCCAGCGGCGCCGCGGCCCAAACACCCTTGGCCGGGGCCGATCTGCAAAAATTTCGCACGGCACTCATAGAAATGTCCATCGAACTGGCCAAAAAAATCCCCGACGACGGCGAAGGAGCGTCGCACTTGATTTGCATCCGCGTGAGCGGCTGCCGCACGCGCGAGGACGCCCGCCGCATCGCCCAGACGATCGCCAACAGCGCCCTGGTCAAGACGGCGATTGCCGGCGGCGACCCGAACTGGGGGCGGATCGTCTCCGGGGCGGGATATGCGGGAGTGCCGTTCAATCCGGCCGGCGTGGGGTTGGTGCTGAACGGTCACCGGCTTTACGAGCAGGGTGCGCCGGTTCCCTTTGATCCGCGGACTGTTTCCCAGGCGATCAAGGCCACGCGCGACACGGAAATTCACCTCACGCTCTTCGAAGGCAACGCGGAAGTCCGTTTCTGGACCAGCGATCTGACGGTAGACTACGTCAAGTTCAATGCGGACTACACGACGTGAATTCGTCGTGGGACGGACTTCCCAGCCCGTCTTCAACTCATAAGACGGGCCGGGAAGCTCGTCCTACCTTGATGCCCGAGCTGCCTGAAGTCGAAACAATGCGCCGCGGCATTCTCGGCGCCGTTGGTGGCGTGATCGTACGCGCCTCGCGAGTTCGCTGTCGTCGTCGGCCGATTACCATCAGTCCCTCGCAACCGGCCATCGCGCGGCGGCTCGTTGGGCAAACGATCGAAAGCGTGGCGCGGCTGGGAAAGCGAGTTGTGATTCACGTGGCTAGCGGCGACGCGCTGGTCCTAGAGCCGCGGATGACTGGCCTCGTGCTGATCGCCGATCCACCCAGCCAGGAGCACTTGCGGTTCCGACTCGACCTGCAGGGATCGGCCGTTCAGACCATCTGGTACTGGGACCGCCGCGGGCTGGGGAGCGTGCGGCTGTTCGCTCGGGAGCAACTTGCCAGCCAGCTCGGCGAGGGCCGTCTTGGCCCCGATGCGCTGGCCCTGTCGGCAGACGAACTGGCGGCACGGCTGAAAGCGAGCAAGCGGGCCGTCAAGGTGTCACTGCTCGATCAGCGGGCCATTGCCGGCGTCGGCAATCTTTACGCCTCGGAGATCCTGCATTTGGCCGGCATTCATCCGGCCAAACGCTGCCAGCGGCTGACGCTCGCCCAATGGCACGAAATCCATCGGTCCCTGCGCGAGGTGCTCCTGGATGCGATTGCCCACGAAGGCTCGACGCTGTCCGACGGCACATACCGCAATGCGCTCAGCGTCGCGGGCGGCTATCAGAACCATCATCGGGTCTACGACCGTGCTGGGGAGCCTTGTTTCCGCTGCGGCGCGGGAGCAATTCGGCGGATCGTGCAGGCGCAGCGGTCGACGTTCTATTGCCCGAGATGCCAGCCGTCGAGAGGCTAGAACGTGTGCGAGGAGCGAGGGTATCAGGGCGCGGGGGGTATGAGGGTGTGAGCGTATTGGGTGCGAACGTCAATTGCCCTCACTCACATCCCGACACCCTCAAACTCTCGCACTCTCACACCTCCCCTACGGCCCCGGACAGATGAACCGATCCACGCGAATCAGCTTTGGCCGCCGCGTCACGCAATCGTAGACGGCAATCGTCTTGCCTGAAACGCAGTAGTCATCGTTGAAGGCGCACAGACAGCGGCAGAGCGGGGACACGTTAACCGTTGCCTGCGCCCGCACGGCGAACTCGGCAAAGCCAGCGCCGATGAGCACGTACGACTGCCCGTTGTTGTTTGCTGCGGCAGTCGGCGGACATGGCAGGTCGGGAATTCGCGTGGGATGCACGATTAGCGATGGATCGGAGCAGAATCCACCGGTTTCCGCCGGGTCAATGCAGTCGTTCTTGCTCTCGGTATTGTCGAACATCGTGCCGGTTGCGGTCGTGCCATTGCTGAAGTAAACGGTCACTAGCGCCGGAATCTCACCAATTTCATCGCCGTCGATCTGGGCATTGCCGACCGGCCTTTCGTGGACCTCGGCGCCAAACCGCATTCGATCGCAGATTTCAAACCCGGCATCGGTCCCGCCAACCGGGTTGGCGTCGGGGAAAAACTCAATGGTCAGTATCCACGCCGGACCAATCGTGAACTGGATTTGGTTCGCTGGATCGGTAAAGCCCTTCACGTCCGCCTGGCTGTTGCCCGAATTGTCGCGGACCGCGTTGTCCGCCAGGCCGTCCACAAAGTTGTCGGATAACAGCGGCGTGCCAAAGAAGATCGCCGTGTCACCAGGATTGGGGCGGACGTTGATCTCCACCTTGGTGATAAGGAGACCGGCCGGCGCCGGCGGATCGGTCTGCTGGAAGGCGATCCCCCACTCGCTGTTGTGGTCCGTCTGCAAGTTCCCTTCACCAGAAGCATCGACGAGCACCTGACCGGCAGCACAACTCGGCTGCACGCCAGCGTTGAACGTGATGGGAAAGTCCGGATCGTCGTGCGTGATCGCGCCGAAAATCAGGTTCCCGTCCGGCGGCGGGCCTTTGACGACGTCGCACAGCTTGTTCTGGTTGACGCCGCCGGTCACAGGATCATAGTTGTCAGCGATGTGAACGCGGAAGCCGCGCATGCGGTTGAGATTTGCATACTCCACGCCGACTTCGCGCGGGATCAGCGTATCTCCGCCGCCAGCATCTCCCCATTCTTTGACGGCCGCCAGCGCTGCCGCTTCCAGGGCATTTTCCAGCTCGACGCGGGCCAGCCACTGCTGCGCGATGTTAATCACAAAACAGAACAGGATCAGCAGCACGGGCAGCGTGACCAGCAGCCAGATTGTGGCGCTGCCGCGGCGATGCGACATGGTTAAATGCGTTTGACGAATCATAGAATACGCCTGTTCTCTGCTCTCTGCCCTACGGCGTTCCGATCTCGTAGCGGAAAATCGTCGTGCTATGGAACGCTTGTTCGGCGCTAAACAGCCGACAGCCGAACAGCGTCAGGCCGCTGGGAACGACTTCGCTCAAGGGAACGGTGAGCGTCAAGCGGACGTAGCGGCCCGTGGGAATTTCGTCTTCGGGTAGCGGCTCGAACTCTTCGCACCCGCAGGGATCGCCCTGAGTGGACTCAAGCACCTCCTGGGACAGCGGATCGGCCGTATTGTGCTCGAGGCGAATGTGGCACCACGCGATGCACGAACTTTGCAATTGTTGCTCGATCGCTTCGATTACTTCGAGCGGCACAGGATCGCTGCTGGTCATTGTCGGCAGCGAGGCCAGCTCCGACGCCCGCTCGGCGCCCACGCGCGAGGCCAGGGCAACTTGCTGGAGGTTGGCGAACATCACGCCGAACTCGATCAGGCCGATCGTCATCAGCAGGAGCACCGGCAAAACGAGGATCAGCTCAAACGTGGCGGCACCGCGGCGGTTGCGCATGTGGTTCATCATTCACGACCTCGACGTGTCGGCAGTCCGAGCGCAAAGGCGCTTGCGGGCGAGAATGGGAAAGCAAAAGATATGCCGCCACGGTTTGTGTCCAGGCAGCCAGTCGTCACCCGTGGCACAATCGTCACCCGCGGACCGGCCATTCACGCTTCGCGATGCGACGCGCCCATGATGGCCGTGAATTCGCGTTGTGATTGCTCCCTTCATGGGCCGGCGGATGCCGTCGGACGTTAACCCTTCGCAACATCACGTTTCGCTGGGACGACATTCCGAGGGTGCGCCGTGACTTGAGTAGGCAGTCGCCTTCGTCCAAAGCCAGGGTGGAGCGCTCAAAATCATTCCACGCAGTCCGGTCGCACCGGCCAGGACGAGAGCCGCGATTACGTTACAGCGCTATCTGGCCAGTGACGATGTTCGCGGCGCGCCACTTGCCTTGCATTCCTGCGCCAAGATCGCTTTGCGCCCTGTAGGCCCATCCATGTCCCGCTTCAGCTCGCCATCCCGCAACTTTCGTCGCCGTCGCCGCGGCGGGCTGACCATTGAGTTCCTGCTGATCTTCCTGGTGCTGCTCGTGGCGGTGCTGGCCTCGTTCCAGTTCGGCATTGCGATGGTGATCCGCCAGGCGATCTCCCACTCGGCCACGGTGGCGGCTCGCGAAGCGGGAAAGTTCGCTGATGCCGACGAGCTAGTCGAGGTGGTCAACCAGATCCTCTGCGTTCATCAGTTGGCGGTTGGCGACGACGTGACGGTGATTCTGGAAGACCCCGAAAACCTGGACGAGCCAGTTGCCGTCCGCGGCAACGTGGTTTGTGATCCGCCGGCCAATCCCGTCCTGATTCCACATGCTGTCCGCGTCACCGTCTG
>DASRJP010000123.1:0-10067 GCA_035649415.1 Pirellulaceae bacterium | reverse complement strand
CCTTTCAGGCCGGCACGAATCACAAGCCCGACGCATCGGGCAGTGCAAAATGACCAGTGCAAAGTGCAAAGGTCAAAATGAGGCAGCAAGACCGGCCCGCTGACTTTTGCATTTTGCATTTTGCAATAATCATTTTGCATTTCCGCCAATGAATTCACGGGCTCGCCTAAACCCTGAACCCTCAAGCACCGCATACGGCAGGCGGGACGCCTGCCCCACAGCCTATCCCTTCGCCGCCGCCATCTCCAGGCAGCGGACAACGAGCGCCGTCCAGCCGGTTTGGTGGCTGGCGCCCAGGCCGCGGCCGGTCTCGGGATGGAAGTATTCGTAGAACAGCGGCAATTCGCGGAAGTGCTCGTCGCGCTGGTAGATGTCCTGGCCGCCATGACAGGGCCGCCGCCCTTGCTCGTCGGGCAGCAGCAGCCTGGTCAGCCGCCGGCAAATCTCCAGCGACACGTCGCGAAGATTCATCTTCCGTCCCGAGCCGGTGGGACACTCGACCAGCAGGCTGTCGCCGTAGAAATGGTGATACCGCTGGAGCGCCTCGATGATCAGGTAGTTGACCGGGAACCAGATCGGTCCCCGCCAGTTGCTGTTGCCGCCGAACATGTAGCTGTCGGATTCGCCGGGGACGTACTTCACCTCGAATCGCTGGTCGGCGCACTCGAAGACATACGGATTCTGTTCGTAGACCCGCGACAGGGAGCGAATGCCGAAGGGGGAGAGGAATTCGCGCTCGTCGAGCAGGTACGCCAGGACGCGCGTCAGCCGCTCGCGGGAGGGGATGGCCAGCAGCCACCGCTGGCGGACGAAGTCTCCCTCGCCCGTTTCGCCGTAGGTGATGTGCCGCGCCAGTTGCGGCTTGTACTTGCGGAACCACTCGAACCGCTTGCGAAAACCCTCCAGGTAGAACATCTGCTCCTGTTCGATCACCTCGCAGGCAAACAGCGGAATCAGTCCGACCATCGACCGCACCTGCAGCGGCACCGTGCGGCCATCGACCTGGAGTTGGTCGTAATAGAAGCCGTCCTGTTCGTTCCACAGGCCGCTGCCGCCGAGCGTGTTCATGGCATCGACGATATGCACGAAGTGCTCGAGGAACTTCGAGGCGATGTCTTCGTTGGCCCGGTGCTCCTCAGCCTGCGCCAGCTCCAGGGCCATGGCCAGCATGGTGCTGCAATAGAAGGCCATCCAGGCGGTGCCGTCGGCTTGTTCCAAATGGCCGCCGGTGGGGAGGGCCTTGGAGCGATCGAAGACGCCGATGTTATCCAGGCCCAGAAAGCCGCCGGAGAAGAGGTGTTTGCCGCGGGGGTCCTTGCGATTGACCCACCAGGTGAAATTGAGCAGCAGCTTCTGAAAAGTCGAGACGAGAAATTTGCGGTCGCGGCGGCCTTGCGGCCCGCTCATTTTGTAGAGCCGCCAGCAGGCCCAGGCGTGGACCGGCGGATTGACGTCGTCGAGCGCGTATTCGTAAGCGGGAATTTGCCCGTTGGGATGCATGTACCACTCGCGCAGAAACAGGCCGAGCTGCTCCTTGGCGAAGTCGGCATCGATCCGCGCGAAGGGGATCATGTGGAACGCCAGGTCCCACACGGCATACCAGGGGTACTCCCACTTGTCGGGGACCGAGATGATGTCGCGGTTATAAAGGTGCTGCCAGTCGCTGTTGCGGCCGTGCTGGCGCGACTCGGGCGGCGGCGGCGCTTCCGGGTCGCCGGTCAGCCAGTCTTCGACGATGTAGTGGTAAAACTGCTTCGTCCAGATCAGGCCGGCGTAGCCTTGGCGGGCGAGGTGGCGCAGCTCGGGTGAAAGAGAAGCGGGAATCACCTCGGCGTAGAACTCGTCGGTCTCCTGCCGCCGCGCTGAGAGGGTTTTGTCGAACTCGGTGCCGAAGGGGCGCGTCGGCCGTTCGTCCTGGGCATACAGGCGCAACTTGAGCGACACTTCGCCGCCGGCGGGAATTTCCAGGCGGTACCAGGCGGCTGCTTTGGTGCCGATCGGCTTGGGATTGACGGCCTCCTTGCGGCCGCCGATCAGGTGCTCGTGGAACGCGTCCTTGACGAAAGGCGTGTAGTTCTTAACGCCGTACAGCTTCTGGCTGTTGGTTTCGTTCTCGGTGAACAGCCAGCGGAACGCCGTGCCGTCGGAGGCCCGCTCGGCCGCCAGCTCATAGACGCCGAGCGTCTCGTGCCAGGTGGAGAGCAGGTTTTCGTCCTGCCGCTCGATGCGGGCCTTGACGGTGCACCCTTCGTGGCGGCAGCCCCAGATCCACGTGTTGCGGAACCAGAGCGTCGGCAGCACGTGAATCGCCTTGGCGTCTGGTCCGCGATTGGCGACCGTGATCTGGATCAGGAGGTCGTTGGGACTGGCCTTGGCGTACTCGGCCAGCACGTCGAAATAGCGGCCGTCGCGGAAAATGCCCGTGTCGAGAATTTCGAACTCGGGCGCGAGCTTGTTGTGCGGCGTGTTGGCGTTGACCAGGAGCCGATAGGGGTAGGCAGTGTGCGGATACTTGTAGAGGCCCTTGAGATAGGCGTGCGACGGCGCGGCGTCGAGGTAGTAGTACAGCTCCTTGACGTCCTCGCCGTGGCTCCCTTGCGGGCCGGTCACGCCGAACAGCCGCTCCTTGAGCATGTCGTCCTGCTCGTTCCACAGGGCCAGCGCGAAGCACAGACGGCATTGGCGGTCGGTGATGCCTAAGAGGCCGTCCTCCCCCCAGCGATAGATGCGGCTGCGGGCATGCTCATGGGGGAAGTAAGTCCACGACTCGCTATCGGCCGAGTAATCCTCGCGGACGGTGGCCCACTGTCGCTCGGACAAGTAAGGCCCCCAGCGGCTCCAGTTGCGCTGGCGGGAGTAGTTTTCGCGCAGCCGTGAGCGCTCGGCATCGTGGTCGTAGTGGAAGTACATGGAGGGCGGCGCTGCTAAAGAAAGACTGCTTCCAGCCGCGTACGATTCTAGTCGGCCGCCGAGTCAAAGGGGTCGGGAGTCGATTCGGGCCGACGATGTTTCGTGACTCGACAATGATTGGCCCAAAACGACTCCCGACCCCCGACTATTCATGATGAATGACCTTCGGCCCGTCGGTGGCGTACGCTCCAGTGCCGCTCTGGAGATGACCATGCCACCAAAGAAGGGCCACGCGCTTGGGCAGAATGAAGCCGTGGTAATCCCAGCCCCACGTCCCTTCGTGGGCGTAGCGCCCCTCGCCGTGCCAGGCTGCGCCGCCGCCGACATAGTAGCCGCAGTAGCGACCCGTGTCGGACGGATGAGCGCGGCCGTGGACGTTCGCCGGCCAACCGGCGCACTCGTGATCGTCAATCCGCCACGGCTCCTGGCCGTATGTCGCGGCAATCGCAGCCGCTTGCTCGGGAAAGATTTCTTCGGCTTGCTGCGCTCGAACGGGCGGCGATCGCATTCCGCGGTCGGGCCAGTCAGCATACGGCGACTTGCCCAGCGGCGGCTCGTCGGTGATCGAGATGACGACCGGACGGCGCTTGAGGACTGACGGCTCCTGGGCGCGGGCCGAGGGCAAGAGGATTGCCGCCGCTGAGGCCACCAGACACGCGATCCATTGCCGCTGCCAATCCATGGCACTTTACCCCAGCGGGTTGCGGTTGAATTTCTGGAACGGCAGCCGAGTGCCGCGGTAGAAGACTCGATCGGCCTTGAGGTGATCCGGCGGTGCGAAGCCGCGCTGGCCGGCGAAGGTCACCACGTCGTCCTGATCGACGCCGTCTCCACTGACGCCGAAGCCGCCTTGCAAGTTGGCCCCCACGTACAGCGGCGTGCTTCCCGGGAAGAACACGACGCCGTTCTGGTTGGCGGGCTCGTTCGTATTGTGGAAGTTGGTGCCGATGTGGAAGGCGTCGTAGCCGAAGACTGTCGTGAAATTCGATGCGTCTGGCGCGAGGCTCGGATCGGCGGAAATATTTTCGGCCGTTTTGCGATTGACGCCGGCGGCATACAGGCTGGAGAAGATCGGCGGCAGGCTGCGATCGACGCCGGAGGGGAACCGCGGCTCGGCCAGGAAGCGGAACGTGCGATTGCTGAAAGCCAGACCGGTGAGCGGGTCGTACTTCACCGACGTTCTCGCGCTCTTGAAGAGATCGGGCGAGTGGTTGTTGACGCCGTCAATGCGGGCGCCGGCCCGGGCGAGTTGCTGGGCCGTCACGGCGCCGCTGAACAGCAGCAGGTCGTCGTCCACTTTGTCGGCATCCTGGAGCAGCGCGGGATTGGCGTAGTACGCCGTGTTCCGCGCCTTGGCCACCGCCACGTCGATCGAAAACACGGTCGCGTCCGGCATTCGGAATAGGCCCAGCACATTGCCGTCGCGGTCGGCGACGCCGAAGACCATCCTGGTTCGCGTTCCCTTGGGCAACCGGATCGCGGCCCGCACCAGCTCCGCTTCGGCGATGCCCTGCGTGATGATCGTCTCGACGTCGGCGGCAGTGAGGCTGCTAGAGCCGGACGGCGAAGCGTGCGGCGTGACCAGCCAACCGTCCGGCACGTCCAGGCCGTCGATCAGCGTCGGATTGACAGCGAGAGGATCGACCACCTGATTGTCGCCGGAAAGCGGATCGCCCTGACCCACCTGCCGTCCTTTGACGATCAGCGTCTCAAAGCCGCGGAGGCGATTCCTGGCGTTCGGGTTGGGGCCGAAAACTTCCAGCGTGATGCCGACCAGGTCGATGCGCCCAAACGGCAGGCCGACGCCGGCCAGCGGCGCGATGCCCGACAGGTCGCCGACTTTGCCATTGCCGTAGCGCGAGCCTTTGATGAGATGATTGTTGAAGCGAATGCCGCCGACGGCAGCGAAGGCGATCCATTCCGCTTCCAGCACCTTGGGCGCGTTGAGGCGCAGTTCGTTCGGCTGCGGCCGGCCATTGGGACGCAGGCTGGCGTGCACGAAATTCTGTTCAAACGTGGCAAAGCCGTCCGGGCCGGCGAAGAAGACGCCGATGCCGCCGACGAGCGTCAGTTTGCCGCCGACGAATTTGTAGATCGGAATGCCGCCGGGGAGCGTGGCGATGCCGCGGGACTGGGCCTGCGGTAGCATGCCCGAGACGATGCCGTAGGACTCTGGTGCGAATAACTCCTGCCCGGCGGGCACGAACGACGGATCGACGTTGAACCGGCTGGCCAGCGGAATGTCGTCGGCAGTTCCTTTGACGCCGTCGGGGCCGGGATGGATCAGGCTGTCGCGGCTCTGGTGCTCGATGCCGAATAGATCGACGGGCGGGGTATGGCGAATCCCTTGCGGAAAATGTCCGCCGACGCCGATCGGCGCGACGAAGCCGGGGCCGAACGTTTGCGAAATCGGCTGGGCCGGATCGAACGGATTGTTGTTGGCCGGGTCGAGTGGATTGGGGACGGTGGGATTCGATTCGACTTCGCGCTGGGTGATCGTGGATTGGCTCAGGTTGCGAATGGTGCGGCTGGTCAGTGGGGCTCCATCGCTGGCGAAGAACGCGGCGGTGCGGGCCTTGGCCACGGCGCCGTCGATGGCGAACACCAGCTTGTTCACGTCGCCGCCGAGCGCGGTCACAACGTCCTGCTCGGTCCGCACGCCCAGGATGCGGCCATTGCGATCGACGATCGAGATGATGGCGTCCTCGCTGGCGCTGGCAGCGGCCGCGCGGGCCAGCAGAATCTCGACCTCGCCGTCGGTCAGCACCGACTGGAGCGGATCGTTGACCGGATCGTAGAGCGACGGCACCGGCGCCAGCATGATGCCGGGGTCTTCACCTTCGGCAGTCGTGCTATCCACCGTCAGCGGCTGGTCAGCAGACGGATCTGAGCTTTCCGTGGCCAGGAGCGGATCGAGCCCAGCGGCCGGACAGTCGCGCGACTCGAGTTGCTCGAGCGCGAAGCGCCGCTGGCGGCGTGAAGGCGGATCGCCGGTACCGGAATTCCACGGGAATTTCATGCTGGCCTTTGCGAGCGGGGCGCGCCAGCGGAATGCCGGCCGCAAACTTTGCGCACGCTCCCTACTTTCAACGCTAGTCGGGATTTGCGGCCCGGGCAAACGATTGGCGGGTCATGGCGACTGGCCGCCGCGCGCAGCTAGCGGCATGGCAGCAAGTTTCATAGCGCGCTCCCTCACCATCATTTCGACCACCAAAACTGACAGCACCGCTTTTACTGCGCGGATTGGTAAGGCCGATACAACTTCTACAGTCTGCCGCGCGCATTGCGCCCCGCCGCCCACGAAACCGGAGTGTCACGAGCCACAGCGCGTGAACCGCCAACCACGATGTGTCGCTGCTTGGAAGAGACAGCGGCCGCTTGACCCCGCGCGGGGCAGTCCGGTCGCCGTGCGCTCGCAGTGCGCGCTGGTGCGCGCCGCGGTCGTCGTTTGCCTCTGGCTCAGTTCGGCGCTGCTGTGGGCCCAGGAGACGCTGCCGCCTGCTGTACGCGAGCTGCCGCCGGGGCCGCCGGCGCTGCGGGCGCCGCTCCCCGATTTTGTGCCGCTGCCGGAATTCATCGAGGAGCCCGATCCGATGCTCCGCTGGCCGATCGATCCGCCGCCGGGCTTTGCCGGTCCGTCGGGGATCGAACCGCGCGAGGAGCAGGAAAACAGTCACTTCATTCCGATGGAGGACCGCTGGCGAATCGGCCTGCCCGAGTGGGACCGCTACGGCCAGGGGCATCCGCCTGACTTCGAGTATCCGTTCGTCGAAGGGAACCACTGGGATCCATTCCACCAGAACGTCCTCAAGGGGGACTACCCAATCTTCGGCCAGCACACGTTTTTCAATTTGACAGCCACGGAGAATTTTCTCTTCGAAGTGCGGCAGGTGCCGACGCCGACGACGCCGTTTGAGAGCACGGTCAATCCGGGCCAGGAGGAATTCTTCGGCGATCCCGACCAGGTTTTCATCAACAACAACCTGGTCCTGTCGCTCGACCTGAATCACGGCGATGCGGCCTTCAAGCCGACTGACTGGCGCATCAAGTTGACGCAGATTTACAACATGAACAGCCTGTCGGTGGACGAGCTGGGGATCGTCAACCCCAACGTCAACCGCGGCACGGCCCGCTTCCGCCAGGACTATGCGACCGAGGAATACTTCATCGAAACGAAGCTCGCCGACCTCAGCCCGGATTACGACTTCCTCTCCGTCCGGGCCGGCTCGCAGTTCTTCTCCAGCGATTTCCGTGGCTTGATCTTCTCCGACACCAACCGCGGCATTCGCCTGTTCGGCACGCGGAACGCGAACCGAGATCAGTTCAACCTGATGTGGCTCGATCAGACCGAGAAGGACACCAACAGCCTGCTCAACACGTGGGACGACCGGCATCAGAACACGGTCATCGCCAACTACTATCGCCAGGACTTCATCTGGCCCGGCTACACGGCCCAGGTCAGCTATCACTACAACCGCGACCAGCCCAGCTTCAAGTTCAACGACAACGATTTTCTGGCGCGTCCCGATCCGGCCGGCGTCTTCGCCCCGCACGAGATCAATTCGCATTTTCTCGGCTGGGCCGGCGACGGTCACATCAACCGCATCAACATCTCGCATGCCTTCTACTGGGCGTTTGGCGAGGACGAGTTGAATCCGATTGCCGGCCGGCCGGTGGATATCGACGCCTTTCTGGCGGCGATCGAGCTGTCGTACGACCGGGACTGGATGCGGTTCCGCACGTCGTATTTCTTCGCCTCCGGGGACCCAGATCCGGATGACGACGAGGCCGAGGGTTTCGATTCGATCTTCGACAACCAGGCATTCGCCGGCGGCGGATTCAGCTACTGGCAGCGGCAGGCGATTGGCCTGTTCGGCGTGAGCCTCGTGCAGCGCAACAGCCTGCTGCCGGACCTGCGGTCGAGCAAGTTCCAGGGGCAGACCAATTTCGTCAACCCGGGCCTGCACCTGCTCAACTTCGGCGTCGATGCCGACGTGACGCCGAAGTTTCGGCTGATCCAGAACACGAATTTTCTCTGGTTCGACCAGACCGAAGTGCTGGAGACGTTTGTCTTCCAGTCGAACATGGACACGTTCATTGGCGTCGATCTGAGCCTAGGCGCCGAGTACAGGCCCATCCTGCACAACAACATCATCCTCGTTGGCGGCGTGGCGGCACTCTTTCCCGGCGAGGGTTTCCAGGACATCTACGACCCGCTGCGGCAGAATGCCGACGCGCTGGTGCAGGTGTTCCTGGACGCGGCGTTTACGTATTAACAAGCGAAGCAAAGGCGAGCGGGGCGGCGTAAGCCCCCCGGTGGCGATGGCAAACGCACAGATTTCAGGCCCGGAGGGCCGACACCCCGCGCCGCCGATGTGCCGGCCCTTCGGTCCTCACTGCATTCGTGGGTTGCTGTATTCCGGCAGCTTACGCTGCCGGCTATTACCTTTCGCCCCTTCGGGGCTGTGCATTGTTGCCGTTCTTTGCTTCGTTGCGAACTTCGCCCATGCGCAACCGGCCCGACGCAGCGCCGTTCAGCCCGCCGTCCATCACATCACCGACAACCTCGACCCCTACCCGCTCCCGCCCGGCACGCCGACAGCCGAAAACCTCATGCGTCAAACCGATGCCGACGCGCTGCGCAAGAGCTGGGGCTGCGTCAACTGCCATCAGGGCGTCCACGACATGCACGCGCTGCCGACCGTCAAGCTCGGCTGCACCGACTGCCACGGCGGCAATGCCGACGCGCAGACGAAAGAGGAAGGTCACGTTGCCCCCTGCTTCCCGACGGCCTGGCAAACCAGCGGCAATCCCATCCGCAGCTACACGCTCCTCAACCACGAATCGCCCGATTTTCTCCGCTTCGTCAATCCGGGCGACCTCCGCGTGGCCCACATAAGCTGCGGCAGTTGTCATCCGCGGGAAGTGCTGCAAGTGAAAAAGAGCATGATGACCCACGGCTGCATGCTGTGGGGGGCCGCGCTCTACAACAACGGCGCGGTGCCCAACAAGTGGCCGCGGTTCGGCGAGAGCTACAGCATGACCGGAGTGCCGCAGCGGATTCAGAACGTGTGGCGGCACGAGGAGACGCAGCGAATTCCCTACGACATGAACCACAAGGGAATGGTGCCGTTTCTCGATCCATTGCCGCGGTTCGAGGTCAGCCAGCCAGGCAACATCCTCCGCATCTTCGAGCCCGGCGGCCGCTTCCGTCCCGAAGTGGGCATTCCGGAGAAGGCGGAAGAACCCGGCCGGCCGCGGACGCGGCTCTCGGTCCGCGGTCTGGGGACCGACAACCGCACCGATCCGGTGTTCATCGGCCTGACCAAGACGCGGCTCCTCGACCCGACCCTCAATTTCCTCGGCACCAACGACCACGCCGGCGATTATCGCTCCAGCGGCTGCACGGCCTGCCACGTGACGTATGCCAACGACCGCTCGCCGGTCCACAGCGGGCCGTTCGCCAAGTACGGCCACGGCGGCACTGCCGCGGACCAGCGCGATAACTTCGTTACGAACGTCGATCCGACGATTCCCAAGGACGAGCCGGGGCATCCGATCGCGCATCGCTTCACGACGGCCATTCCGACCAGCCAGTGCATCGTCTGCCACATTCACCCGGGCACGAACGTCCTCAATGAGTACCTCGGCTTCATGTGGTGGGACAACGAGACCGACGGCGAGCTGATGTACCCGCCGCAGCAGAAGTATCCGACTGCCGAGGAGTACGCCCAGGCCCAGATGAACAACCCCGAGGAGGCTTCCGCCCGCGGCAATTGGGGGGACCCGGAATTTCTCGCCCGCGTGCCGGAGCTGAATCAGCTCGCGAAGCATTCGCAGTTTGCCGACTTCCATGGCCACGGCTGGGTGTTCCGCGCCGTGTTCAAGAAGGACCGCCAAGGGAACCTGCTCGATCCGGAAGGGGACATTGTCCGCGACGCGAGTAACGAAAAGCTGCAGCGGGCGGTCGTCCAGCCTGGCGAGCAGTATGTGCCGGCCGATCCGCGTGAGCCCCACTCGCCGACGCTGGCCGAGTGCAAAAAGCAGGACGACCATCCGGTCCATCTGATGGACGTGCATTTGGAGAAGGGGATGCACTGCATCGATTGCCATTTCGTGCAGGATTCGCACGGCAACACGAAGCTGTACGGCGAAGT
>DASRJP010000122.1:0-3940 GCA_035649415.1 Pirellulaceae bacterium | reverse complement strand
CGGCAAAACCAGGGGCCATGCACCAAGTCAGGCTACACAGCACCAGGAGTCGCATGGTTCACCTTGTCGCGCTCGAATTGGCGGGCCCGCAGCCCTTGCGGCAGTTTAATCGCGGACAGGGCCGGATGCACGGTTTGGGGGTCCGCCAGCGCCCTGAGCGAAGCGGAGGCTGCGGCTTATAATGAAGGTAGATCACTGTCACTTTCCCGCCTGCGACTCTGTTCGTCGCACAACCTATCGTCATGATGTCTGCTACCGCCTCCCTCGATGAGTTGATTGCCGACTTCGAGGAGCTGGAAGAACCGATCGAGCGGCTGGCTCATCTGGAAGAAATCGGCCGCAACCTGACGCCGATGCCGGAGAACCTGCGGACCGAGGAAAACCGCGTGCTGGGCTGCCAGAGCATGGTGTGGCTGGTGGCAAAACAGCGCGGCAGCAAACCGCCGATCCTGGAGTTTCAGGCGTACAGCGACGCGCCGATCGTTCGCGGCGAGATTGCCGTACTGCTGGCGGCATATTCGGGCAAGACGCCGCAGGAAATTCTGGATTTTCCCATCGAGGAGTTGATCGCGCGGCTCAAGCTGCGCTCGTTCCTTACGCCGCTGCGCAGCAACGGACTGTACTCGATGGTCAAGCGGATCCAGGCGCTGGCGGCGGAGCGCGCAAGCAAGTCCAAAGTCCAAAGTCCAACGCCCAAAGTCAGGAGTCAGGAGTCAGGAGTCAGCGGTCAGAAATCAGAAGTCAGCACTCAGAAATCGGAGGCTGGCGGTGATGAGGTGGAACAAGTCGGGCTGCTGAGCGCGGCATTGCGAGACGACTTTCCGATCCTTTCGACCGTGCTCGAGGATGGTCAGCCGCTGGTCTATTTCGACAATGCCGCCAGCGCCCAGCGCCCCAAGCGAGTGATTGCGTCAATCGTCGAAGCGTACCAGCACTACTACAGCAACGTTCATCGCGGCGGGCATGCCCTGGCGGTCGAAAGCACGACGCGGTACGAGAAGGCCCGGGAGACGATTCGCCACCTGCTCAATGCCCGCAGCAACGACGAGGTGCTGTTCACGGCTGGCGCCACTGCCGCGATCAATCTCGTCGCTCGAAGCTGGGGAGATACGAATTGCCGCAAAGGGGATGAAATCCTCCTGACGCAAATGGAGCATCACTCCAACATCGTCCCCTGGCAGCAGCTTGCCGAGCGCACCGGCTGCACAATCAAGTGGCTGCCGCTGACCGACGGTTACGAGCTGGACCTGGACGCACTGGACGGTCTCTTGTCAGAGCGCACGAAACTGGTGGCGTTCACCGCCATCTCGAACGTCCTGGGAACGATCAATCCGGTGAAAATGATCGTCGAGAAAGCGCATGCCGCCGGCGCAAAAGTTCTGGTGGACGCGGCACAGCACGTTCCGCACGAGACCACCGACGTGCAGGCGTGGGACGCCGACTTCGTAGCCCTGAGCGGACACAAGTTGATGGGCCCATCGGGCGTCGGCGTACTCTACGGCCGGCGGGAGCTGCTGGAGGCAATGCCGCCGTTTTTGGGGGGCGGCAGCATGATCAAAACGGTGACGCTGGACGGCTTCACCCCCGCCGACCTGCCGTACAAGTTCGAGGCCGGCACTCCCATGATCGTGCCGGCCATTGGCCTTGGCGTAGCTACGGAATATCTGTTGGGAATCGGTCTGGCGCGAATTCAGGCTCACGAGTTGGCGCTGACCCGCTGTGCCCACGAACTGCTCGCCGAAATTCCCGGCGTGCGAATCCTTGGGCCGGCGCCGGAGAAGAAGGGGGGCATCGTCAGCTTCGTGGTTGACGGCATTCACGCCGACGATGTCTCGCGCGTGCTGGATCTCAAGGGGATCGCGGTCCGGGCCGGGCACCACTGCGCAATGCCGCTGCACAAGCGGTACGGCCTAGAGGCGTCGTGCCGGGCGAGTTTCTATCTCTATAACACGCTGGAAGAAGTGGAGCGTCTGGCGACGGCATTGGGTCAGGCAAAAAAGGTATTCCAGCGGGAATAAGGCCAAGATCGGCCGTCTCATGACGAATACCATGAAGCGCCGGCGTGCCCAGATCGTCAAAACGCCCCATCGCACATCCCGGGGCATGGAAAATCGGCCACTGACCGGCGTCGTACCTGCGGCCCATTGTGGCCGGGTTCGTGTCGTCTTTCGCTTCGAAAAATTACCTGCTTTCACCGAGCGAAAGCAAAAACGGCCTGCGACAGCACGTGATTTCCATTCCGTCCCTCGTATGCGACAATCCGCTCGATGCTCATCCCGCGATTCAGTATCCGTGCTTTGCTGGTGGTGACGGCCCTGTGTGCGCTTTTTTCGCTGGTGATTGCCGGCGCCGTGCGGGGCCAGCCGTGGGCGATCGGCGTGACGGCGGGAATTGCCTCCCTGGGCACGCTGCTGGTGTTTCATCCCCTGGCCTTTGCGTTGGCCAGGTACTTCGCTCGTCTGCGCCGACGGATGACGCCGCTGCCCGCAGGGACGTCGCCGTTTGCCACGGCCGGGCCGCCGCGGCAGATTCTGCCCCCGTCGCAGCCGCCGGAGTAACGGTCGCTTGATTTCTGGCCAGCAACGCTTCGCTGCGTGAGCGCTTCCATGAACGACCACGGTTTCCTTGCAGCCTTTAGGCGAACTGCGGCGTGGCTGGCGATTTGGCTCGCTCTGTCGGTCGTCGCCCGGGCGGAAATGGGGATCGTGCAGTCCTTTCCTGCGCCGCGCACCAAGATGCGCAACAGCCTCACTGTGGAGGTCGATACGCGCGGCGTCGTCTCCAACGGCTATCGCTGCGTGAGGGTCAAGCTCTCGAATACTCCCATCCGCAACAAGCCGGCAGTGCCGGTGACTGCCGACCGCCGGTTCCGCGTGCTGCTCGAGCCATCGGGAATGGGGCAGCTCTCGGGCGTGGCCACGTCGCAGATTATCGAGATCCCGGAGAAGCAGGCGTCAGCCGAAGCAACGATCGCCATCCCCAGTTCCGGCGACTGGTTCCAGATTCAGCTTACGGTCTACGAAGGGGGGGAGAAGCTCGACGACGTTTCCGGCCCGATCATGGTCGGCTTCTGGGGCATGCGCGGCGATGCCGAGACGCTCCCCACACTGCTGTTCCTCGATTACGACGTTCCCGACCGTGCCGCACGCGATGCCATGGTTGGCACACCCGGCACGAAAGACCCGATCACGCTGCCCAATTTCACCCAGGTGACCGCGGATATCCAATACAGCACCATGGGGATGCCGGTCGCCGCAACGCCAGGTACCACCAGTGTCACGCTGACCGACTCCCAGATTGTCACGCAGGCGGCGTCGCATCCGCGGGTGCAGCTCATCTCGCCGGCAGAAATGTCGCGGCGCTGGATCGAGCTGACGTGCTATGACATCGCATTCATCTCCCGCTCCGATCTGGCGAAGATGAAGCGCCAAAATGCGGCCCAGCGGCAGGCGCTAGTCGATTGGCTGCACGGCGGACCGGCGCTGGTTGTTTACGATGCGGGTGACAACTTCGAAAATCTGGCGGAAATTGAGCAGCTTTTGGACCTGCGGCCGCTGCCCGACGATCGGTCGAAAAAGTTTCACGGCTGGTCGGTGACGTCGAACTCCAACCTTCATCTGGCAGGAACCCATACCCAAGAGCCGGTCCCGTACGTCGGTCGGCCGGCGGGCCTGGGCCACGTCGTCGCCGTGGCCAGCGACAATCCATTCCCCGGATCGAGCATTTATTGGAGCAATCTGATCGACGATATTCCAACCCGGCACCAGCATTGGATCGCGCGGCACGGCATGTCGTATCAGATGTACAACGCGGGGGTCTGGAACTGGTACATTCCCGGCGTCGGCGCTGCTCCAGTGTTCAGTTTTCTGCTACTAGCAACGTTTTTTGCCATTGTCATTGGCCCCGTAAACTACTTGTTCCTGGGCCGCATCCAGCGGCT
>DASRJP010000121.1:0-5483 GCA_035649415.1 Pirellulaceae bacterium | reverse complement strand
GTCCTGATTTCACGGGCACGCGCCTTGGTCCATCTGTCGCGCCCTCGGGACGCCGAGCGAATCTGGCGGCAAGTGCTGGCGATGAGCCCCACCGAACCGGATGCGCTGGACGGTTGGGCCAAACTGTTGTCCGATGATCGTAAGCAGGAGTTGGTCGAGCACCTCCGCGCGGTCCCCGACTCCAGCAAACATGCACAGCAGCTCGTCAAGCGGCTGTGTGACGCAGACGACGAGTTGGGCGCGCGGACCATCGCGGACTGGCTGGCCGAGGAAGCTCCCGACACCCGCGAATGCTTGGAAGCAGCGGCAGACGTGAAGAACTTCGATGAGGACTTCGAGGTCGCCGCCGGCCTGTATCTGGCGGCGCACGCCAAGGCAACCAGCGACGAAGAGCGCTCCAGGCTATTGCACACCTATCTGGCGGCGATGGCGGCCGCCGGGCGACAGGTCGAGGCCCACGCACAAGCCCATGACAAACGCGCGGTTCTGGAAGCTTTCTGGTACGACTATCTTGACGATGGGGTCTACGAGCTCACGCGCGAGAAACTAAAGTTGATCGTCGCGCAGCACAAGCAGAGGGAACTTGAGGACCCGCGCCTGCCGGAAATCGAGGCCAGCCTGCTCAGTGACGAGGGCCGTTATGCCGAGGCCGAGACAATCCTCCTGGCCGCCCTGGCCAAATTAAAACAGCAACCGGTCGCGGACGAGGAAGAGACACTGAAGAGCGCTCTGGAAGATGCGCTGTTGTGCCAAGGTAAATGGAAGGAGGCCCTGGCACAGCGGCCCACGAACTACGACCTGACCGCCATGACCACGCGATTGCTCTCCTTGGGGCGGCGAAAGGAGGCCAGTGACCTGGTGGATCACGTGCAGCGCACAAAACCAGCGGAACCCGCCTTGCACCTTTGCCGCACCGAACTGCTCAAGGCCGATAGGAAGTATGCCGACGCCTGGAACGCTTTGCCGCCGCCGGGCCCTATGGCGGCGAACGATCCGCTCGCCTGGCGGCTGAATCATCTCGTCAGCGATCTGGTGGTGAAGGACGAAACTCTGCTCTCTTCCTTTGCCCGCCGCGCTCCGGACAACACCCAGTGGAACGCGCTGGCCACTGCCGTTCATGCGCACCATCGCTGGGACCTGCTCGCGAAGGTCGTCGAGATGTGGCGCAGCGCCCATCCATCCCAGCCCGAATTGCTCTACTGGGACGCGACGGTCAAGGCGCATGCCAAGGACCACGCCGCCGTCGCCGCGCTACTCGTCACGCCGCTTGCCGATGCGGCAATCACGGAGCGGTTGGCGTATCGCCGCTGGGAGCTTCAACTGATGCTGGTCGAAAGCCTGCTGGCGCTGGGTCGCAGCGAAGAGGCTCGGCAGCATGGTCAGCATGTACTCGAGCAGGAGTCGAACTACGAACCGTTGCTGTTGGCACTGCTGGCGGATGTCGATGTGGGGGCCATGGAAGAGATCGTGGGCGACACCGCCGCCGGGCCAGGGCAGTTTTCGCGGCCTCTGCCATACCACCAGCCGCGGTTTGCCCGCTTGCTCAGCGACGAGCGTTTTCTGCCGCTGCGGCGGATGCATCCGCCTCCCGTGGAGTATGGTTTCCTCGATGATCGCCTGACGCTGCTGCTGGCCGCCGCAGAGCCGCCATCACCAGCGGCGGTGCAAGAGCGTATTGCCGCCGCGCTCCCTGGGGTGAAATTTGAATCACTCAAGCTGTCCGGATCGTCACCTGCGATTCAAACTTTCCGGGCCCACCGCGGAGACGAGCGATGGCTAATCAATATTGGCACCGGGTCGTACGTGCCGCCGCAGCGCCTGGCGGAGCTGGGGATCGATCCTTCGCCGCTTCGCGAGGCCACCATCGCCCACCGCTGTTGGATCGAGATCGGTCGTGAGGATCGCCGCACAACCAGGTCTGGATCGCTCGCGGCACTTGCGGTGCAACTACAGCCTCCGCCTGGAAGTGCCGTGTATTTTGAATCGGATTCCCGGTTGGCGCTGTGGGACGAGTCGCTGGCCAGGCTGCTGCAATCCAAATCGCCGGACGACGACCTGACCGACGTTGGCGAAACCGCTTATTTGGATCCTTATGATGATGTCAAAGCGGTAGGGCGGCGCGCCTGGCGCGCGTTCGAACGGAAGTACCGACAGCGCGAGTCCCACGAGAAACCGTTCCGCGTGCAAATCGAGCTGTCATTGGGCGCCGCCCGCGAGCGGCTTTGGTTCACGCTCGCACGGATCGAAGCGCCCGATCAGTGGCGCTACACCCTCGTCGGCACCGCGGACAGCGACTCGCTATTGATGCCGTCGCTCAAGGCCGGCGAACCGCGGCAAATCCAGCGGTACCAGGTGCTGGCCGTGGATCCGGCCCCTGAAACGTCCGCGCCGTAACCGTCAAAACATCGGCGGCCGGACGCACCCAGCCGGGCGTCCGGCCGCTTGACACACAATCTCTAGTCCTTCGATAGACGCCTCCTTTCCTTTCGGGGTGCATCTGTCGCTGACGCGGTCACAACCTGAGCCAGCCGCGCCATACCGCCGGCGCGGCCAGCCCGGCGGCGCCATCGCCGCCCTATTTCACCGGAATCGCTTTCGGGCGAACCTCCGCCGCCTTCGGCAGGACGATCTTGAGCACACCCTCGTTCATTTGGGCTTCGACCCGTTCCGCTTCGACTTTGGTCGGCAGCGGAAGAACGCGGCGGAATTGCCCATACTTGCGTTCAATCCGATGATAGGTCTTCCCTTTCTCTTCCTCCTCCTCCTTCTTCTCTCCGCTGATCCACAGGCGACCCTCCAGGATTTCCACCTTCACGTCCTCCGGCTTCATGCCCGGCAGGTCCATGGTCACCTCGACGGACTTCTCCGTCTCTGCCACGTTCACCTCCGGTGCTAATTCAAACTTGCCAAAGGTCCCTTCCGGAGTAAAGAAGTCCGTCATCCACTTCGGGAACTCCGTTTCCAGCTCCGCGAACGTCCGCGGAAAGCGAGTCCAAGGCGTCATCGTGCGTGTCATGGCTTCACTCCTTTGTGTGAGAGCCGCGGGCCAACCTGGCCCGTTTTCAATACCTCTTTTCTCTGTATGACAACACCGCAACCACCATGCCAAATAGGGGTGAAAAAGGCATGAAAACGCGCGTCCTAGTCCCTTGCGCCATCACGACTTGCGACCGGAAATTATCACGCCCATTCCTGGTGCAGCGCGACCACCGTGCACTGTGACAACCTGACGCGCCCGCTGCGCGCTCAGCCCCGGCGCGGCTCGTAGCGGCAGCAGTCGCTCGCACACACGTCGTGACTGGCGCCAAGCGTGCCAAGCGCCAGCTTAGTTGGGTGATCCGACATCCGCTCCTGGACAAGCTCGCGAATCATGCGGACGAAGCGCGGATGCGTGCCGACGGTCGCGGCGCGAATGAAGTTAAGGCCCAATTTCTTCGCATCGCTCGCGGCCTCTTCGTCCAGGTCGTAAAGGACCTCCAGGTGATCGGAGATGAAGCCGATCGGGCAGACCACAACGTCAACTGGCGCGCCGCCACCGGCAATCTCGGCCAGCGCCGGGCTGATGTCCGGCTCGAGCCAGCTCTGGGCCGGCGGCCCGCTGCGGCTTTGATACACCAGCCGCCACGCCGGATGCCCCGCCCCCGTGGCCACCAAAGTACATGCCTCGTGCAATTGCCGCTCATACTCGCAGCCTGCCGCCATCGACTGCGGAATGCTGTGCGCCGTAAAGAGCAGATGCGCCGCCGCTCGCCTCTCCGTCGGCAATCGCGCCAGTGCCGTAACCACCCGCTCCACCATCGGCTCGATGAACCCGGGATGGTTGAAAAACATCCGCAGGCGGTCCACCACAGGCGCGCCTGTTCCGACCTGCTCCTGCGCCGCGGCAATATTTTCCCGATACTGCCGGCAGCCGGAATACGAGCTGAACGCCGACGTGAACAGCGCGATGGCCCGGCCAATGCCGTCGTCGCGCATCTGCCGCAGGGTGTCGGCCAGCAGCGGATGCCAGTTGCGATTGCCGAAGTAAATCGGCAGGGCCAGGCCGGCGGCGGCAAATTCTTGCCTGAGTGCGGCGATCAGAGCCCGGTTCTGATCGTTGAGCGGGCTTTTGCCGCCGCAGTGGTAATAATGCTCGGCGACCTCCAGCAGCCGCTCGCGGGGGATGTTCCTCCCTCTGGTGACGTTTTCCAGAAACGGCATGACGTCGTCCGGCTTTTCGGGGCCGCCGAAGGAGACGAGGAGGAAAGCGTCGTAGCGGTTCGTCATGGGGGACGTAGAGCGTGTGAATCAATGAGAGGCCGGAGTAAGAGCAAGAGAATGATTACGAGGAGTAAGAGAACGAGTAGGAATGCGAAGATGTTGGGTCCTTCTCTTGCTCATACTCTTAATCAACATCCTAATCTTACTCTTACTCCTATTCCTTCTCGCTGCCTGGCGCTCCTCAGTCCTGACTTCTGCCTCCTGCTCTCTGGCCGCATTCCTTCCCTTACGTCCGAGTCGGTCGCGGCACGATGAGTCGGGTGAGTCGGTGGGGGTGTTCACCATCATCCTGGGCGAAATCCCTCATCCGACTCAGCGCTGAGTCGGTTTAGTGAGTCGCTCGCCCTGAGTCGCCTGCGGCCGGTAAGGGAACAAATGTTGCCATAGGGGTAGAGAGGTGAGAGAGCAGAGGTCAGAGGTCAGTAAGTCTCCCGACTCCTCACCTCAAATCTGCTCACTGACCTCTGACCTCTGACCTCTGCCCTCTGCTCTCTGCCCTCTCACCGCCGAGGGAACACCTGAAGGGGGGCATGCATTTTCCGACTTACGGCGGCGCGATCCCGCGCCGTTACATTCTATCCTATTGTATACTATCGGCTTGGGATCGGTCATTGCCGAAGTCCAGCGGCGCAAGTCGCCTCAGACAGAATGTCTGAAGGGAATAACCCAAGTGGGGGGTAGAAACGGTGGAACGAGCCGGCGAGTTTTCAAGCACAACCAGGATGTCAAAGATCAAAGGTCCGCGCAGCCGCGACCGGCCGAAGTGGCAGTTTGCCAGGTCGGCAAGTACAGCGGTGCAATCGATATGCCACAATTGTACAGATAACTAGTCCGCAGTCAATCCACAAGCCCGACGCGCCAGCGACGACGACTCCGACTACATCGTCCGCTTCGTCGGCCAGGTCGTCCGCGTGAGCGTGGAGAGGATAGCCAGGTCCGGAGGACCGGCAAGAAGTAGCCACGTCCGTCAGAGCGTGGAAACGATTGAGCTCAAAAATCCCCACCAGGCAGGGGCGACACATGATTCGGTGCCGCCCCTTTCGGGGCTCCCGAAAAGGAATGGATGTTGCGATCTGTCCCCGGGCCCAGACGGGCCGGGCTATTGCCTGTCGGCCCTCCGGGCCTCATTTCAGTCTCAACGGTGAGTAGGCGATCCGACTAAGGCCGGGGGTTGACCCTGCGGGCTCGTGAGAACGGACAAGCCAGACGCTTGTCCTACGCAA
>DASRJP010000120.1:0-18129 GCA_035649415.1 Pirellulaceae bacterium | reverse complement strand
GGCTTGCCGCCGCCGCCCCCGCCGACCACCGGCGCGACCTCGCGGACCCAGTTGCCGGCACTGAGACCTCTTTCCACGAGGTCCTTGGTGATGCCGGCCACGAGGACCACTTTGTCAGTCCCTTCAGTGGCGGCCAGGAAGATGGCGCTGGGGCTGGCCTTCTTTCGCACCTGGTCGATGAGCTGACGCATCAGGTTGGCGTTGGCGCCGGCCGCTTCGCAGACGATGACTTTGGCGCCGCCAATTGTTTCCGCCCTTTCCAGCAGCGAATCGGCCGAGAGCGATCCCGACTGAGCCCGCTCGGCTAGTTCCTGGCGAAGTTCCTGGACTTCCACGAGCATGGCGGTGACGCGGGCCGCGGCATCGAACGGCGCCACGTTGAGCATGCGGGCCGTATCGCGCAGAGCCGATTTGATCTGGGCCGAAGTTGGATGCCCCATGGGGATCGTGGCGTCGGACGGCCCTAGCGGCGGCGTTTGCCGCGAGCCCGCTGCCAGGTGCTTCTTCAGCTCGCGCAATTGCTGTGCCAGGTGCTTGACCGCGGCGGGGACCGCCAGCGGCTCGCATCCGATTTTGGTGGCAATTTCCCGAAGTGCCGACTCCGTGTGCTGGCTGTACTCAAGCGCCTTGGGCCCGGTCAGTGCAGTAATGCGCCGCACGCCGGCCGCCACCGCTTCCTCGCCCACAATCTCGAAGGCCCCTACATCATAGGTGTTGTCCAGGTGAGTGCCGCCGCAGAGCTCTTTGCTGAAGCTGCCCATCGAGACCATGCGGGCCGGATCGGGGTATTTCTCGCCAAAGAGCATCATCGCCCCGGCGGCGCGGGCTTCGGCCAGCGGCACGAATTTCCATTTGATCGGCTCTCCTGCCGACACCTGGGCCGCGACGTCCCGCTCGATAACGGCGAGCTGCTCGGCATCCACACCCGGGGCGCCGAAGTCGAACCGCAGCCAGTCGTCCTCCACCTTGGAGCCCATCTGGTGGGTGTCTTTGCCGAGGTTCTTCTGGAGCGCGTACTGAAGGATGTGGGTCGCCGAATGGGCGCGGCGGATTCCCTGGCGGCGGTCCTTGTGGACTTTGGCAGTGACCTTGGCGCCGGCCTTCATCGTGCCGCGAAGCAGGTGCCCATGGTGAATGATCAAGTCGCCATCCCGCTGCGTGTCAATCACTTCAAATAAAAATCCTTCACCGACGATCTCGCCCGTGTCGCCGACCTGTCCGCCGGATTCGCCGTAGAACGGCGTGCGATCGAGGACGACTTGCACGGGACTGGCATGGCCGATTTCATTGAGCTGATCGCAGAGGTGATCGGCGGCGACGATCCCCTTGATCTCGGCCGAGGCTTCGGTTGATTCGTAGCCCAGGAATTTCGTCTCCTTGAGGGCTTTCTTGAGCGCCTCGATCGGGCCCGTTCGAAAGACGACATCGGCGATTTTGCCTGACTTCTCGCCGTGCTCTTCCATCGCCTTGCGGAAGCCGGGCCAGTCGAACGTATAGTTCAGCTCCGCCGCCATGCTTTCCACCATCTCGGGCGGCACGCCGTTGGTTTGATAGAGATCGGCTGCCTCGGCGCCGCTGACGATCATGCGACCCTTACGCTTCATGTCCTCAAACATCTTGCCAATGCGGGCCAAACCAGCGTCGATCGTGCCGAAGAATGCCGACTCTTCGGCTTTGATTCCCTTCTGCACGCGCTCGATGCTCTCCTTGAGCTCCGGATAGGGAACCTTCATCAGGTCGGCAACCGTCGGCACAAGTTGATACAAGAACGGTTCGTGCAAACCCATCTGATGACCGTCGAGAACCGCTCGCCGCAGCAGCCGGCGAATGACATACTTCTCGCGATTCGGCCCCGGCAGCACGTTCTCATGGATCGCGAACGTGCAAGCCCGCACATGGTCCGCGATCCGTCGCAGCCGGCGGCCATCGTCGCTGGACGGATCGTATTTCCGACCGCACACCTCCCCCGCCGCTGCCACGAGCGGCCGCAGGATGTCGATGTGGTAGTTCGTATCGACCCCCTGCATGGCGGCGGCAATCCGCTCCAGGCCCATGCCGGTGTCAATGTTCTTGCTTGGCAGCGGCCGCAGATTGTTCGGCGGATTGCCGACGCGGTTAAATTGCGTGAAGACGAGGTTCCAGATTTCAAACGATTTTCCGCTGTCGGGCCGGTAGAAGATCTCGCTGCATGGGCCGCAGACGCCATCGGGGCCTTTGCTCGGGGCGCCTGCCGGCCAGAAGTTGTCGTCCTCGCCCATCCGCTCAATGCGGCTCGTCGGCAGGCCGATGTCGGTGTGCCAGATGTCGGCCGCCTCGTCGTCCTCGAGATAGACGGTGACCGTCAGCCGCTGGGGATCGATGCCGAACCATTTCTTCTCGGTAAGCAGCTCCCAGGCCCAGTTGATCGCTTCCTTCTTGAAGTAATCGCCAAAGGAGAAGTTGCCCAGCATCTCGAAGAACGTGTGGTGATAGGCGGTCCGCCCGACATTCTCGATGTCGCCCGTGCGAAGGCACTTCTGGCAGCTCGTGGCACGTGTGAACTCGAGCTTCACTTTGCCCAGGAAGTGGTCCTTGAACGGATTCATGCCGGCGGGAGTGAAAAGGACGGACGGATCCCACCGTGGTACGAGCACGTCGCTGGCCCGCCGCGTGTGCCCCTTGCTTTGAAAGAAGGCGAGGTATTTTTCCCGGATTTCGTCAGTTTTCATGGCTCTGGAAAGTGCTGGAGTCGGCCGGCAAGACCCGATCATATCGGCGGCCTGATTTTTCAACCAGACGAGCGGGAAAGGGCAAGGGTTCAGGGTTCAGCCATGGAACGACAAAGTCCAACGGGTGCACTTTGGCAATGTGATCCTGCTGTGATAGCCTTGCACGCGCCGATCCTGAACCCTGGACCGTGAACCCTACTTATGCCCTCGCTGCGGGTCCCGGTCGTGGTGCTGCTGATTGACGTGCACATGCAGATCGGGACGGGCGCGAAACAGCCGTTCCAGTCCCTGGTCGGTCACGCGGCTGTCATCCAGGTAGAGGGATTCAAGTCTTTTCAGACGGGCAATCTCGTCCAACCCGGCATCCGACAATGGCGCGCCAATCAGGTGGAGCTGGGTAAGTGCCGCAAAGCGATGCAGCTCCTTCAGACCAGCGTCGGTTATTTGCCCGCTTCCCAGGCGAAGCTGCGAAAGTCGCGGCAAATGAGATAGGGTCGCAAGCCCGTGGTCGGTGACGCGGCTGCGCGGCAGGTTAAGAATCTTCAGCTGCGGGAGTGTCGCCAGATGCACCAGACCGTCGTCTCCAATCGAGCCGCCGCGAATCCGCAGATGCGCGAGGTTCCGCATTCCAGCCAAGAGCTTGCAATCCTCGTCGCCAATGGCGTTGTCCTCGTGATCGAGCTTGAGCACCTGAAGTCTTTCCAGGCGGGCCAGCCGTTCCAGCTCCTGGCGGCCAATCGGCCGGCCCTCGATCTGAATGGTGCCACTCGCCCCCCGCTGGACCGCCGCGATTTGCTCGTCCAGTGGCGCTTCGGCTTCTACTGGGTCACCAGCTCCATCTTTCGTTGGCCTGTCGCTTGAGGTTGGGCGGAAGATCGGCAGCATACGCCCTACGAACCAGCCGGCCATGGCGATGCACAATACGAGTCCCACGATCGATGCAATACGCAAGCCGATCTGAATGCGACGTTCCGCCAACATGGTTCACCGCCGGCATTGCGGACAAACGAGTGCGTAGCGGGCAACTCCCGCTCCGCGGGCAGCGCGTACTTGCATGCGGCTGCCGCAGCGCGGGCAGAATTCCTGGGTGTCGGGCGCACTGCCGCGATCGATCGCGCTCTGGCAATCGACGCACAGCGTGGCATCCGGAAACAGCTCGAGCCGCTCTGGGGGAATGCGCTGGCCGCAGGCAGAGCATTCCTTGGCGGCGGCGAATTCATCGGCGAAATCGTCCGCTGCTGCGACCGAATACCCAGCAGCGCCGCAGCCAGGGCAGTTCCATCGATTTGTGGCTGTATTTGCCAGCGCCAGCAGGTAGGCGAAGTCCTGAAGCTCTTCCTTGCTGGCTCGCTTGAGCAATCCCGCGGATTGGAGGCGGGCAATCAGCGCCTGGCGGTCCGACGGCTCGGTGAAGCGACAAGCGGGGCAGTGCCAGGTAAGTAAGTCCATTGCGGATTATGGATTTCGGATCGCGGATTAGAACGGCAGCATGGATTCTCAATCTGCACTCCGCAGTCCGCACTAGTAAAACGTTTCCGCCAGCGCTTCCTGCAACTCCGTCATTGCCGCCAGATCGTCCTGCCGTGCCTGGTTGGCGAACAGGCTCTGCAAATTCGCCAGGGCCCGCGCCAGCCACTGGTGGTGGGTTGCCGGCGGGAGCAGCTGGTCGTCTCGCGGCATTTCGCGGCCCCCGACCTGCTCCAGTCGTTTAAACGCCTCCTCGCGGGTCAGCGATTGCCCGTGAAAGAACGGATCCACGAGCATCCAATCGGCTCCGGTCCGCACGCGTACCAGGAAGTGCCCCGGCGAGTTGATACCCTCCACTTGCAGACCGACTCCTTCGGCTACGGCCTTGTAGATCAAGGACAAAATGATTGGCAACCCGCGCTTGGTCTGGAGCACGATCGGCAAATAGCTGTTTTCGGCCGCATAGTAGTGGTCCGTGTTTCCGGCGAAGCCCTCCTCGACAAACAGCACGTCGTGCAGGTGTGCCAGCAACGCCTCCTGACTGCCGCTGTGCACCCTTCCTCCGACGCGGGCAGCCAGCTTGTTCACCCGGCCGAGAACCTCGTCCGGGTTGATCCCTTCCAACTCGTGCATGGCGATGGCCACCGCTGCCTGCACCAGGTTCGCCGTGGCATCCAGCGAATCGAGCTGGCGGCAAAAGTGTTCGTATGCCAGCGGACGGCAGAAATTGGGAAGGTTTTCCATGCGTCAGTTCGTGATGGTTCGCCACCCAATAGGAGCATATGGCTTGATTCGGCAACCGACAAATTTCCTTCCGGCAGGACCGTGCAAGGAAGGAGTTGTTACGGGGCCAAGTCGACCTCAATTGAACTGCGTTGATGTGCTTAGGCAACTTGCTACGGCCAATCGTAAATCCATGTGGTTCTTGGATTTATTGTTGACAGCTTGGCGTCATTCAGTACCATAATAGTACCCTCCGGGCCACGCCATCTCTCGTCCACAGCCGGTTCCGGTTAGACGAGCCCGGCCAAAGTGACGAAATACCCCATCGGGGTCATATATAACGTTTGGCAGCCGCTGGCAGAGCATTTTGGCGATTGCTAACGGCTGCTCGGAAATAAGTGCTGTCGTCATGAGCGATTCCGAGTCGCGACCCGATTCCTCGCCGCCCGAACGGGAGAATTCCCCATTCCGCCTCGATGAGGGCTCGACGATTGCTATCGCCCCCGAAGCGGCCATCCCCGCACTCGGCGAGGAGTCCAGCATCCCGCCAGGAGCCCCTTCGCCTTCCGGCGGCTCCTCCGTAGTCAAGCAGTCTACGGATTCGCCATCGGGCGACAGCGGGGCGGCGGTGGTGGCGTTCGGCGACGGCAGCGGCACCCCTGGAATACTCTCTACGGACAAGACTGTCATTTCGAAGAGGCTGCCGTCGGAAACGCCGCTTCCAGTCCTGCCCACGCCGCAATCGCTGGGCCAGGCGCTGGTCGGCAAGACGATCGATCATTACGAGCTGGTCGAATTCGTTGGCGGCGGCGGCATGGGGGCCGTCTTTCGCTCGATCGATACCCGCCTGGGTCGGACGGTCGCGGTGAAAGTCCTGTCGCGCGATCACACGGATGAGGAGACGATCAAACGTTTTCGCAACGAGGCCCAGAGTGCGGCCCGGCTCGACCACCCCAACATCGCCCGGGTGTACTTCGTCGGCGAGGCGGAAGGGTGGAATTACATCGTCTTCGAGTTCATCGAAGGAACGAATTTGCGGGACATCGTGGAGGCTCGCGGGCCACTGCCGCTAGAGGAGGCTCTGAATTACACGCTTCAGGTGGCCGAAGCGCTGGATCACGCCTCCAACCGCGACGTCGTTCACCGGGACATCAAGCCATCCAACGTGCTGGTGACCCCCACCGGTCAGGTCAAGCTGGTGGACATGGGTCTGGCCAGACTGCATCAGGTCGAGTCCTCCTCGGAGGATCTCACCGCCAGCGGAGTGATGCTCGGGACGTTTGACTACATCTCACCGGAGCAGGCCCGCGATCCGCGTTCGGCCGACGTTCGCAGCGACATCTACTCGCTCGGCTGCACGCTCTATTTCATGCTGGCAGCCAGGCCGCCGTTTCCCGAGGGGACCGCAGTCCAAAAACTCCTCAAGCACAATAGCGAGGAGCCGCCCGACCTGCGTTTGTTCCATCCTGGCTTGCCTCAAGTCGTCACCGAGCTTGTCGGCCGCATGCTGGCCAAGCGCCCGTCGCAGCGGCAGCAGACTCCGCAAGACCTGATCGCTGAGGTCTTGGCGCTGGCGCACCAACTAGGTTTAAGCGGCCTTTCGCGCCGCACGAGTGTCGTTGTCAGCTCCGCGCAAAGGGAGGGTTCGTTCTGGTCGCGCGCGCTGCCGGTTTTGGTCCCCGTGGCAGCGCTGGTGCTTCTGTTGTGGCTGATCGATGGATTGTCGCGGGACGGGGCCAAGCCGCTCAATGTGGGAATGCGGCCGAATTTGAAGGAATCGATCCTTTCCGCGGCGGAACCTGGCGAGGCAGCCAAGGGTTCCGCTTCGTCTCACGACGCCGCGGCCACAAAGACGGACAATGTTCGGACGAAAGTCGAGGGCGGCCAAGGGAAATCCAGCCTCCAATCGCCGGCTCAAGGTTCAGCACGGGAGGGACCGGGGGGCGCATCGGCCAGCCCGTCGCCTAGCACGCTCCCGGCGACCAACCACGTTACCGATGCCGCGGCAAATAGGACCGTTGACATCGTTCCGCCGGTTCCTCATGACGGATCGACGGGAAATGGCGGGGCGACCCGCGACCCTGCCCCTGGAGAAGCGGCTACTACCTCTGTGGGAAGTAACAGACCGCAGCAGTTCACGCGGCTCGTCGTCCGCAAGAACGCGATCGACCCGACGGCTCCCCTGGAGGTTAAGATCGTAGACTCGCTGTCGGAAGCCTGTCAGCTTGCGGCCGAACACGGCATTGCCAAGATCGAACTAGAGTTCGATGGGCCGCTCGAGGAGCAGCCCTTCGACTTGACCCAGCAGCGGATGAGCATCGTGGCCGGAATTGGGTTTCGTCCAGTGATCGTCTTCCGGCCGCAGCAGTTCGACACGGAACGCGATCGGCAAATGATTCGGCTGGTTGGCGGCAGCCGCAGCCAGGTTTCGTTCGAACGGGTCGAACTGCGGCTGGAATTGCCGAGCGATGCCTCGGCCGGCTGGGCGCTGTTGGCGCTGTATCAGGTTCAGTCGGTGGACCTGCTCGACAGCGTGCTCACTGTCAAGGACGCTGGCGGAGTGCTCAGTTCGGCGGCGCACGAGCCGGTGGCAATGCTGGCGCTGCAGCCGTATCGATCCGCCGAAATGATGAAGATGACCGAAGACGTGATGGCTATGTTGCCGTCGATCAACGTCCACCTGACCAACTGCGTGGCCCGCGGCGAAGCGACTTTCCTGACGGCGCCGCAGGAGCGGCCGCTCAACATCGTCTGGAATCAAGGTCTCCTGGTCACGCCGCAGCGGCTCTTGGAGACCGGCGGCTGCAATCTGGCGAAGCCCAACCCGCAGGATAAGTTCGAGATCGAGCTGGCTCACGTGACCGCGATCGCGGGCGGCGGTCTAGTGCGTCAAAGGCGAGCGCCCAGTATGCCATCGCATCTGAAGTTTGAAGTCAGTTGCCAGGATTGCGTTCTCAAGACTGAATCGGATGCCGCATTGTTCGAATTCGAGGGGCTCGCTGGCCAGAGCGACATCAAGCTCTATTTCAGCGGCGATAACAACCTCTATCCAATTCCTGCGGGACTTTTTCTGCGCAATTGGCCGCTTGGCGCTTCGGCCCCCGAGCAGGTTGACTTCGCGAATTTTGAAACGGCCGGACAGTGGGGAAGGGATTTGGGCTCCGATAGGATCATTTGGAATACGAAGCCCAATCCGCCAACTCTGGCGGACATTCCCGCGCACGGTCGAACGCCCCAGCAGTATTTGCTTGAGGAAGGGACTTCCGACGGCGCCGGATTTGACCTGGCGCTGCTGCCGACAATCGATGGCGAACAGGTCAATTCGGCTGCTTCTGCCGGCACCGAGGCGGATTTCTTTGAGAGGCCGGGCTCTCCCTGAATTCCGGTCTCTGCCTCATTCGGCCTGCACGACACTTGCTTCCCGGCCGGCCTTATCGCACACTGGCGGGGGTGATACGTCGGTGTTGACACGCCATTTCGCCCTCCCCGCCGCCCGGCAATCCCTGGGCAATCCCTGGGCAATTCTGGAGAACCATCTGTGAATCGAATCAGCACTCCTTGCTTGCTATCCACTCTGCTGCTGGGCCTGCTGACTTTTCCAGCGGCCGCCGAAGATGCAAAGCCAAACGCCAAACAGCGCGCCTATCGCCTCGACTATGGAGCGACCGTGACGGGCTTGCCCGCGGGCAGCCAGGTGCGAGTGTGGCTGCCAGTGCCTCAGACGAACGAGGATCAGACCGTTAAGGCCCTCAAGCACGACGTGCCGGCCAAGGCGACCGAAGGAGAAGAGCCCAAGTACGGCAATCGCATCCTGTCATTCTCATCCGCTGCGCCAGCGTCGGGCGAGCTGGTTTTCAGCACGGCTTATGAGATCAAGAGAGTGGAAGTGCTTGGTCTTCCGGGTGAAATGATCGGCATGGGAAAGAAGCTCACCGACCAGCAAAAGAAGCTCTTTCTGACCTCGGAGAAGATGGTGCCGACCGGCGGCAAGTCGCTGGAGCTCATTAAGGACGTCAAGCTCCCCGCGGAGAAGCTGCTGGCAGCTCGCATCCTTTATGACCGGGTTGATGACCACATGAAATACGACAAATCCAAGCCCGGCTGGGGACGCGGCGACGTCGAGTGGGCCTGCGACAGCCGATTTGGCAATTGCACCGATTTCCACAGTTTGTTCATATCGCTGGCGCGAGCCCAGGGACTTCCCAGCCGGTTCGAGATCGGCCTGTCGATCCCTCCCCAGCGCGGCAAAGGGGCCGTCACCGGCTACCATTGCTGGGCGTTCTTCTATCTCGACGGTCATGGCTGGGTTCCAGTTGATATTTCCGAAGCGGACAAAGATCCGTCGATGAAGGACTACTACTTTGGGAGACTGACGGAGAACCGCGTGACGTTTTCCGTGGGCCGAGACCTGGTGCTGGTCCCCAAGCAGGCGGGACAGCCGCTGAACTTCTTCGTCCATCCCTACGTGGAGGTGGACGGCAAGCCGTGGCCGAGCGAAAAGATCAAGTTGCAGATGGCCTACGAGGACTTGAATTCTAAGGAAGGAAATTAGCCATGAGGCGCAGTGACGGCAGCCGGGAAATTGGCGGCTGCCTGATGATGCTTCTGGCAATTGCCGTTGCCGGCTGCGGTCCGTCGCAGTTGCCGGCGGAAGAGCGAAAGCCCGCCAGCGCTCCTGCTGCTGCTAAGGAGTCGGCGGTCGAGCAACAATTGCCCGATGAAGCTCCCAACCAGGTAGAGGCCGCTAAAGCTGCTCCCGACGCGCTGCCCCCCGAAGGCAAACTGTGGACCCGTAAGAAAGGGGGCGATTGGCCGACGTTCCTCGGCCCCAGCGGCGACAGCAAGTCGCCCGAAAAAGGGATTCTGACGACCTGGCCCGCAGGTGGCTTAAAGATCGTCTGGCAAAAGCCGCTGGGTACGAGTTACGGCTCGCCCACGATCAGCCACGGACGGCTCTACCAGTTCGACCGCTTCGGCGACATGGCCCGAGTCTACTGCCTGAATGCCGAGACCGGCCAGGAGCTGTGGCGGTATGAGTTTCCGACCGAGTACGAAGACCGATATTACTACAACAACGGCCCGCGCTGTTCGCCGATCGTGGATGGAGAGCGGGTCTACGCCTACGGCGTGGAGGGGATGCTCGTTTGTGTGAATGCCATCACTGGCAAGCCGATCTGGAAGATCGACACGGCCAAGGAATTTGGCGTCGTGCAGAACTTTTTCGGCAACGGTTCAAACCCCGTCGTGGAGGGGGACTTGCTGATCGCCATGGTCGGCGGCAGTCCTCCGGACTCGTACGATGTCTTTCGGGCCGTGGGAAACGGCAGCGGCATCGTAGCGTTCGACAAATTAACCGGTGAAGTAAAGTACAAAATCACGGACGAGCTGGCCAGCTACGCGTCGCTGAAACTGGCCAAGATCGACGGTCGCAAATGGTGCTTCGCTTTCTGTCGCGGAGGCCTGGTCGGATTCGAGCCGGCCAGCGGCATCGTCGATTTCCACTTCCCTTGGCGCGCGCGGAATCCTGAGAGCGTCAATGCCAGCGTGCCGGTCGTCGTTGGAAACCAGGTGTTCATTAGCGAAACCTACGGCCCGGGCAGCGCACTCGTTGCCGTCTCGCCAGGCAAGTACGAGGTCGTCTGGCGGGACGATGAGCGCAAGCGGCAAAAAGCAATGCAGACCCACTGGAACACGCCGATCGAACTGGACGGCTATCTCTACGCCTCCAGCGGCCGCCATCTCTCGGAGGCGGAGCTGCGCTGCATCGAGTGGAAGACCGGCAAGGTGCTCTGGAGCGAGCCCGGTCTGACGCGTTCCAGCCTCACCTACATCGACGGCCACTTCCTCGTGCTCGCAGAGCTGGGTGAGCTGCTGCTGGTGAAGGCCACTCCGGAGAAATACGAGCTAGTCGCCAAAATGGGCCTTGCCCCGCGGCGGGCCGGGCCGCTCCGTGAGGGCTCGTCGGCCTCCGAGGTCGGAGCAGACCCCTTCTGGGCCGCGCCGGTCGTTTCTCACGGCCTGGTCTATATCCGCGGCGGCGGCAAATTGCGCTGCCTGGAACTGATTCCGGAATGAGTTGCGCCAGATGCCACGCGGGGGCTGGCCCGCACATTGACATATAGCGACCCTCACGTTAGTTTGCAACTAAAGACGTTATGTCTTTTCGCTGCGTGAGAGTTGGGCCATGTGCATTCGCCAAATTGCTCGATTCCTGCTGCTGGCTCTCCCCTTGGCAGCACTGCGAGCACTCCAGGCCAGCGCCGACGAACCACAGGTTAGCGGACCGGAGGTCGAGGCCGCCAGGAAATTCCAGGCATACGCCAAAGAGACCGCCGCGGCCTACGACGCCCGTGCGGAAAAACAGGACGGCCGCAAATTGACCCTCCGCGACGAACCGATCCTGCGCTGGAGCAATCCGCTCGGCGGCCACAAGGCGCACGGGGAAGTCTTCCTATGGACCGACAACGGGCGGCCGGCTGCGGTTCTTTCCATGTATGAGTACACAGCGACAGACGGCGTAGTCCACGAGCACCATGAATTCTGCTCGCTGGCACGGGGCGGGCTGCACTTTGCCAGCCCCAGGCCGCTCATTTGGGCGCCGGCCGAGGCGGGAATTGAGCTAAAGCTTGTGCCGGATGCACCGGCTCCCGCCGCTTCCGCTCGACAACGGCTGCCGCAAATGCGCGACCTGGCGGCACGATTCACCGCCGAGAAAACGACTCGACAAGACGAAACGCGCGACTTGCGGCTCCTGTCCCAGCCCGTCTATCGATATGAGGGGCTCGACGCCAAAGAGGGAGATGCTCTCGACGGAGCACTGTTTGCATTTGTGGAAGCCACCGACCCCGAGGTCTTTCTGCTGCTGGAGGCTCGCGAGACCGGCGGCAAACCCGCCTGGCACTATGCCGCGGCGCGAATGAACAGCGTTCGCCTGGCGGTCGCGCTCGGTGACGTCCCGGTCTGGGAAGCGGATGTGCTTCCCTGGCGAGACGCCCTCAATCGCCGCGACAGGCCGTATACGGCATTCCAGGTGCGATGATCACGCGGCGGCACTCCGCCAACGCAAATGGTCAGTGCTTTCGGCCGAAGATTCCCGCCGCGAACCAGATGCCGCCGGCAGAGCGCCGCATGTCGTAGCCGAATAGCGGGTGCTGCGTGCGAACCGCATCCCAGTGCCCACGTGATTGCCGCCAGGAATGGACGCACTCCTCGGCCGCTGCCACGAGCGGCTGACCGGGCCAACTCTCCGCGCAGATTTCCTGGGCCAGCAGGCCATCTGGAAGCCGCTGGTTGATGCGGTGGAATCGCTCGTCCCATTGATGATGGCCGCCAGTGCCAAGGCTCGCCTGGTAGGCCGCGTGACTGGCCGCCTCGTGCATCAGGAGCGGACTTGCCTCGCACGATGCGCTCTGGGGGCTTTCGGGGTGCGTCCTAACAGCCCAGATAAGGGTCCGCTGAGTCAGAGAGCCGTCGGGCAAGTCGAGGAGAGCGGCCAACTGCCGCGGTGTGATCCTCCTGTCGCCAAACGGTAGGACGGAGACGACCTCATGAAAGTGTGGACTGGCGGCATCGCGCAGGTCGATCAGTGCGACACCTGTCTGGCCGAGCATTTCCTCAAATGCGGGATGATCCAAAAGCCGCAATTGGCGTATTTCCGTCTGCGGATGGTCGGTGGTAGTCGTTCTGGGGTCGTCGGCTGGCTGAAGGCTGATAGCCGCATCTTCAGACAGCTTCACGGGCACAACGCGATCCAGTAGTGCTGAAACATCACGGTGGCGGAACAACTTGGACTCAAGCGCTTCGTTTTCATCAGGACGCTCCGGATCGATAAACCACAGCAGCACCATCGCCCGCCGCTGCCGGGCTTCGGCCAGTGCGGCGCGATAGTCGGTCCTCCATGGAACTGCGTCGGCTCGGTCCGCATTCAGTGGCGCGGGCCGGTCCGATGTGGCCGCCTGTGGCTGCTCAAACGCCCGCAACTGATGAGCAATCAAGACGATCCACAGTCCTGCCAATGCCACGACACGTACGAATTGAGCCATTTCGGCCTTTCCTGATGTAAAGCCAGTTTCCACCCCTGGCACGTTAGGCCAGGACGGCGAAAGGTGTCAAGCGGCATGCTGCCATGACAACCTCCCCCATTTCTCTCGTCTTTAGATTGACGCGGACACTGCACCGCAGTAGCATCAAATTCACAGGGGTCACTCGCGGCATTTCATCATGACGTCCTTGGTCCGCTTTCCAGGGTTTCGGTCTTTGCCGCACGTTGATTGGAGCTTCACGATGAACCGCCTGAAAACGCCGTTTGCCGGTATTTGGCTCATCGTTTTCTGCGGGCTGGCATGGCTGAGCAATTCCGTCGGAAGTTCGGCCTGGGGATATACACCCGAAAGTCCCGAAGTCCGGAAGATGGTGGAAAAGGGACTGGGTTTTCTGGTCCAATTCCGCTCCCTCAATCAAGATCGTCGCTTGGGCGCGAAATGCCTGATGGGCCTGTGCCAGATCAAATACTTCAAGCTGCTCAAGAGGGACGCGGAGGCAAAAAACAATTCCATGGTCCAGGAAGCTCTCGGTGCATGTACGCGGGCCAAACTCAATTACGGCCGGAGCGACACCGAAGAAGGGCTGACGAATTACAGCCTCGGCATCGCGCTGATGTTCCTGTGCGAACTCGATCCAGTCGAGCATCGGCAATTGATCGAGCAATATGTGGCCGAGCTGATGAAGCGCCAGCAATCATGGGGGTCGTGGGGCTACGGCGGCGAAGCAACGGGAGACACTTCGCAGACGCAATATGCCGTTTTGGGAATGTGGATGGCTCAGAAAGTCGCCAAGATCGACATTCCGATCGAAGCGCAAGAGGCCTGTGCGGCCTGGCTGATGCGAACGCAAGCCCCCGAGGGCGGCTGGGGATACCAGGGGCAGGATCCGGGAAGCTTTTCACGAATCAAGCAGGACGGCATTTCGTTATCCCTCTCGGCTGCCGGCTGCAGCTCCCTGTACATCATGGCCGACCTCTTGCAAGTGACGGCGTCAGCCGCCCAGCAGAAGGAGCGTCCCGGCCCGTTCAAGACGATTGAGGGGACGGCCCCGGCTGGCGCCCCCAAGAAAGGGCCGCTGACCAGAAAGCTCGACCCGGCGACGATTAACGACTATCTCGCGAACGGAGATGGCTGGTTCCGCAGCAATTACAACATCCAGGCCGGCAACTGGCAGCATTACTACATGTACGCCCTGGAGCGCTACGAAAGCTTCAAAGACCTCGCCGACGGCAAGTGGACCGACGAACCAAAGTGGTACGACGATGGCGTACGGCTGCTTCAGCAAACGCAGCGCATTGACGGCGGTTGGGAAGGTCAGGACTCTCCCCCCGTCGCCACCTGCTTTGCAATCCTGTTTTTGCTGCGGAGCACACAGAAAATCATCAGCCAGCATGTTGATCTGGGATCCGGCGTCCAATTAGGGGGATACTCGTTTCCACCCAACGTCGCCAATATCCAGGAACGCGACGGCAAGGTCGTTGATTCGGACATCACTGGCGAGATCAACCAGGTGCTGGATCTACTCAAGAAAGGGGACGACCCCAATATCCTGCGGATGATCGAAGAATCCAAGACAATCAAGCTGGATGGAGACATCGCCAAGCGCCAAAGCCAGATCGAGAATCTGCGAAATCTCGTGTCCGTCGGGGACCGAGACACTCGCATCATGGCGATCCGCACGCTCGGGCGAGAGCGCGGATTGAAAAATGTCCCCAAGTTCATTTTCGCTCTGGGTGACAAGGAAGCAGGCGTCGTCCTCGAAGCTGATAAGGCACTCCGTTTTGTAAGTCGCAAAGTCGAGGGGGTCGGACTCCCCGAGGAACCCACCCTAGACGACGCCAAGGCCGCCCAGGCCGCCTGGAAGGCATGGTACCTGTCCGTGAAGCCAGATGCCGAGCTGTTGGACTAGGCCTCTCCAGTTCAACTCCCCGATTGAAGGCACAGCTGTATGGAAAACTCATCCACTTCGCCGACTGGTTGGAACCGACCCACCACGGACGTCGTCGAGCTGAAAACTACGTCCTACGAAAAGGCGTCGATCGGCTTGACTGCCGTCTTGATGCTGTTCGGGACCATTACGATGCTCATGTTCCTGATCTGGTTGTCGTCGCAATTCCGCTGGGAACAACGGGCCGTGGCCAGCGTCCAGCCGCTGGAAGACGTCGGTGGCGGCAGCAAGGGAGACAACCTATCCGAGGATCGGGACATGGAGGTGCCCGGCATGGACGAAATGCCCGAACTGGCGGAGCCCATTGTTACTCACTCGCTGGATTCGATTACCCAGGTGGTCGCGTCGCAAGATCTGGTGATGGACACGTTCGGCGGCAAAGGGGGATTCGGCGAAGGAAAGGGCACCGGCATCGGAGATGGAGAAGGGGAAGGGTTTGGCCCTGGCACGAAGAAGGGAATTCCGGCCTGGGAGCGCTGGGAGGTGCGGTTCTCCGCCACCGACGAGGACCTTTACAAGCGGCAGCTCGATTTCTTCGGCATTGAATTTGGGATTGCCGGCGGCGGCATACCAACGGTGGACTACGTGAAGGACTTCAGGAAGAATCCCCCCACCGTTCGCACAGCACAGAATCCAAAGCTGGAAAAACGGATTCGCTTTCTGTACCGCGATGGACGCCTCAAACAGCTCGATCGCGAGATAGCGCAAAAGGCTGGCGTCAATGTTGATGGACGGGTCGTTTTTCAGTTTTATCCTCAACCCATGTACACGCAGCTCTTGACGCTCGAAAACGAGAAAATGCGTCCCCGCAGCATCAGCGAAGTGCTCCGTACGGTTTTCGGGATTCGCCCGGCAGGCAACGGCTTTCAGTTCTACGTCATTCGCCAGGATTATCGTTCGCCGGGGCCCGCGAAAGCGAAGTAGGCGAGCGCCGTTTGATTGCTGCGACAGAGATCCGTTCGGAGCCAAGTGGATGGTGCAGACTTCCGCAGAGCGCCTAGATCGCCCTCAGACCTTGGAAGGTCTCGCTCTGCGCTCTTCCCGCTACGAGCGCGTCTGTATTGCATTGACGAGCGTGCTTTTGCTTCTGGGAACAATCACCGCGCTGATGCTGCTGGCGTGGCTGACTCGCGCGCCCGGACCCTCGCAACCTGCGGCGCAAGTGGCAATGGGCGGGAATGGCCCCGAGGAAAAATTGAATGCACCGCCCGATCAACCGGTTCTCGATTTCCAGCCGCCGGCTGAGCAAGAATTGCCGGAAACTAGCCAGGCTTTGGCCAGGCCTGCGATGGAATCGATTCCGCTGATCGTCGAGTCGCAGTTGGTGACGCTGGACGCACTGGGCGAGATGGAAGCTGACCGCAATAGGAGCGGCAAACAGGGCGCGGGGGGAGATGGACCGCTGGGGGGCGGCATCCTGAAAATCGACGCTGCCGCGAAGTCGGGCGATCGCTGGGAAATCCGATTCTCGACCAGCGACATCGAGGAGTACAAGCGCCAGCTCGATTACTTTGGAATCGAGCTGGGCGTGGCCGGAGGAGGTGTCGAAACGGTGGATTACGTGAAGGGTTTCACGTCTGCCCGGCCCACGACGCGCCTGGCTCAAGATCCAAAAACAGAGAAGCGCATCCGCTTCTTATATCGAGATGGCCCACTTAAGCAAGCTGACCGGGAGCTGGCTCGCGCTGCGGGGATTGAGATCGAGGAAAGGGTTGTTTTCCAGTTTTATACGACGGAGATGTATCAAACGCTTCTCAAGCTGGAAAACGACCGGATGAAACCGCGCTCCATCAGCGAGGTTGTGCGCACTGTGTTTGGAATCAGGAGGAACGAGGATCGGTACGAGTTCTACGTTATGCGGCAGGACTATCGCCACAGGGTTTCGCCTCCCCCTCGGAGCGTAACTTCATCAAACTAGCTTGTTGCGTTCCCCCGCCGATTGCATGAATCCCCTGCATCCGCATGTTACATTGGAAAATGCGCCCGATCAGACCCCGCGCCCGACTCCCCGCGTCGATTCGGGCGATTACAATGCGGGTTTAGTCGTCGGGCAATCAAATCTGGGTACGGCTGCGGCTCGACCGAGCGCGCCGTTCGGCAAGATATAGAGAGACCGCTGCCATGATGGGTGTTCCGAGCTGGCTCTGGAATGCAATTAGCAACAGCGTCTACGGAATGCAGGCGCTCGACGCACTGTGGGCCACCTACTGCGTGCTGGTCATCTTCCTGCAATTGTCGCGAAAGGGCTTCCGCAACGATCAAAAGCAGGACGAGTTTTTGGACGAACTCGAAAAGTCGCTGCTCCAGGGAGACATTCAATCGGCAGAAGCCCTTTGCGAATCGGACCGCCGCGCGCTGCCGCAGCTCTGCCGCCTGGCGCTGGCCAACATCCAGTTCGACATTTCCAAAGTGCAGGATCTGCTCATGGAGCGCTTCCAGCGGGACATCCTCACCGACATCGAGAACAAGATCAATTGGATCAACAACGTCATCAAGACGGCGCCGATGCTGGGCCTCTTAGGGACGGTGCTGGGGATGATGGCGGCCTTCGGCAAGCTGGCGTCGGTCAAGAATGTCGAGCCGGCGATGCTGGCCAACGATATTGCCTTCGCGCTAATTACCACCGCGGTCGGCTTATTCATCTGTATTCCCTGCCTGCTGGTGATCGCCAAGATCGGCATCAGCCTGCGGAATTTTGAGAGCATGATAACGGTCGGGCTTAACCGATTCCTGGATGTGTTTGCCATCGTCCAAAAACAGCAATCCGCGCGGCAGAGGTAGGCCATGGGTTTCAAGCTGAAGAAACCGCCGCGGGAAGACGCGGAGATGGACATCACGCCGATGATCGACTGTACGTTTCTTTTGCTGATCTTCTTCGTGCTGACGTCGAAGATGGATTCCAGCAAGGCGCTCGAGCTGCCGACGGCCAAACATGGAGCGCCGGCCGTCGAAAAGAACTGCGTGATTGTGGTCATCGGACAAGGGGACGACGGAGCTGCCAAGGTTTACCTATCCGAACTCCCGGACGAATCCAAGCTGGTTACTGGCAAACCGGAGGATCAGGAACGGGCGGTGGCTGAATATGTCATTCGAGAGCTTCGTGCCAATCCCCACAAGAAAGCCGTGATCATCAAGGCGGCTGCGGGAGTGAAGCACCGCGAGGTGGCTCGAATCGCCAAGGCGGCCGCGTACGTCGAGGACGTGACGGTCGAGCAACTCTACATGGGGATCGTGCAGCAGC
>DASRJP010000119.1:0-4636 GCA_035649415.1 Pirellulaceae bacterium | reverse complement strand
AAGGAACGCGACATAATGCCGAGCCGCCGTGATTTCCTCCGCCTGGGGCTGGCCAGCTTGACGCTGCCGCAGCTTTACCGCCTGCGGTCGGCTGCCGCAGCGAGCGAAACGAAGCGCAAAGCGATCATCGTTGTCTTCCTGCATGGCGGCGCTAGCCACCTTGAAACGTGGGACCCCAAGCCCGATGCGCCGCTGGAATATCGCGGCCCATTTCAAACCATCGCCACGAAAACTCCCGGCCTGCGGCTGTGCGAGCTGCTGCCGCGACAGGCCGCGCTTTCCCATCGCTACACCATTGTGCGGTCGCTCGTCCACAGCGGGTTTTGCCACGGCATCGGCCAGCAGCAGATGTTTACAGGGCACGAGGTGCGCGAGTTCAAGCCCCAGTCGGAGCATCCCGAGTTTTTATCGATCACCAACCGGCTGCGCGGCGCCGGCCCGCGGCAGCTTCCCAATTACGTTGGAGCGCCGCCGATCCCTTACCTGGGTGCGGCCTACCTTGGCCCGGCCGCCGACGCATTCGCGGTCCACGGCGATCCGAACCTGCCCGAGTTCCGGCTCCCCAATGTGGGCCCGCCGGATGAGGCCAGCCTCAAGCGCATCGACCAGCGGCGCGGGCTGCGAGCGCAGCTCGACCGCCTGGCCCGCTCGCTCGACGACCGCGGCAACATGCAGGCCGGGGATCAATTCGAGCAGATGGCCTGGAACATGCTCGCCTCGCCCGCTGCCCGCCGCGCCTTCGACTTATCGCAGGAAGATTCCGCCGTCCGCAATCGATACGGGCGTAACACTTGGGGGCAGCAGTGCCTCCTCGCGCGACGGCTGGTGGAAGCCGGTGTGGAACTAGTCACCACCACGCTGGCCGGTCCGCTGTGCGGCCGCGTGCAGAATTGGGACGACCATGCCGTGAACCACCACGTCTTCGATGCGATGCAAGCCCGCGCGCCATACTTCGACCAGGCAATTACCGCGCTGATTGAGGACATTTACGATCGCGGCCTCGACCGGCAGGTGCTAGTGGTCGTGACCGGCGAATTCGGCCGCACACCCAAAATCTCCTACGCCGCCGATAGCGCCAGCGGCGTCATGCAGCCCGGCCGCGACCATTGGCCCAGGGCCACATCGCTATTGTTTGCCGGCGGAGGGCTGGAAACTGGGCGGGTGATCGGCGGCACCGACCGGCGCGGCGAAGATGTCGTCGAGCGGCGGATTTCGGTTTATGACTTCCTGGCGACCGTCTACCGTCATTTGGAAATCAACCCAAGCGGCATCGCGCTTCGCGACTTTGCAGGGCGGCCAGTCCCAATTCTCAACCAGGGGAAGCCGATCCCGGAGTTGGTTGCCTCACGCTAGGGCAGAATCGGGCGCAGCACGTTGCCGAACAAGCGGGCAACGCCCCGCACGAATCCGTCCAAGAAACGAAAAAGGCCCGGATTAACCGGGCCTGTGTGCCCGCTACTGCGGCAGGCGATTCGCTGGTGCTCGCCCAGTCGAATTTCGGACAAATACCCCCTAGGGGAGTCGAACCCCTGTTGCCGGACTGAGAACCCGGAGTCCTAGGCCACTAGACGAAGGGGGCGGAACCTGTCGTCACTTCATAGTGTCGGCAGAAGAGAGAGTTGTCAACAGCGGGAGGTTCGGGGCGCGAGTTCAAAGTGCCGAGTTCAAAGTTCAAGGTTTCATGTCGAGATTCATGCCAGGTGGTCGGTTTCTTGAGGCTGTCAACTTCGAACTTTGAACTTTGAACCGCGAACTGGCGTCCCTAGCCCCTAGCCCCTGACCCCCAGCCGCTAATAAAATCCTGTCTTTTCACGAGTTGCGTTGCTTCGAAGGTTCGCGAGCATGACAACGAACGACAATCCGCCCAGTCCCGGCGGCGAGGATCAGGGATTTCACGAAGCGGCCCGGCGGGGGAAGTTGGCGAAGATCGAATCGCTCGGGCACGACCCGTGGGGGGGCCGGTTCGACCACCGCACGCTGATCGGGGACATTCGGGCCCGGCACGGCGAAATTCAATATGTCAAAGAAGGGGGCGGGGTGGTTACGGTGCCCAGCCGCGAGGAGTTGGCAGGGAAAGAGTTCCGCCAGTGGCTGGCCGACCAGGGCAAAGGGGAAATGAGCGGGCCGAAGGTGCGGGCCGCCGGCCGGATCGTGCTGGCGCGCGACGCGGGCAAGCTGCGGTTCGTCGATATCCAAGACTGGACCGGCCGCGTGCAGCTCTTCATCGGCAAGGCCCAGGTCGGGGACGACAGTTGGGCACTTAGCGAGTGCTTCGACCTCGGAGACATCATCGGCGTCGATGGCGAGCTGCGGTACACGAAGATGGGGGAGCTGACGATCTTTGCCGAGAAGCTTCACTTCCTTTCCAAGAGCGTCTCGCCGCCGCCGGACAAGCACGCGGGGCTGGCCGATCCCGAGCTGCGGCATCGGATGCGGTATCTCGACCTGGCCTACAGCGACGGCGTTCTGGAACGGTTTCGCAATCGCACCAAGGTGGTGCAATCGATCCGCCAGACGCTGAACCAGCAAGGCTTCTGCGAGATCGAGGGGCCGACGCTGCACGCGATTGCCGGCGGGGCGGCGGCCCGGCCGTTCACCACGCACCACAACGCGCTGGACATCGACCTGTTTTTGCGGATCGCGCTGGAGCTGCACCTCAAGCGGCTCCTCGTGGGCGGCATGGAGCGGGTCTACGAGCTGGGGCGGGTCTATCGCAACGAAGGGCTCTCACCGCGCCATAACCCCGAGTTCACAATGCTCGAGGTCTACCAGGCCTTCGGCGATTACGGCACGATGATGGAACTGACCGAGAAGCTGATCCTGGATGCGATCGGCGCCCTCGACGGCAATTACAAGCGGCCGTGGGGGAATACGGTCGTCGATTTCACGCCGCCATTTGACAAGAAGACGTACGACGAGCTGTTTGCCGAGCATACGGGCATCGACCCGGCCGACCACGCGGCAGTCAAGAAACTTGCCGAGAAAATCGGCTTCGAGACCAGTGGAAAGCATCCGGACGTGATCAAGAGCGAGGTCTTCGAGGAAAAGGTCGAGGACGCGCTCAAGGGGCCAATCTTCGTCCTCGATTATCCGGCCAGCATCTGCCCGCTGACCAAGCGGAAGAAGGGGCGGCCCGAGATTGCCGAGCGGTTCGAGTTGTTCATCGCCGGGATGGAGATCGCCAACGCGTACACCGAATTGAACGATCCGGATTTGCAGGAGCAGCTATTCAAGACGCAGCTTGCGGGCCTGGCGGAGGAAGAATCGATGGCCAAGATGGACCACGACTTCATTCGGGCCCTCAAGCACGGCATGCCCCCCGCCGGAGGCCTGGGCGTCGGGATCGACCGGCTAGTGATGCTCCTGACCGGCACGCAGTCGATCCGAGAAGTGATTTTATTCCCGCTGCTGCGGCCGGAAGGGTGAGTGGTGAGTGGTGAACGCTCTTAGCCGGCGGCTAACAGACGCCGGAGGGGACACAGAGTTACAATGTTCGTTCGGCGGGCGTGAGGTTATAGGTCGCGCCGATCCTACTGCAGCGAGCTTCCGAATCGCGTGACATTGCAAGCTCGTAGCGCCGCGGCGCGGACCCGACGCGGATACTCGGAGGCGGCAGCCAGGATCTTGTCCGCGTCCAGTGAATAGTCCTCGATGGCTGATTTCAACTTTTGGAATGGCAGCGAGCGGCGACGAATCAAGGCATCGATCGTTCCGCCCAGTAAGCCGCCGATAAACAGTCCGGAAAACATCCCGAGGAAGACGCGGCCCAAAAGATCCATTCCCCAAAACTGATCCGGCAGGACAAAGTAGCCAAATGCCACGCCTACCAGTGCGCCGAGGATGCAGCCCGTTGTCAGCCCAAAGCTGATGTCGAGCGAATTCAGGCTCGACCTCTCGCTAACTGAGGACAGCAGCGATTGAATCACCACATCGCTATCCGGCGAATCGTCAGGAGCAGGCATTCCCATGACCTGGGCCAGCCGCGGCAGCCCTCGTGAAGGCTCCCACTCGTTTGCTGGCACCTCGTTCTCAGGACGCCCTTCGACAAGGACGCGGTCGCAGAGGTCGCAGCGGCACTGATATCCGGCTACGCTTCTAACGATCGGAATGAAATTCACGGAAACTGTGTGGACGAGTTCGTCAACCGCGACGGCAGTGATGCTCGCGCAACTTGGACAGGATTGCATCGTCCAGCCGCAAATTCGCGGCGTGGTTTTCACGCTCAGAAGTATGGAGACATCCATAATCAGCAAATTCTAGACGCGCGGAGTTGATTGCAACATGAAAATTGACTGCGCCGGGATTCGAACCCGGACGGGCGATTTTAGAGATCGCTGCTCTGGCCAATTGAGCTACGCAGTCGTCAGTCGCGCTCCTTACGAGCGTGGATCATAAAACACATTCCAAATCGACACCTCCCGATGCAGTGCGTCAATGGCCGCCAGCGTACACGCAGCAAACGGCGGCACCGGCTTGGCACGCGGCACTCGGGCGGCGGCGTACCAGGCGAGAATGCCACGGTCGGTGAGGGACCTGGGGTAATTGCGAATCGCCTCCTGCCCGTGCGAGCGGCGGCGTTTGCGCCACGGCGCCTCGCAGACAAAGCACATGCAGGGCTTGGGCTCGCTGCCGCGGC
>DASRJP010000118.1:0-21029 GCA_035649415.1 Pirellulaceae bacterium | reverse complement strand
TACGATAAAGACGCCTCCCGCGAACCGCCCCCCTGTTCCCCCTGTCCTGCCGGCGTCGTTTTTCCCCACCTCCCCTGAACCCGCCCGATGTCCGCCATCGCCATCGTCGACTACCAGATGGGAAATCTCCGCTCGGTCCAGAAGGGATTCGAGAAGGTCGGACAAGCGGCAATCGTCACCGGCGACGCGCGGGAGCTGGCCCGCGCCGAGCGGATCGTACTGCCGGGCGTCGGCGCATTTGGCGACGCCATCGCGGAGTTGAAACGCCGCGATCTGGTCGAGCCGATCCGCGAGGCGATTGCCGCCGGCAAGCCGTTTCTGGGAATCTGCCTGGGCCTGCAACTATTGTTCGACGTCGGCTACGAAGGGGGGGAGTACGAAGGGCTCGGCGTTCTGCGGGGGAAGGTGGTGCGGTTTGAATTGCCGCACGAGCTGAAGGTGCCGCACATGGGTTGGAACCGGGGCCAGATTCTCAAGGACGCTCCGGTGCTGGCTGGCGTGGCTGACGGGACGTTCTTCTACTTCGTCCACTCGTATTACGTCGTTCCAAAGGACCGTCAGGTGGTAGCCATCGAGACGGAGTATGGCCATCCCTTCTGCGCTGCCGTGCGGCAGGGGAATCTGTTTGCTACGCAATTTCACCCGGAAAAGAGCCAGGCGGACGGCCTGCGGATTCTCAAGAATTTCGCCGAAATGCCAGCGCAGGCTTAGTGGTCCTCGTTCCGCTGGTAGCGATTTTTCTGTTTTCATGGCCCCTCGGTGGTCGTGGCTAGCGTCCAATTGTGTCGCTAGCGGCGGCGTGACCTATTCTTGGAAGAATTTCTGGCGCCCACCCTGTGCCGCTTGCACGCGAGGCAGACCATGCTCAAGACCATCATTGCCGCCGGTGTGGTCAGCGTCGTCATCCTGGGCGAAGTGCTGGCCGCGCACCTGCTGCTGGGGGACGGGCGGCGTTCGAGCCATGACGCCAGCGGGCAGCGGGCCGCCGGGGGTGAATCGGACTCTGACGAGGGTGGCAAGCACCGCGCTGACCCAACGGCCGAGGTGGACCTCGGCAAATTCAGCATCGTCGTGTATAAGGCCGACGGGGGCGGCACTATGCGGATCAATTTCCACCTGATCGGGACGGTCCCCGCGAGCCGGAAAGAAGAGTTCGACCAGTTGCTGTCCAAATGCCAGCACCGACTTCGCGACCAGGTGATTGGAGAGGTGCAGCGGTGCCAAAGCGGCGAATTGACCGAACCTGGTTTGACCTTGATCAAACGGAAGATTTTGGAGAGAAGTAACGACCTTTTTGGCCAGCCATTGTTGCGCACGGTGATTCTCAGCGATTACTCGCTGGTCGAGCACTAGTCGCGCGGCAGCCGGGGAATGGAGTCCCATGTCGGATCCGAACAAGATTTCGCACGACGAAATCGAGGAGCTGCTGCGCCAGGCGCAGGCGGCGGCGGGAATCGTTCCCCCGCCCGCTCCGCCCAGCCGGGCCGCGGCCGCTCCGGCCAGTCGCGCCGGCAGTCCCGCATCGCCCGGCGTGGCGACTTCCCGATCGGCTGCTGCACCCGCCAGCGCTGCTCCAGCCAGCGACGACGTTGGCTACCTGCTCGCGCAGGCCCAGCAGGCGCTGGCCTCCGTCGATCGGCCGGTGGACCCTGCACTGAGCGGCATTTCCCCGTATGCTCTCCCCGAATTGACCGGCACCCCGGCGTCCGATGAACGGGCGACGCTCGAGCTGCTGCGCGACGTCGATCTTGACCTGCGGATCGAGCTGGGCCGCACGAAGATGTATTTGGAGGAGGTGCTCAAGCTGCGGCGCGGGTCGGTGGTTCCACTGGACAAGCTGGCGGCCGACCCGGTGGACATTTTCGTCAACGGTCGGCTCGTGGCCCGCGGCGAAGTGCTGGTGATGAACGACAACTTCTGCGTTCGCGTGGCAGAGCTGGTGTCGGGAGACGACGTGAAATAGGGCTGCAATCTCGCAGTGTGGTCGGAATTCGCGGCCGGCCAGGTGGAAGCCGAAAGCGGAATTGAGCAGCGTCGGTATCGACTGATCACGGACTGAACTTGAAAAATTATTCGGATGGAAAGGCACGGATGCCTCGCCGCCTGAAACTTTCGCTTTTGGCTCTGCTGGTTGCTTGCTGCGCGGCTGGGGCACTGGCGCAGGAACCTTCATCGGCGTACCGACTAGGCCAAACCAATGCCGTCAGCCGCCCGCGCGGCGCAACCAGGGTCTCCCTGGACGAGCCTGCCCAGCCAGCCGTCCGCAGCGGCAGTACCGGCAGTAACACAACACCCGCCGCAGAAATCCGCCGCGCCCTGCCGTTGTCGCCTCCCAGCACTGCCAGTGGCCGGCAGATGTCGCGGCCGGCAACTTCCGGCGCGGCCGGCGCGGTGGGAAGCGTGGTCGGCAGCCTGGCAGTCGTGCTGGGCTTGTTCCTGGCGGTGGTGTGGCTGTCGCGTCGGTTCGCTCCGGCGGGAGCGGCGCAGCTCCCCAAGGAGGCGGTCGAGCTGCTCGGGCGGACCACCGTCAGCGGCCAGCACACGCTTCAGCTGTTGCGCGTCGGCGGGCGGCTGCTGCTGGTCGCTCTCTCGCCGCACGGCGCTACGACGCTCACGCAGATCAGCGATCCCGCCGAAGTGGAGCGGCTGACGGCCTTGTGCCAGCGGCAGCGGCCGCAGAGTGTCTCGGCTTCCTTCCGCGATACGATCCGGCAACTCGACCGCGACCCGGCGGGCCGCTCGCTTGCCGATCAGCGCCGGCCCGCGTCCGCTGTCGCCAACTCCCGCACCAAAGCCAGCTCGCGAGCCTGACATGTCGATTTCGGCCATAGTGCGCAAGGGCATCTTTCGCTGGCAGGCAATCCTGCTGCCGATTGCTATGTCGCTGCTGACCTGTACGCTTTTGGCGGATGTGGCACCGGCACAGGACAGCGGCCCGCCGAACTCGAACGTGCCGGCCGCTGCGCCCCCGTCCGATGCGGTCAGCGAGCTATTGCGCGGCAGCCCACAGGACTGGACCAGTCCCCAGCGGCTCAACTCCACGCTCCAGGTGATGCTTGTCTTGACGGTGCTTAGCCTGGCCCCGGCCCTTTTGCTGATGACGACCAGCTTCGTGCGGATCATCGTCGTGCTGGGTCTGCTTCGGCAGGCGCTCGGAACGCAGCAGCTCCCACCGACGCAGGTGCTAACGACGCTGGCGCTGTTCATGACGCTGCTCGTCATGACGCCTACGTGGACGGAAGTTTATAACGTTGCGATTTCCCCCTACAGCCGCGGCGAAATTGCCTCACCCGAGCAGGCCTGGAACCTGGGGGTGACGCCGATCAAGCGGTTCATGAGCCGGCAGATCGAGCTGGCGGACAACAGCGACGACGTGTGGCTGTTCTACGAGTATCTGCCCGTCAGCCAGAAAGGGAGCGCCCCCCCGGAAACGTACGAGGAAGTGCCGCTGGCGGCGCTGTTGCCGGCATTCATGCTCAGCGAGCTGAAGGTGTCGTTTCTGATTGGCTTCCAGATTTACCTGCCGTTTTTGATCTTGGACATGGTCGTTTCCAGCGTGACGATTTCGATGGGGATGGTGATGCTGCCGCCGGTGCTGATCTCGCTGCCGCTGAAGCTGCTCTTGTTCGTGCTGGTGGACGGCTGGAACCTGGTGGTGGGGATGCTGCTGCAGAGTTTTGGGCCGCCGCCATAGCCGCCAAGCGGGAAAATCTCCAGCACGAAGCACCAAATCCCAAACAAATCCCAAGGTCGGAATGACGAAATGAATTTGAGCATTTGGATTTTGAAATCGTTTGAGATTTGGTGCTTGCCTTTTGGAGCCTAATGACAGATGGATCCCCAAGACGCACTGGCGCTCACACAGCAGGCGATCGTTACGGCGCTCGTCATCGGCGCACCGCTACTGTTGGTGGGACTGCTCGTCGGACTGCTGATGGGCCTCGCCCAGGCGCTGACCCAGATTCAAGACCAGACGGTGGCCTTCGTTCCCAAGCTCGTGGCCGTCGTCGCCGCCCTGCTCGTCTGCCTCCCCTGGCTGACGCAGAAGATGATCGAGTACTCGGAGCTGATTTTCACCAGCATTTCACCGACGCTGCCGGGAGGATGACCAGGATCGGGTACGAGGGTGCGCGAGGAGTGCTCGACTTGTCATTCGGGCTTCGAAATTCCTTCGACATTTGACTTTCGACATTCGCCATTCCGCTGCTGATGCCTTCGCTCCTGGCCAACCACCTCCCGCAGTTCCTTGTGTTCCTGCTCGTCCTGACGCGGGTCGGGGCACTAGTCGCCACGCTTCCTGTGCTCAGCTCGGCCGGCATTCCGATTCAGGTCCGAGCGCTGTTGGCGGTGGCAATGGCCGCGCTCATTGCGCCGCTGCACTGGGGCGCATCGCTGGCCGCGCCGCTGAACGTCGTCGAGTTAGCCGTTCTGCTGGGCCGGGAGGCGCTGCTGGGTCTCGCGCTTGGCGCGGCCATCACCATTCTGCTGTCGGGGATGCAACTGGCCGGACAGATCATCAGCCAGATGAGCGGCCAATCGCTGGCCGACGTCTTCAGTCCGACGACCGAAACGCAGACGCCGATTTTCTCGCACCTTTTGGAGCTGCTGGCGCTGGCGATATTCTTTTCGCTCGGCGGCCATCGGCATGTAATGGACGCGCTGCTGGGATCGTTTGCCTGGATGCCGCCGGGGAGCGGGCGACTGCCCGATCAACTTCCGGAGGTTCTGGCCGCCGTGGCTGGACACAGCTTCGAGACCGGCATTCGAGCTTCGGCCCCCGTCGTCGTCGCGCTGCTGCTGGCAGTCCTGATCGTGGCGCTTATCGGCCGCACGTTGCCGCAGCTCCATGCGATTGCCATCGGGCTCAACTTCAATGCGCTCGTCGCGCTGGCCGTGCTGGCTTGCTGCCTCAGCTCGGCGGCGCTGGTGTTTCAAGACGAGGCGGCGCGAGCGGTGGAGCTTGTGCGGGAGGCGTTCGGTGAGTCGGCAAATCAACCTCCTTTAGCCGGAGGCTAACAGCCTCCGGAGATCGCGCGAAATGCCGGCCCGTTCCCGGAGGACGTTGTCCTCCGGATAAGACCACGATTTATGTCCGACTTCGCTGACAAACGACACGAACCGACGCCTCGCCGACGCCAGCAGGCGCGCGAGCAGGGGCAGGTCGCCAAGAGCCAGGACCTGTCGTCGGCCGCACTGCTGCTGGCCGCGCTGCTGGTGCTCTCGTACTTTGGCCAGCCGCTGGCCGTGTTTCTGGCGACGCTGTTTCGCGAGCACCTGGCGTCGGCCTGGCTGACCGTCGATTCGCAAGCCACGTCGCACCAGCTGCTGCAAATTGGCGCCGGCCTGGCGCTGTACCTGCTCCCCATCCTGGGCCTGATCCTGCTGGCGGCAATCCTCGCCCACCTGGCGCAAGTCGGCTTTTTGTACCTGCCGCAACGGCTCTCGCCGGACGCAGCGCGCATCAGTCCCCTGGCTAATTTCGGCCGCATTTTTTCGCTAGCCAGCGGCGTGCACCTGGGGTTCGGGCTGGCAAAGGTTGCCGCGATCGTTGCCGTGGCTGCCTATTGCATGTGGGGCGAGCGGAGCCGGCTGATGGGCCTGGCGGAAAAGCCCGCGGCCGAGATTGCGGCGTACGTCTTTCACATCATGCTGTGGACCGGAATCAAAATCGCGTCCGCACTGCTGGTGCTGTCGCTGCTCGATTACGGCTATCAGTTCTGGAAGCACGAGCGCGACCTGAAGATGACCACGCAGGAGCTGCGGGAGGAACTCAAACAGCAGCAAGGCGACCCGCTCGTCGCCGCGCGACGCAAGCAGGTGCAGCGGCAGCTCGCCAATGGCCGGCTGGCCAGTGCCGTCCCGCGGGCGGACGTCATCGTGACCGAACCTGCGGAGGTGGCGATTGCGCTGGCCTATGACGACGCCAAGATGGACGCGCCGATCGTACTGGCCAAAGGCGCGGGCCTGCTCGCCCAGCGCATCTGCCGCCTGGCACTGGACCACAGCGTCCCCGTGGTCGAGCGGCCGGTTCTGGCCCGCGCGCTACACAAGTCGGTGGACGTCAATCGCCCAGTCCCGGCCGAGCAGTACGCCGCCGTGGCGGAAGTGATCAAGCAGGTCTACGAGCTCAACGGGAAGAAGTTAACAGCAGCGGCATGACTCGAGCCGCCTAACTCCTGACCCCTGACCCCGCTATGGCCGCGTCGCAATCCGGGACTGCTGTTGCGGCGGCGTGGCCACGTGCAAGAAAGCGTTGTCGATCACCCACGGCGTTGACCAGCTACGGCCGTTGTCGATGTTCATCACGTTGAAGAAAAACGTGGTGAAGGACACCCCCCGCCAGTTGTAGCACATGTACGACCCGAGGAAATCGTCGGCCGTCAGGTTTTCGATTCCTTCCTTGGCGAAAAAGTGGCTCCGGCCGTCGGGTGTCATCGAAATGCCGAGCGTGCACCATGTGCCAGGCTGGAAAGTCACCATCGGCAAGTCGCGGCCATACTCATCGGCCCGGACGTCGGCCCGGATCGACGCCTTGACTTTGCCGTCGGCGGTCTGCTCGCGCTGCATGTGAAAGAAAATGCCGGGCCAGAATTCGTCGTAGTCGCGGTCGGGTGTGAGCCCCTGCGCCCCGGTGCGGAAGGCGAACGTCGCCCCGTTCTTTCGCTCCCACTGCGCCACGGGGGGAATGAACACGCGGCAATGGACGTTCGGCGACCAGGAAAAGGGAATCTCGCGGCCAATCTGACCGGCCACGTTGTGGAGCAGATCATCCTGCTGGTCCTGATTGCTCAGGTCGCCGGGAACTCCGGAGTGCAGCGTCTGGATCATCAGCGCGCCCTTGCTGCCGGCGATCCCTCCCGGCGGCGTGGGAATGCGCTTGACCACGTCGGGCGTGCCCCGCTTGGCCCCTTCGGCCCACAAGTTGTTGCTGCTCATGCTGCCCGGGGCGCGCACTTCGTCGTCGATGTTCCAACTGCTCTTGGGATGCTGAGGATAGTAAACGAATTTTTCATCTTCGAAGTCGTCGCCCGTCTTGCTCACTCGAGGCCCCATGCCGGGAACGATCAGCCGCCGTTTCTGCTCTGGTGTCAGCGTCTGCCGCCAGGTGGTGAAAGTCGCCCGCGGCTTGGCCTTGACTGGGGCGGGAGCTGCCTCAGCCGACGCAGAGGGCTCCGCTGGCCTGGTGGCGTCTGTCGGCTCAGCTAGTGCAGGGGCCGTGGACGCAGCGAGAGCGGCACACGCCAGGCCAAAGCGGCGGCGGGAAATGCGGGAGTTCATGGCAACCAGGCGGGTAGTAAGGTCGCTGTAGCCGTTACATCTTGCCGGTAAACACGGAGGAATCGTTACCGGCGGCACGGCAATAGGGTGGAATATCGGTAACTGCCAGGGGAAACGTGAGCAGGGCGTGGGAAGACGGGGCTGTGGCGGCTCCACCGCAGCGCGCCTCGTACTTACAATGCGAGTGGCCGCTCATTCTTGCCGCAGTGCCGACCGAATCCTTACTGCCAACTACTGATTCCGCCTCATGATTTCGCCAGTCAACGGGAGCACGATCGGCGTTTTGGCTAGCGGCGGCCTGGACAGCTCGATCCTGCTGTCCCATTTGCTGCGCAACGGCCGACGCGTGCAGCCGTTTTACATCCGCACCGGGCTCTACTGGCAGCGGCGCGAGCTGCCGGCACTGGCCAGCTACCTCGCGGCCGTGGCAGCCCCCAACCTGGCCGACCTGGTGGTTCTCGACCTGCCTCTCGCCGACCTGTACCAGGAGCACTGGAGCGTCACGGGCCACGGCGCGCCCGACGCCGAGTCGCCCGACGAAGCGGTGTTCTTGCCTGGCCGAAATGCCCTGCTGCTGGTCAAGGCGGCCGTCTGGTGTCAGCTCAATAGCATTGGCGAGCTGGCTCTGGCGCCGCTGGGGACGAGTCCGTTTGAAGATGCGGACGACCATTTCCTCTGCGACTTCGAGTCGGCGCTCAACCGGGGAGGCGCCGGCCACTTGGAGCTGCTCCGTCCGTTTGGGACGATGACCAAACGACAGGTGATGAACCTCGGCCGCGATTTGCCGCTGGAACTGACGTTCTCGTGCATCGCGCCGGTCGGCGGCCTGCACTGCGGCCGCTGCAACAAGTGCGCGGAGCGAAAGGCGGCATTCCGCGACGCAGAGTTGCCCGATGGCACGCGATATGCAACCACTTGCCCTTAGCCGGAGGCAAACTTGCCTCCGGAAAGGGGCGTGACTACCGCTTCGACCGGGCTTCCCGGAGCCTGTTAGGCTCCGGCTAAGGACCCACAATCATGTTCCGCGTCACACGCGAAATCGATTTTTGCTACGGCCATCGGCTCCTCAATTACGAGGGGAAGTGCCGCTACTTGCATGGTCACAACGGCCACGCGATCATCACGCTCGAGTCCGAGACGCTCGACGCGCGAGGCATGGTGCTGGACTTCTCCGATATCAAGCGGGTCGTGAGCGCCTGGATCGACGACAACCTGGACCACCGGATGCTGCTGCACAAGGACGATCCGATCGTGCCAGTGCTCCGCGAGCACAAGGAGCCGCTGTTTCTGCTGGACGTCAACCCGACGGCGGAAAACATCGCCCGTTTGATCTACGACTTCACGGCCAGCCGCGGTTTCCCCATCGTCGAGGCGCAGCTCTGGGAAACGCCCCACTGCGTGGCGACGTACCGGCCTACATAACTGCCGCGCCGGATCCACACGTGACGGAAGCACCAAATGACAAGCACCAAATTACAAACAAGTCCGAAATCGTAATATCGAAATGACGCAAATGATTCGAAGGTCGGTAAGTTGATTTCAGGTCATTGGAGCCTTCGACTTTGGTAATTGTTTGAGAATTGGTGCCTTGTGCTTGGAATTTCTTGTGCATCGCCCGTGCTGTCCCTCGCCGAAGACTTATGGACCTCACACCCGCGCTCACCAACTGGGATCTCTTCCTGCGCCTCGGGGCCGCCACGCTGGCCGGCTCCCTGATCGGCCTGAATCGCGACCTCCAGCATAAGCCTGCCGGCATGCGGACTCACGCGCTGGTCAGCATCGGCGCGGCGGGGATCACGCAGCTCGGTCTGCTTGTGGCCTGGGACGGCCAGGGGATCCCCGAGCGGCGGGCGGTCACTCAGGTATTGCAGGGGATCATCACCGGCATCGGCTTTTTGGGGGCCGGCGTGATCCTGCGCGATGCGGCCGGCCAGCAGATCCACGGGCTGACGACTGCCGCCACCATCTGGCTGGCGGCCGCCTTCGGCATGGTCTGCGGGGCGGCCTACTGGTCAGCCGCGGGACAGCTCGTGCTGTTCAGCTTCGTCATCCTCGTGCTGGGACGATTCGTTGAAGACGCGGCACTGCGCTTTTGGAACCGCAAGAAGAAAGACGACGTCACTCCGGGAATGAAATGACAGGCGCCTTCGAACCGAAGCTTGCGCCGCAACTTGCCGCGGCGTGCGCGAGCTACTCCACCTCGTGAATCACGATGATGTTCTGCGCCAGCGGGTAGAAGTTCGTGCCGGTCAGGAAAACGATCCGGTCCCCCTTCTGCACCACCTTTTGCCGGCGGCCCCAGTCGCTGATGAACTGGCGGAGCTGCGGGCCGTCGTTCACCGGCGCCCCCGCCAGCGGGGTCACGCCCCACAGCAGCGTCAATTGCCGCAGGACCGTCGGCGAATCGGAGACGCCGATCGTCGGGACGGCGTCGCGCATCTTGGAGCGCAGGCGGCAGGTGCTGCCGCTGCGCGTGGCCACGATCACCAGCCTGGCCCCGATCCGCTGGACGATCGACGATCCGGCCAGCACGGCGGCGTGGGTCACCGGATGGACGTTTCCCTCCACCGCGGCGCTGAGCGCCTGTGCATTTTCTTTGAGCAGCGGCTCGGTGGCCAGCATGATGCGGTTCATCATCCGTACCGCCTCGATCGGATACTCGCCGATGGCCGTCTCGCCGGAGAGCATGCAGGCGTCTGCGCCGTCGAGGATGGCGTTGGCCACGTCGGTCGCCTCGGCCCGCGTCGGCCGGCGGTTGTGGTGCATGCTGTCGAGCATCTGCGTGGCGACGATCACTGGCTTTCCCTGGCGCTGGCACTCGCGCACGATCCGCTTCTGCACGACGGCCGTCTCGGCCACGTCCACCTCGACCCCCAGATCGCCGCGGGCCACCATCACGCCGTCCGCAGCGCGGACGATGTCCGGCAAGTGATCGAGCGCCTCGCGTTTTTCTATCTTGGCGATGACGGCGGCGTGCGATCCTTGTTTTCTCAAAAGTTGCGCCAGCTCGAGCACATTGTGCGGCGAGCGGACGAACGACAGGCTGACAAAATCGACTTCGTGGCGGGCGGCCCAGGCGGCATTGGCCGAGTCGGCCTCGGTCAGCGAGGCGACGCTCAGCTTGATGCCCGGCAGGTTGATCCCCTGCCGGCTGCGAATGACTCCCGGCTGCGTCACCCGCACGCGCGCCTCTCCGGCACTCTTCTCGACGACCGTCATGCTCACGGTGCCATCGGCCAGCATCACCGTATCGCCGACGGTCAGCTCGGAAATCAGCGCAGGGTAATTGCTGGTGAGCTCGTCGGGCGCGCGGGCCTCGTCCCCCGGAATGAAGCGAAAAATCTCGCCCGCATTGCACGGCGTGGGATCGACGATGAGCTTTCCCAGGCGGATTTTCGGTCCTGCCAGATCGACGAGGATGCCGACGGGGCAGTCCAGCGCGGCGGCCGCGGCGCGGATCCGCGCCAGCATTTCCGTCCGCTCGGCTTCGTCGCCGTGGGCCGTGTTGATGCGGAAGACCGAGACGCCGGAGCGAATGAGCTCGGTGAGCTGGTCCACCTCCCGGCAGGCCGGTCCGACGGTGGCGACGATCTTGGTGCGCGCCCGGGAGGCGATGATGGAGGAGTCGGTCATCATGCACCAGAGCGCGTCAAAGGGGTCGGGAGTCGTTTCGGGATCATCGCCTCGGGAAGTCAATCGTTGTCGGTCCGAAACGACTCCCGACCCCGAGCGTGGAGGGCAGCGATATACTGCCGTTGTAGCCAGCGGCCCTGCGATTGGCGAGAGGAGCCCGGACAGCCGTGCGACGAAGATCCAAACGGATGGGGTCGGGAGTCGATTCGGGATCAACGCCCTGGGAAATTAATCGTTGTCGACCCGAAACGACTCCCGACCCCTTGGTCATACGATGATTGCAAAAATCGCCGACGAGCCGCCGGCTACCAAAGACCCGACGCGTGCCGCCGCCATGCGCCGCGTCGGCTGCGGCCTGATCCTGGGGACGCTGGCGGGGCTCGTGGTGACGCTGGTCATTCTCCGCTGGAATGTGGCCGATTCGACGCCGCCGCTAACGACCGAAGCGCTTCGCGCAGCGCGGGAGCGCTGGCGGCAGCACGGGCCGGCCGACTACGACCTGGAAGTCCGCGTCGAGGGTCCGCAGCCGGGGACGTACCGAGTGCAGGTCCGCGGCGGGCAAGCGATCGCGGCATTTCGCAATGACCATCCACTGGCGCAGCGGCGGACGTTTGGCACCTGGAGCGTGCCGGGAATGTTCGCCACGATCGGCCGCGACGTGGAGCAGATCGAGCGCCGCGCTGCGGGGAAGGCCGATCGCTTCACCCCCGACCTGAGGCTGCGGGCCAGCTTCGATCGCGAGCTGGGATATCCGCGGCGGTACGTGCGAATGGAATCGGGCTCGACGCTGGATGTTTCGTGGGAGGTGAGGAGGTTTGAGATAAATGACCAATGACCAAATCCAAATGACAAATGAAAGACTGCCGACATTGGTCATTGGGATTTGGTCATTGGTCATTCTGGGAGGTGTCTCTACTTGAGCGCGACATGTAATCAAGCTGACGGCGCACGGTCCGATCGTACTCAGCGGCGGATAGCGCAGGACGAATTCTAAACCATTGATGCCACAGTGTTTACGGCGCCTGATTTGTGAGTGGCATCGCCGCTGCATCTTTCCAAGCCATGCCGGCCTCTGAATGGTCGGCGGGTTGTCTCCCCCCGAGACACAAAGGAGAAATCGATGCGGAAGTTCCTTTTGATACTGCTGGCGGCTGCCGCTTTGAGCGTCGGCGGTCTGGCGAGCACCGCCCAGGCCGACCATGGCCGCTACTACAGCGGCTATGGCGGGTACGGCCGCTACGGCGGATACGGTGGCTACGGCGGATACGGTGGCTACGGCGGCGGCAGGTATGGCTGCGATTACTATGGCGGCTACGGCGGCGGTCACTACTACCGCTCCTATCGCCCGCAGTACTACGGCGGTCACTACGGCCACCATCACGGCCATCACCACCACCACGGCGGCGGCATCGGCATTTACTTCGGCTTCTAGCCGAAGGAGATGCATCTGCTCCACGGCTGCCGCCATCCGACGGCTGCCGTGGCAGCGCCGCCTGCTCGAACCCTCGTTTTTGGAAGCAGGGTCGATGCTGCCTGTTAACGCCGCGACTGGTAGCTGTTGAAAAATCGGGCGCGGAACCAGACAATCGCAAATACAGCTGCCACGTGACGCCTTGCAGGTAGGCCAGTGCATGTTTCCAGTGCGCTTCAGCCTGAAGTCGTTTCTTCTCGTGACGACCGTTTTCGCCGCGTTTATCGGCACCGTGGGCAAGCGGATGTACGACGACTGGCAGCGTCGCCAGTGGTTTTCGCAGCAAGAACGGATTGCACTAGCCCTCTCGGAATTTCGTGCCGGCGTTGTGACCCGTGAAGGCCACGTCGTCGAAGCTCATCTAACGCCAGCCACCGGCGGCCAGCAGGCCATGCTTTGGCTCAAGGACGCCACTAGCCTGGAAAAGCTAGTCGTCGAGTGTCCCGTCACAGACGGCGATGTGGCGCAACTCTCCAACCACCAGCATCTGCGGCGGCTGCTCATTCGCGGCGGCAATCCCTGGATTTCGAACCGCTCCCTCGAGGTAATAGGCCAGATGCGAGGATTGGAAGAATTGTCGATTCCATCCGGGGGAATCACGGACGGCGGTCTGACGCATCTGGCGAAGCTCAACAACCTCGTCAGCCTGAGCGTCGACTCGTCCTCCATTCGAGGCCAAGGTCTTACCCACATCGCGAAACTGCCAAAGTTGCGACATTTGTCCGCCAGCGGCTGCCCGCTCAACGACGACGAACTGGCGCCTTTGGCCAATTGCAAAGAGCTGGCTTGGCTGAATCTGGGCGGCACCAGTATCGCCGATTCCGGACTGCGGCATTTGACCGGATGTACGAGCCTGACGCAGCTCGATTTACGAAACACCAAAATTCAGGGAGCAGGACTGGGCCATCTCCGGGGACTATCCGAATTGATCACGCTCAATCTTTCTGGAAATACGCTTACAAGCGGAGAGGGATTGGCGTCGTTGACGCAAGTCGAAATTCTCGACCTGTCCGGAACAACAATCTCTCCGGGAGTCATCAAGCACCTGGCCAGCATGGAGAACTTGATCCGGCTGGATTTGTCCAACAGCAACGTGAATGACAGCATGATGGCGGAGTTTGCCAATGTTCGGCAGGTCAAATGGCTGCATCTTTCTGGCACTGCGATATCCGATGTCGGCCTGAACCATCTGCGCGACCACAAACGACTGGTCGAGCTGAACACCGGCGGCACCCTGGTAACAGAGCTGGCCGCGCGCGAGCTGAGCACAGGAGTGCCGGCGGCGACGATTGGCTACGGCAAGCGGGGAGTCATTCGCGGCGACACCCGGCTCCATTTTCAGGCGCTGCAACCCGAATGGCAGCGATGAACGACCCGCTTTTCAAGCTGCCACCCCAAGAAACGAGAAAGTCCGGGCGACCCCTTGCGGGATCGGCCCGGACAATCGTCCCCCCCGGGAATCGATAATGGCTTATCTCGCACCATGGCTCGCGGGCGAGCAGTGCGGGACGCTGACTTCATCGGCAAGCACCGCCTGAGGACTTTGGCAATCTTTGCCGAATGTGCCGCCCGTGCCGCCGGCTGCTCTTGGCCGAACGGGCGGCATGCAGTATTAGCTCGCGATGAGGCATTCCCTCGCCGCCCGACCGGGCAGCGCCGCTAGCACGGCGGCCGATTTTTGCCCCGGCAAACTCAATAAGCTGTAGCGGTAAAGACGATTTTTACGTTATGCGAATCCCGGCTTAAGCCGGCCAGCCAACGCACGTGAGAAAGGAAGCTCCTGTGCCTTCAGCCGAAAGTCGCAAGTCCGCAAGTTCGATGGTCGGCGCGCTACTATGGCCTCTCGTTTTGGGGCTGGCGCTGGCCGCCGTCTTCTATGCTCTCGTCCTGCGGGGACCCCTCAATCACCCGCTGATCTTGCGCTACTTTGTCGGCCACCCCGTTTGCGTCGTCGAGACCTTTTTCTTTTTCATCTGCCTGGGAGCACTGCTGCACAAGCTGTCCTCCGTTTGCACCGAATACTCGGCCCTGGCGACGGTGTCGCTCGGACAGCACGACGGCATTCAGCCCCTGAGCAAGGCGAATGAGCTGCTGGACATGCTGGCCGAGCTGCCGACGCGCCTGCGCAATTCCTACCTCGCTCGCCGGCTGTTTGACTCACTGGAGCTCGTCTCGCGACGTGGATCGGCCGACGGCCTGGAAGCGGAACTCAAACATCTGTCCGACATGGATGCCGCCAGGCAGCAGGACAGCTACGCGCTGATCCGGATCATCGTCTGGGCGACGCCGATGCTCGGGTTTCTCGGGACGGTAATCGGCATCACGCAGGTGATCGGCGACCTGGCCCGGCAGGACATGGTCAACGTGCAAAACGCCATGCAGGGGCTGCTAGGCGGCTTGTACGTGAAGTTCGACACGACGGCCCTGGCGCTGAGCTTCACCGTGGTGCTGATGTTCCTGCAATTTCTCGTGGACCGCATGGAGGTCCAGGCGCTGGAGACGGTCGATCGGCGAGCCGCGGATGAATTGCTCGGCCTGTTTCAATCGGTCACCGTCTCGAGCGACCCGCAAGTACGCCACATCCAGCAAATCGCCCAAAGCGTCCTGTATGCCAGCGAGCAGCTCGTGCAGCGGCAAGCCCAGCTTTGGCAATCCACCATTTCCGCCGCGCAAAAACACTGGGAGCGGCTGGCGGACGCCACCTGCGAGCAGACGCAAACGGCGCTGACCGCGGCGCTCTCCCAGGCGCTGCGCCAACATGCGGAGCAAATGGCCAAAATCGATCAGGCATCCGCTGAACAGCTGGGCCGCCGCTGGGAACAGTGGCAATCGGTCCTGGGCAGCAACGCGCGTGTGCTGCACGCCCAGCAGCAGGAGTTGGTCAAGCAGGGCGAGCTGATGACGCAGGCCATCAAGGCGGCCGGCGACGTCGTGCAGCTCGAAGCGGCGCTCAACAATAATCTCTCGGCTCTGGCCGGCGCTAAAAACTTTGAAGACACGGTGATGAGCCTGGCCGCCGCCATCCACCTGCTCAACACGCGGCTGGGAACGATCGCCGAAACGCCGCACGTGGACCTGCGCGGCTCGCAGATGAGGGCCAGAGCGGCATGAGCCGAAACGTCCGCCGCCATGCTATCAGCGTTTCCTTATTCCCCTTCATTGCAGTGCTGATCTGCATCATGGGGGCGTTCGTGGTGCTGCTGGTCATGATGGTGGCCCGCGTCGGCACCGATGCGCAATCGATCATGCAGGCGCAGGCTTCTGGATCAGATTCCGCCAGCAGTGAGGCGCAGGTCGCGCTGGAGGACGCGCGCTGGCGGCAGGAAGTCCTCGAGAAGCAGCGCGAGGAGAAGCGTCAGGAGCTGGCCGACTCGCGGCTCGCGCTCAGCCACATCGAAGATCACATCCGGCGGCTGGAGGACTCGGCCCGCATGCTCGTGTCCAGCATCAAAAAGCTGGACGAAGGGGAGCCCGATTCCACACAGGACCTGGCGCCGCTCCAGCTCCAGCTTAAAGATCTGCACGGTGCCATCTCCGCCAAGGGTCAGGAGCTTGCCGACAAGCAACAGCAAATAACCTCGCATCGTTCCTATACGCTTATCCCCTACGAAGGACGCCGCGGCACTCGCCGTATGCCGCTGTATGTGGAATGCGTGGCCGAAGGAGTGATCATTCAGCCGGAAGGGGTCCTGCTGACCGCTGCCGACTTTGACGGGCCGAGCGGGCCGGGCAATCCGCTCGATGCAGCGCTGCGTGCCAAGCGCGAGCACCTGGCCAAATCGGCCAGCGGCGCGGGGGGTGAGCCGTATCCGCTGCTCGTGGTGCGGCCCAGTGGCGTGATGTCCTACCAGGCAGCCAGGGCCGCCATGAAGGCCTGGGAGGATGAATTCGGATACGAGCTGGTGTCCGAGGATTTGAATCTCGACTACGGCGAGCGCAGCCCGCAACTCGATCAGGCGCTGCAAAGCACGGTCCGCGATGCGCGCCGCCGCCAGGCTCTGCTGGCGGCCAGCATGCCGCGAAAGTATCAGGTCGCTCCCACCGCCAGTTCCTTTGATCCACCCGGCGATCCTGGCATGGAGGCCGAAAAATCCACTGCACCGGGGCGAGGAGTCGGCGTCGGCTCCGGCGGCATGGGAGTCGGCCGCAGCGACGTCTATGCCGACGGCCGGGCAGCGCGGGCCAAGCCAGGCGCAGACGGAACAGAGGCTGGCGCCGCTTCCGCGCCACAGGGGTCTGTGCCAAAGCCCGATGCACAGTCGTCCTCGGCGACGCCGCGAATCCAGCATGGCGGCGATCCGCGGCAGGAAGGGGTAAAAGGAGGAGTTCCCGGAGCCAAGCACGGCAAATCGCTGCCTGCGGGAGCAGTCGCCCAGCAGCGCGGGCCAAATTGGGGCTTGCCCAACGCCCATGGTCGTCCCTTTGCCGTCACGCGTCCGATCCGCGTCGTCTGTCTGGCCGATCGCCTGGTCTTGCTTTCGGATCGGCGCGATTCGCCGCGGCCGCAGGAGTTTCTGCTGTCGGAGACAATTACTGCCGAGGAAATCGACGCCTTCGTGTCCGCAATCCAAAAGCTCGTCGCCGGCTGGGGTCTGGCAGCGGACAACGGCTACTGGAAGCCCGCGCTGCACGTGGACGTGGGGAGCAACGCCCAGGAGCGGTACGAGCAATTGCAGGCCGCCCTGCAAGGCAGCGGCATCGACGTGCAAAGGAGGCGCTGATGAGACGCGATCGTGTGCGCCACACTGAAGACCCGGGCAAGGATTCGTTCCTGGACGTGATCGCGAACGTCGTCGCCATTCTGATCATTCTGGTGATGGTAGTCGGCTCGCAGGCCAAACAAGGATTGACGGAATCGGTGAAGCGGCGGCTCGAAGCAAATTCGCCCTCTGCCAGCGCCGTAGCCAGTGCCAAAAATGCCGCGGCAACCGTGGAAAGCGGCCTCAACGAATTACAGTCAAACATCAAACGCCAGCAATTTGAGATCGCCTACCGCAATGCGGAACGGGACCAGATCCAAAAGGTGGTGCTGCTGGCCGAGGAGCAGCTTGCCAGGCGGCGCGAGCAGATGAACGACGAACAAAAGGCGCGACTGGACCTGGAGCAGCAAGTCCTGGCGGCACAGCGCCAGTTGGCCAAGACCCAGCTGGCGCTGGAATCGAGCGCCAAGCCGCCGCCGGCCGCCATTCCGCACTTGCCGACGCCAATGGCCACAACCGTGCTGACCGAAGAGGTTCACTTTCGTCTGTTGTCCGGGCGGCTGGCATACGTGCCCTACACGGAAATGTTGGCCCGGCTACAGGCCGACGCCCCCAATCGCATCCACCGGCTGAAAGACGCGCCGCGGATCGAGGAGACGCTCCCAGTTGTCCAAGGTTTCGGCGGGCGATATATCCTTCGCCGCGTGGACGAAGAAATCCTGACCAAGGTCGGTCCCGCTCGCCGGTCGAACATCGAACTGGAGAAGATCTGGTTCGTCGATGCCGAACCGAATCTTGGCGAGCCGTTCGAGGAGGCGATCAAATCCAATTCGCTGTTCCGCGCCCGGCTGACGGGGCTCGATCCGCAGCGGACGGTCATCACAGTTTGGGTTTATCCTGACAGCTTCGACCAGTTCCGCCGGCTGAAGGAACAACTCTTTAAAGCGGGGTTTCTTACCGCCGCTCGGCCCCTCCCCAGCGGCCACCCCATTGGCGGCGCGCCAGATGGAACGCGCTCGGCCGCCGAGTGACGACGCTTGCCAGGCTGCTGCCCGAGGTTTCCCGTGCGCTTTTCGAGCGCGCCAATGGATTGAGTCAGGAACCAGATCGTTACACGAACTCACCGAAACCTGACAACCCGCTAACAAAATCCTTGCAATGATTTGGTAACCAAACTAGACTCGTAGCACTTGGACCAAACCCCCGCGGAGGAGAAGCGAGGCGACCCCACCTGTTTCGCCTCAAAGTCGGTCTCTTGCGGCTATCCGCATATAAGGACCCCCTTTTCACTCTGCCTGGCGTGGCGGACGTTGTAGCCAGGGGGCAAGCCGAGTTCCGACACGTTCTGCCGGCCAAGTGCCATTATATTTTCATCCAGACTAAGGACTCGTTTCGTGCCTATTCTCGCCGCCGAACCGGATTGTTACCCCGCCAACCTGCTCGATGGTCTGGCGGAGGAAACCAGCGATCGCCGCTGGTGGGCCGTCTACACCAAGTCTCGGCAGGAAAAATCGCTCGCCCGCCAACTGTTTGGGATGAGCGTTCCTTATTACCTGCCGCTCGTTTCCAAAACGAGCCGCGTCGGACCGCGGAACGTCAAATCGCATTTGCCGGTGTTCGCCGGCTATGTGTTTCTGTATGGCACGGAGGACGAGCGAGTCCAGGCCCTCACGACCAACCGCATCTCGTGCGTCCTGCCGGTGCCAGGCACCGAGCAGATGACAACCGATTTGCGCCACGTTCGCAGCCTGATCCTGGCGGGAGCGCCACTGACCGTGGAGGCTCGTCTTCAGCCCGGACAGCGCGTGCGGATCAAGAGCGGCTCGCTGATGGGGATCGAAGGAACGATCGTTTGCCGCCGCGGCGAGACGCGGCTCTTGATTGCCGTCCACTATTTGCAGCAGGGCGTGTCGGTGCAGATCGACGACTACATGGTCGAGCCGATCTGAAATGTAGAACGGAATTCATTCCGTTCCGCACCGCGTGCCGCTTTCCACGAACCGTCCCACGTACGCTCCCAGCGCACCGCCGATCGCGCCCCAGGCGACGTCCGTCACGTCCGGAACGTGGGGTGGAAACCAGGACTGCGCTACCTCGATCAGCACCGCTGCGACGAGTCCCGCGGCCAGCCCCAACGCGACAAGCGCGCGCCAGCCAGGCTTGCTCTTTCGCAGGCCGGACACATTCTCACCCGCCAGCCACCCCAGCACGCCGAACAGCAGCAGTTTGCGCAGAACGTTGGACGTCATCGCCAGCAGCTCCCCTTGCCTGAGCGCTTCCAGCGGCACGCGGAACATGGCCGCCAGGCGCGCGGCCGCCGCCCGATGGTCCCGATCCATCTCGAACGGCTGAAGGTAAATCGCCGCCAGCAGCAGTGCAAACGCGACCAGGCTGGCGGCCCTCAACAGCCAGCCTCCCCGGCCGCGTGCTGCCCCGTCGCGTTTCCACAGGATGGCAGCCAGCAGCCCGCCGCTGACTCCGATCGCTCCCAGGATCAGGTCGGTCGCGTCACTGTGCCGGCTGCGAACGAAAAGCTGCGAGAACTCAATCAAACCCACCACAGCCGCGGCGGCCAGCCAGCGCAGCGGCAGCCGCCGCGGGCTTTGCCCATGCGCGGGCCACAGCGCCGCCAGCACGCCGATCGGAATGAACAGGGCCACATCGCGGGCCGCTGCGTAAATCGACTCCAGATTCCATTGCCAGCCGGCAAACGGAACCAGACTCACCTGGCCGGACTTGTATTTGTGCCACAGATCTACGGGCCGGATCGTCAGATCCAGCGGCAGCAGCGAATAGAACATCAGGCCCGCGGCATAGATCGCCAGTAGCCACACGGCGCGCCCCCCCTGCGGCCCGTACAGACGACGGCGAGTCCAATCGGTCAGCGACTGTCCGGCAAGAATCCACAGCCCCATCCCCACCACGTTTCCCAGCGTCTGGGCGATGACGTCCGCCTTGGCAGGATGCCGCGGCGGAAACCAGAGCTGGGCCGCTTCGACCGAGATGCTCAGCACCAGGCCGCCAAGCAGCACGAGCACGACGCATACGCCGCGGCGGAGCAACGAATCCCGATCCACGAGTAGCGCCCCCAGCGCGGCAAACCCGATCGGCACCAGCAGCAGGAAATTCGTGGCCCAGTCGCTGCGCGGCGCTGGCTGCGGCGGATGTTCGATGATCCACCGCAGAATGCTCGCGGCCCGGCTCCACTCCAGCGGCTGGTAGGCAAACGGCGTAAGCGAGCCGTAGATCACTAGTAGCGACCAGGCCACCGCCACCGCCGCGAAATGCGCTGGCTTTGGCCAGACGACGTCCGTTTCGGCGGCAGTAGAGGACTGAGGCACGGGTTCTGACGGCTGCTCGCAGGGAAGCCAACGGCACTGGCGACGCAGCCCTCAGAATGATCCAGCGGCTGGCGGTTGTGCAAGGCGGTGCGCGGGGTGGGTAGCGGTCAACCCCGACGGCCTTGTGATGTGAGCCCCGGAGGGGCGGAAGGGAATAGCCGGCGGCGTTAGCCGCCGGAGCTCGGGGATCAAATATCGACACCGAAGCCCAAAAGGGGCGACACGCGGCGCGACAACTGTGGTGCCGCCCCTTCGGGCCCTTCGGGGCTTTGGGAATAAAATTTGGATCGGGCGTTATTCCTCGGCCCTCACGGGCCGGCCTACTCCCTGCGGCCAGGAAACGCGGTGATCAGCCACGGTCGGGGCGGCCATCGTCCCCACATCAGCGAGCCCAGCGCCGCCGGCGGAACCTCTTCGGCAAGACATGGCGCGGGGAAACCACTTCCCACTTCCGTCCCCCTCCACTCGCGGTAATTGCCATCGGGTCCGAGCGTGCGCCTCTTTGTACTCGTTCCCAGGCTCCAGCCTGGGGAACGCACTAACTCGAGGCTCTGCCTCGGCAGCCTGGCAATGATTGACAGTTGCCTCGATGTTTTTTGGGGGGCG
>DASRJP010000117.1:0-24039 GCA_035649415.1 Pirellulaceae bacterium | reverse complement strand
CCCAGCGGACGCTTGTCGAGCGCCCCTTTGAGCCCCAATTGCCGCGGGTCGCGGGCGATCTTGTCGGTAAAGATGCGAACGTCCTCCATGATCGGCCGCAGGCGGAAGGTGATCTCCTCCACATTCGCCACTGTCCGATCGAGCCGGTCGTAGAGCGTGTCGTCGCGGAGCAGCCGGCCGACCGTCCCTTCCCGCGTCGTGAAGTTGCGGGCCAGCTCGTCGAGCTGCTCGGTCAGGCTGTTGATGTTCGACAAGCTGCCGCTGATGTCGTCCACCAGCGCCGGTCCGCGCTCCGCGAGCGGCTTGGTGAATCGCTCCAGGCTCTCCAGGTTGCTCTCCGCCCGCTTGCTCATCCGCTGAAAGCCGTCGAACGTCTCGTTCGCCTTGGCCAGCGTGCCGCGGGCGTCGTCGAAAAATTTTGGCAGATCCTGCACCGACCGCTTGAGATTCTCCTGCATCTGAGGATCGCCGAACACGTTGTCCACCGTTTGCAGCGACTTGTTGAGCTGGTCAAGCGCGCGCTCCGTTTTCTGCAGGATGCGGGGGAGCTGGTCTTCTTCGTCGGCAAACGCCTCCCGCATTCCCTGCGCCGTCTGCCGCACTTCGTCGCCGGCGCCGCGGACGGAAATCAATGCCGTGCGGATGTCCCCTTGCAGGCTCTGGAACACTTCGAAGGGATTGCCGGCGACGATGCCGTCGATTTCCGCGCCATCGGAGAGCGGCTCGGGCTTGATGTCAGTCCTTTGCGAGAGGACAAACTCGAGCACGGGATCGCCCAGGACGGAGGCGGAGCTGATCTGGCAGATTTCGCTGGTCAGGACTTTGCGTTTGGCGTCGATGTCGGTCGTGATGCGGACGCCCCCTTCGTCCTTGAGCTCGATGGCGGCGACGCGGCCGATGGAAATCCCGCTTTTGCGCACGGGAGTGCCGACCGCGACGCCGGGGGCCCGCGGGAAATTGATGTACACAGTGTACTTTCGCGTGCCTGGCAACTGGAGGTCGCCAAACAGCATCACCAGCAGCACGGTCATGACGACCGCGACCACGACGACGATGCCGACGCGAAGTCTAAGAAGTCTCTCGTCCACGGACTAGCTAAAAGGGTTCAGGGTTCAGGTTCAGAGTGGGAGAAAGGGCGAGTGGGGGAGGGGGAAAGAAGATCGTGTTCGACATCTCCCACTCTCCCGCTCCCCCTCTCTCCCCCTCAGTTTTTCATGCGGTCTCCAATTCAGGCCGTGTTCCTGTGATTCTGCATCTCCATCAGCCGCTCTCCCGCCTCGCCGTGCACGAATTGCCGCACGCGGCGGTCGGGACATTCGTCGAGGTCGCTGGGCGGTCCGTCGAACAGGATTTGATTCTCGCCGGCAGTCAGCCGCGAAGTCGGATACAGCATGATCACGCGGTCGGCCACTTTGCGGGCGGTGTGCATGTCATGCGTGACCACGATGCTCGTCACGGGATGATTGCGGCGTGTGGTCAGGATCAGCTCGTTGATCACGTCGCTCATGATCGGGTCGAGGCCGGTCGTGGGCTCGTCATACAGCACCAGCTCGGGATTGAGGATCAGGGCCCGGGCCAGGCCGACGCGCTTCCGCATGCCGCCGGAAAGCTCCGCCGGCTTTTTGGGGACGACCGCCGGTGGCAGGCCTACTTCCGCCAGTCGGGCCAGTACCAGCTCCTGAAGCTCGGGCTCGGCAAGCTGCCGGTGCTGGCGCAGCGGGAAGGCCACGTTCTGGCCCACCGTCAGGCTGTCGAACAAGGCCGCGTTTTGAAAGACGTAGCCAAAGCGGATCCGCTGCGTGGTCAATTCCTTGTCGTTGAGTGCCGCCAGATCGTGGCCGTCGAATCGGACCTGGCCGTGCGTCGGTCGGATCAGGCCGATGGTGGTCTTGATGAGCACGGTCTTGCCGCAGCCGCTTTCCCCGATGATGGCCACGGTCTGGCCGCGGGGAATCGAAAGCGCAATGTCGCGCAGCACCTCCTGCCGGCCGAAGCGGACCGAGAGCGACCGGGCTTCAATGAGGGGTCGGGAGGTGGCAGGAGGGTCGGGCATCGATCAAAACAGTCCCGGTGCGTTGGGATAGATGCGGTTATAGGTCGAGTACATGATGTTGCCCAGGAACAAGTCGATGACGAGGATGGCAACGAACGAGTAAACGAAGGCCGAGGTCGCCGCGCGGCCGACGCCTTCGGCGCCGGGCTGGCAGCGAAAGCCGCGGTGGCAACTGATAATCGCGATGGCCGCGCCGAAGAAAACGCTCTTGGCGATGCCGCTGAACAGGTCGAAGCGATTGACGAAGGACTCGGAGTTGGCCCAGTAGTGGTGGGCGTCGATATCGAGCACGAGGATGCTGTAGAAGTAACCGCCGATGACCCCCATGAAGTCGGCCATGATGGTGAGCGTGGGAATCATGAAGATCGAAGCCAGAAACCGCGGCACGACAAGGTAATGGACCGGATCGGCCCCCATGCTCTCCAAGGCGTCGATCTGCTCGGTGACGCGCATCGTGCCGAGCTCCGCGGCCATGGCGGCGCCGACGCGGCCAGCGAGCATCGTCGCCGCCAGGACCGGGCCCAATTCGCGGACGAGCGTCATGTTGATCATCGCGCCCAGGCGCGTCTCGAGCCCCAAGCCGCGAAACGAGAAATACGCCTGCACGGCCAGCACCATGCCGATGAACGTGCCGGTGAGCGCGATCACTGGCAGACTCAGGACGCCGACCTGATAGAAGTTGGGCAGCAGCGTCTCCTTTTTCGGGAACCGCCATACCAGCCAGGTGAGCGTCTGCCAGGCGAAGATCGACAAGTCGCCGATCGTCGTGAGCGTCTCGACAATCACGCCCCCCCAATCGGCGACGGCATCCGCCAGCGCAGCCGCCAGGCCGTGGTTTTCGTCGTGGGAGGCGGAAGGATTGGCGGTGGACATGATCGTAGGACAGGTTTTCAACCTGCCCAGAAGCGGAGGGACAGGTTGGAAACCTGTCCTACGTGCGCGCAAGACTGCGGATGCGATTATCGACGCAGGAATTGTAGCGCTTGAGGGAAGTTTGCCGGTCAGATTGGCTTGGTAAGATACAAGGACCTTTGCAGGAACCCGCTTGTGACAGCAGCCGCGCTTGCCCAGGAATTGACCGCACTCGATGCCGCCCAGGTCACCTACGCCACGCAGTTTGTCCAGCAGCTGCTAGCGGCGGCGGCGCGCGCGGGGGCCAGTGACGTGCATCTTCATCCGATGCCCAATGGTCTGGAAGTGCGCTGGCGCGTGGACGGCGTGCTGCTATCGGTCGGCATTTTTCCGCGCGGTCAGGCGACCGACGTCGTCGCGCGCCTCAAAGTGCTGTCCGGATTACTGACGTATCGCAGCGATGTGCCGCAAGAGGGGCGCATCGCCGTAGGACAGGTTTCCAACCTGTCCAAAGATTCTGGGGACAGGTTGGAAACCTGTCCTACGGTGGAGATGCGCGTCAGCACGTTCCCTACGTTGCATGGCGAGCGGGCGGTCGTGCGGCTCTTCGCGTCACAGCAGCAGTATCTGTATCCCGAAGATCTCGGTCTGCCGTCAGAACTGCACGCGGCACTGCTCCTGCGGCTGGCGGAGACGAGCGGGGCGCTACTCGTCACTGGTCCAGCGGGCAGCGGCAAGACCACCACCGCGTATGCCTTGCTGCGGCATCTTGTGAGGCAATCGGGCGGCAGCCAAAGCCTCGTTTCTCTCGAAGATCCGATCGAAGTCGCCGTGGACGGCGTCTCGCAGTCGCAGGTGAATTCGGCCGCAGGCTTCGACCTCGCCGCCGGACTGCGGTCGCTGATGCGGCAGGATCCGGAAGTGATCCTGGTTGGTGAGGTTCGCGACCGCGAGACGGCGGTGACCGTTTTTCAGGCGGCGCTCACCGGGCATCTCGTGCTGAGCACGTTTCACGCCGGCTCCTCGGCAACGGCGGTCAGCCGGCTGGCGGACATGGGCATCGAGCCGTACCTGCTCCGCAGCGGCTTGGCGGGGGTCCTCAGCCAGCGACTCGTGCGGCGGCTGTGTCAGGAGTGCGGACAACGCGCGTCGGAAGTTTGTGCCGGCGGCGAATCGCGGCTGGGGCTTCCGGTCAAGCAGTGGCGCGTTCACAGCGGCTGCCAGGCGTGCGGGCAAAATGGTTACCGCGGCCGCATAGCGCTGGCCGAAATGCTCCCCCCCTTGGAAGGCGAACTGGGCGCCGCCGTACTGGCCAGAGCCGATGCCTGCGAGCTGGCCCGTCTGGCAGAGGCGAGCGGCATGGTACCGCTATTGGCCCGCGGCATTGTCGCGGTCGAGGACGGCGCGACCGACCCGGCGGAGATTCGCCGCGTGCTGGGTTTTGTGGATGCAAACGAGGCCAGCGACGGATAAAATCACGCTGGCAGGCGACTGGTGGGGGAACTCGCCTGCTCTCGTCCACGGGAACAGAGTCAACGTGCCTACGCTTTCGCCGCTGGTTCCAAGCGCCATCACGCTGGACGACTTCGTCGCGCTGAACGACGAGATCGCCGCCTTGGCGCGAGCGGGAGTTCCTTTGGGAAAGGGGCTGCTGGAGCTGGGGAGCGACGTGCCGGGACGCGTGGGGCAAATCGCGGCCGAGGTTGGGCGTCGACTGGAGCAGGGAGAAACGCTCGAGCAAGTCGTAGCGAAATCGCCCGATTTGTTTCCGCCAGTCTATCGTGCCGTCATCGAGGCGGGCGTGAAAGTAGGGCGGCTGCCGGCGGCACTGGAGCGGATTTCGGAAACGGCCCGCCGATCGGCCCACCTGCGGCAGGGGATTGGAATGGCTCTGTTCTATCCGGCCGCCGTTTTGGCGCTGGCCTATGGTTTGACGCTGTATTGGCTATGGAATGTGGCGCCGGTACTGGCGTCGATCTTCGACGACTTTGGCCCGCGGACAAAGCCGGTGTGGGATGTAGTGCTCGCCATGCGGCATAGCATGTGGTGGTGGGCGCCGCTGCCGCCGCTGTTGTTTATTATCTGGGGGTGGTGGTTTTGGTGGCGAACGGGACAAGCGTCTGCCGGAATTGAATTGCACCCGTTACTGGCGCTGGGGACCGTGAGGAAGCTCGTTGCCATGCGGCGCGCCGGGCGGCTGGCAGCACTGGCGGATACTCTGGCGATGCTCGTCGAGTACGGAGTGCCGCTTCAGGACGGAATCGTGCTCGCGGCGCAGGCCACCGGCGATCGGCGGCTCGTGACGGCAGGAAGCGAGCTGGCGGAGCGCTGGTCGCGGGGCGAATCGGCCGCAGGCGTCGCTGCGTTTTCGCCGATGCTGCTGTGGATACTGTCCGGTCACCAGCTACAAGCGGAATTGCCTCGCGTGCTGCGAAGGATGGCCGGCGTGTATCGCGACGAAGCGGCCAGGCATTCGCAGTGGCTGTCGGTCACGCGCCCTCTGGTGCTGACCGTATTGCTCGGCGGCGGGACTGTCCTCCTATTTGCGATGGTCCATGTGGGACCGTTCCTGCTGGTGCTTTACCAATTGGGCCGAGCGACTTTTGTGCCATGAATGCTCCCACGACTGCCGGCCGCTCGTTAAACCGCCAGGAGGCGGAGGAGCTGGCGCTGCGCGTGGCGAGCGTGGCCTCGGCCCGGCTTCCGCTGGCGGAAGGACTTGAGGCCACGGCGAGCGAGCTCGGCTCGCGACGGCTGGCGCAAGGTCTGGCAGACCTGGCCCGCTCGATTCGCCGCGGACAGTCCTTGGCGGAAGCGCTGGCGGAAATGGCCGGCCGCATACCCGCTCCGCTGGCCGCGCTGCTGTCTGCGGCCGAGAAGTCCGGTCACCTGGGAATGGTCCTGGAGGAATGGTCGCACCACAAAATGGCGGCGCGGCTGCGCTGGCGGCAATTGTGGTTGGCGCTGGCCTACCCAGCCATGTGCGTGGTCGTAGCGCTGGCCGTTTTGACCTTTCTGGCGTGGAATGTGGTGCCCCAGTTCCGCACCATGTTCAGCGAATTTGAGCTGCAAATTCCGGGGCAAACGGTGGCCGTGTTTTGGATGGCAGACTATTTTCCCGGCCTGGCATTTGCCGTTTTGGGCGCCGGGCTTTTGCTGGCCTTTTTGCTGCGCTTGCTCGGCGGCGCATCGGCATGGTATTGGGCGCTCAGCCAGGTTCCCCTCGTCGGCAAGGTGTGGCATTGGTCCGCCGCGGCGGAAGGACTCCGCGTGGCAGGGCTGCTGGTCGAGCAGCAGATGCCGCTTCCGCCGGCACTCGAGCTGGCGGGCGAAGGCCTGAGCGACGCCTACGTCGGCGGTGCGTTTCAATCTCTGGCGGGACACGCAGAAGCGGGAGTGCCGCTGTGGAGCGGTATGCTGCGCGATCGGCGGCTGCCGCTGTCGCTGGTCCCGCTGCTCCGGGCCGGCCAGCAAACGGGGCAGATGGCGGCCAGTTTTCGCAGCGCGGCGGAAGTGCTCGAGCAGCGGATCGAGCAGCGCTGCGACCTGATCACGGCGGTCGTGCCGCCGATCCTGTTTATCGCGCTGGCCGTGATCATCCTGGCCACGTTCTCAGCGCTGGTCCTGCCGTTGGCGGTGCTGCTTCAGGGACTGATGAGGTAGGAGTCGCACGTGGGTTTCAACATCGCCCTGCCGCTGGTTCTGCTCGCCATCCCGGGGACGGCAATCCTGGTCGCGGCCCGCCTCCTGTTTGGAACGACTCTCGAATCGCGCAGCAGCCCGGCCAGGCTGTCAGTCTCGCTCGCAGGTTGGATTCTCATCTGGTTTGCCATTATCGGCGGAATCTTGGCCGTGTGCGGCCCAACTCCAGTGGCATTGGTCGTCACGTTCATGCTCATCCTCGTCGTCCTCATGGTCTGGGTGCGGCACAAGCGCAACGAGCACCGGGCCCTGATCGGCGTGATTGCCGCGGGCATGAAACGCGGCATTCCGGTACCGGAATCAGCGCGGGCGATGGCGGACGAGACGGGGGGCCGGACGGGAGTGCGCGCCATGCGGCTGGCCCAGGCGGTTGAAGCGGGAGTGCCGCTCGATCAGGCGATCGCCCAGGCGCGGCTGTGGCTGAGCACGGGGACGCTTGTGGCCGCCCGAATGGGATGCGCGGTGGGGAGAGCGGGTGACGCCCTACAGCGGGAACTGGAGGCGGGACGCAGTCTGGAGGACGTTGCTCGGCCGCTGGTTCCGCGAATCCTGTACCTGCTGTCGCTGGTCAATGTGGGAATCGCGCTGCTCACGTTCATGGTGATCAAGATCGTCCCGGTCTACGAGGTGATGTTCCAGCAATTCGAGCTGGAGCTTCCGCCCGTGACGACTGTTCTCATCGAGATTTCCAGCGCCCTGGCGGGGGAACTGAGCCCGCTGGTCTTCTTCGTCTGGCTGGCGCTGGCCCACTTGTTCGCCTTCGGCGTGCTCATGTATATCGGCGTCGTGCCGCGGGACTTGCCCCTGCCGCGATGGGTCTACCGAAGCTGGGACCGGCGCTGGGCGGTGACGGCGCTGCTGGTGGCGCCGCTGCGGGCGCTCAATTGGCTCTTCCGCCGCTACGACGGATCGATCGTGCTGCGGTCGCTGGCCTGGGCCGTCGAGCGGGGCGTGCCGCTGCCGCAGGCGCTGCGGCTGGTGGGCAACGTCTACCCGCTGTCGGGCGTGCGCTGGCAGGTGCTGTGGGCAGCCGAGCAGGTTGAGCGAGGCGCGTCGTGGTGCCAAAGCCTGCGGGACGTGCGGTTGATCGGCGCGGTTGACGTGGGAGTGCTGATGGCTGCCCAGCGGGCCGGAAATCTCGTCTGGGCGATGAACGAAGTCTCCGACAGCCTGCTCCGCCGCGAAGTCTACCGCTGGCAGTGGTGGTATAACATCGCTTCGCCGATTGCTATCGTCCTGTTCGGCGTTGCGGTCGGTTTCATCTGCATTGCTCTGTTCCTCCCGCTCGTCGCGCTGATCGAAGGAATGCTCCGATGACACGGCAGCTACGGCACCATGATCGAATCCACCGGCGCTCCGGCAGCCTGCTTACAGAGTGCGTGCTGGCGCTGGGCGTGATCATGGTGGCTGTCGTCCTGCTGGCGCAACTTATGATGACCGCCGCCATCCAGCGCCGGCTGGCTGAGCAAAAGCGGTTGGCGCTGGAGGAAGTCGCCAATCGTTTGGAGCGGGCAGCACTGCTCCCCTGGAGCCGCTTGACCGCCGACGAAATTGAATCGGCCCCGCTGGGCGCGCCCGTACAGCGGGCGCTTCAAGAGCCAAAACTCACCGCCACCGTGACCGACGAGCAGGCGGGACCAGTTGCCGCGCGGCGGATCGACGTGCAACTGGCGTGGCACAACGCGGCCGGGATGGCGGTCGAGCCGGTGACGCTGTCGGCCTGGCGCTTCGCGGCGCAGGAGGAAACGCCATGAAACGCCGCGGCTCGACCCTGCTGGAGATGCTGACCGTCATTTCGCTGCTGGCGGTGGTGATGGCAATTGGCTCCACGCTGCTGATCTCGCTGATGCGGATGCACAAGCGGGTCACGAGCGACATCGACCAGCGGCGGACGCTGGCCCAACTGGCGGATCGCCTACGCCAGGATGCGCATGCTGCCGTTAAGGCTCAATTGCCGTCTACCGAACGGCTGACCTTGCCGCTGACCGACCAGACGGTCGTCGAATATGCCGCCGCCGGATCGCAGATCACACGCCAGGTGCTCGATGCGGGAATGGTGACGCATCGAGAAACTTTCGCGCTATCGCCAGCGTGCAAGGTTCAGTTCGCTGTGGAGAACGCGGACGACGGCCGGCGACAATTAGTTCGCTGTGAGGTCTCACCGCTTGCGGAAACGTCTTCGCCGCGAGAGTTCGCAGCCAATGCTAATTTAGAGGCGGCCGTCGGCATTTCCTCCTCCCCACCGCGGCCTGCCCGCCGCGAGGAGACGCCGCCATGACACGTATCTCCAGGCGGTCGCGGCGGCGGGCCATGGCCATGATCGTGGCCCTTGTCGCCGTGGCGGTTGTCACCCTGATCGGGCTGTCCCTCGTGCAGTCACTGCTGCGTTCCTACCGCCAGGCGCGCAGCTACGAGCAGCAAGCGCAAGCACTGTGGCTGGCGGATGCGGCAGTGGCGCGCGGCTCGGCGCGGCTGCTGGCCGACCCGACTTACGGCGGCGAGACGTGGCTTCCGGCGAGTGCCTCCGGCGCCGGCGCCACAACGGACGCGACGATCCCGATCTTGGGCCGGGCCGAAATTCGCATTGAACGGGCTGGCGGCGATCCGTCCGCCAGAGTGATTGTCGTGGAGTCGCTGGTCCCCGACCATCCCTGGAATCGCGTTCGCCAGACACGTCGTCAAACCATTGTGTTGAAACCATCGGGAGATAACTCATGATCGCTCGACAATTCCCCTTGCCGCGCCGCGGCTTCACCCTGGTGGAGTTGCTCGTCGTAATGGCCATCATCGGCATTCTGGTGGCGCTGCTATTGCCGGCGGTACAAGCGGCCCGAGAATCGGCGCGTCGTGCGGCCTGTCAAAGCCAGCTTTCTCAATTGATTCTGGCCGTCGGACACTACGAGATGGCTCACGGCGTTTATCCGCCGGGGACCATCGACGCCAAGGGACCGATACTCAACGGCCCCGTGGGCTATCACCACAACTGGCTGATTCAAATTCTTCCCTACATCGAGGAAGTTCCTGTCTATAAGTCGATCGACCACAACCAGAGCGTTTACCACGCGAAGAACAAGCCGATCCGCAACTTGTCTCTGCAACTTGCAGCCTGTCCCTCGGCTCGCTCGTCGGGTGTGACTTGCGACTATGCCGCCTGCCACCATGACGTCGAGGCGCCGATCGACGCCACGAACAATGGTGTTTTCTTTCTCAACAGCCGCATCCGGTACGACGATGTAAGCGATGGATCGTCGCACACGCTCTTTCTGGGCGAGAAGATCACCGACGTCTGGGACTTGGAATGGGTATCGGGAACGCGCGCCACCCTGCGCAACACAGGGATAGCCGTCAATGCGACGCCGCTGACCCCTGCGCAGAAACTGCCTCGCGCTGGGACGGGCGGAGCAATGCCCGCCGCCAGGCCGGAAGATCCGCTGAACATTCCCGGTCTGGAGGAGACCAAAGAAACCGATGAATCGGCAGATGGCAAAGCGCCGTCGGCAGCGGGAGGGGTCCCGATTGGGCCAGGCAATCCGTTGTTTGTCGGCGGCTTCGGTTCGTACCACGTCCAGGGGGCCAACGTGGCGATGGGGGACGGCCACGTGCGCTTTCTCAGCAACATGACGGCGGCCGGCGTGCTCCAGCAACTGGGGCACCGGGCCGACGGCAAGCTGCCCCCGTCCTTCTAATCAACGCTGGGGTAAATCAACCGTGTCCAGTGACGGAAACGACTCTCCGGCAGCCGCCCAGCCGCATACGGCCGGATATCCACTGGGGGCGCTCTTCGTTCTCGTGGCTACGTCTGCCGTGCTGGCGGTCGCGATCGCTCCGCTCATTCGCGTTCTGGTCAAAGGAGAAGTCGACGTCTCGTGGGTCATCGCGTCGCTGATCGGCGGCGCCGCGCTGGGAGCGATCCTGGGCGGCATACTGGGATTGATTTCGTTCGGAAGAGTCCTGGGCGGTCTGCTCGGCAGCGGCATTGGTGCGGTCATCGGCCTCGTTGCCGGCCTGATGGTCCACACTCCACCGCATCAGCTTCCGCAGGTGGCGCTGGCCATGCTGGTCGGATCGTGCGCGGTCGTCGTCCTGGCCTTCTGGATGCGCCGACGGGAGTGACACGCCGACCAGAAAGTGGAATGGCCAGGGACTCGAAATTCACTGTCGACTTTGGTCGTTGGACTGGGGCCTGGCAAATTCGCCGAGGCGCCTCGTAGCCGCTTTTTCCACCTCGTCGAACTGATCGAAGAGCCGCTTCTCGGACAAATCGAAGGAACGCCGCGGGCGGCCATCCTTGGCGTCGCGCGTATCGCCGTTGTGAAAGCACCAGCCGCCAGCCCCGCCGGCGATTGCCGCTTCCAGGTCGGTGACGTAGTCCGCCACGCTCGGGGAAAAGCCATAGCCGCGGCGAAACGGCTCCTGGTAGTGGACCGGGACGACGCGATCGAGCTTTTTGATCGCGGCCAGATAATCGATCGTTTTCTGTTTCGTCTGTCCCGGAGAGTCGGCCTGGCGCGGACGATGGGGAGCGATGAAGTCCACTTTCACCACGTTGACATAGGCGCGCAGCTCCTCGTCCGTGATGTCCCCTGCATGCGAGGCAGTGACCAGCCGATCGGCGGCGCGCTTGCGCACGAGTGCACGCAATTCGCTCAAGTCCTCAAACGACGTGAACCGTTTGTCCTGGATATTTCGCTCATTGGAGAGATCGAGATACCAGTTGCGCTCCTCTTTGAGTGCGGACACAAGCGTCTCGACCGCCCGCCGATGTGCCTCGAGCGTTTGCAGCCGCGGCGGACCGGAAACGCCATTGCCGCGGGAAAGGCTCACGTCCACGATCATGCCGCGTCGGTCGCACTCCTGCACCAGTTTCTTGAGCCGCTCCAGGTATTTCTCGCGCGGCCTTCCTTCAACATCGACCGCGGCCACGTTGTTCTCGAAGGCGCCCCAGTTGGCCCAGACGCGAATCCAGTTGATGCCGGCCGCCTGCATGTCATCGAGATCCTGCTTCCAAAACTCGTCCTTGGCCCCCAGCGCGCCGTAGTAGCTCATGCCGAGCAGGAACGTCGGTTTGCCGTTGATGGTGAAGCGGGTTCCATCGATCCCGAGAGTCGTCCTCGCCGCAGGCTCGTCGGAGTTGCCACGTTGATTCGCTCGTTCGACGACCTCTCGAACTGCATCGATGACAACTCGCGGCCGCTCCGACTGGATGTTGTGGCCGCTGTTTCGCACGACGATGAGCTTGGCCCCAGGAGTGTCCTCGACCCACTTCGTATGCGCAACGATCGACGTCGAGCCCAGGCGATTGTCCCGGTTGAGCTCCCGAAAGGCGGGGCTCATGGCCTGCATCATATCCATATCGGGGCGCCCCGCCGCGAGCAGGATGATCGGCACCTGGGGCAGCGGCCGGGCCGCCACCGTTTGACGAAACGTGTCGGGCGCCGACTTCATTTCGTCACGTGCCCCGGGAGAAATCGAAGCGATCGTATCGGCAACGGCAGGCAGGTTGTCGATAGCGGCCCACCACTCGCGCCGCAAGCGGCCTTGCCGCGGCTCGGGCACGTCCGCCAAGCCTTGCTCCAGCCGCTTGATTCTGGAAAGGAGCATGATTTCGTATCCCGGCGGCACCTTGCTCGGCAAAGTCGCTTCCACCCGCTGCAATTGCTCGGTACAGTGCGCCGCCAGCCACTCCTTCACTTGCTCGACGGGCTCGCAGGCGTCGGGCTGCGTCGGATCGACCAGCACCATGCCGCTGATTTCGTCGGGATACATCTTGGCGAAGACGCGGACATAGGGGCCGCCGAGGGATTGCCCCACCAGGATGTAAGGCGGATCGAGTGCCGCGTTTTTCAATGCAGTGTGCAGCTCCCGCGCGATCTGCTCGGCATGTCGCGGCAATGGACCGCTCTCCGATTTTCCCGTCCCCGCACGGTCGTAGGTGACAACGCGGGCGAATTGCGCGACAGGCCCCCGCACCCGATCCCAGCCCAGGCCACAGCCGGGCCATCCCGATTCCAGAACCACCGTCGGTCCTTGCTCGCCGACGACAAGCATGTGCAGGCGATGGCCTCCCGCATCCACGTCCAGGTATCGCTCGCTCGGTGCGTCGCCGGCACGCTGGCAACCAGCGACGCTCGCAATTGCGACGCAGGCCAGCAGCAGCCCGATCCGTCTTATATCCTTCATGGTTCCACGCGCCGGAAGTAACACCAGGTGCCCGCGCAGAAAGCGGCAATGCCGACCCACAGGCCGATGATGGGGGACCATTCGACAAGTTCGAACCGCGAGATGCCCAGCAGGGCGGCCAGCGTCGTCAATATCATCGCCAGCACGATCGGAGAGGCGAGGGCTGCCAGAACGGGAATCGTCGGCTTCTCCAGACAGGCCGAGCCGAGCCAGCCGATGCCAAAGGTGAACAGGCAGCCGGCGAGCGTTGCCGCGGGAGAGCCCATCATGTACATGAAATCGGCCGGATCTTCAGCCAACCGCGGGGCGACTGCATACATCAGCAGCAGGTTGCCGCAGCAGAAGACCGCTACCGCAGACGCCACGACGATCACCTTGCTGGCCACAATGCGCAGCTTCGTTGGCGGCAGATAAGCCAGGAAATGAGCGGACCGATCGGCTCGCTCGCAGGCAATGGCGTTGCCGCCGAGCAGCGCGGCGATGAACGGCATAACACTGAGAGACAGATGGCCGTAGGAATAGACTCCGTCAGCCCACGCCTGGGGTGCAGGAATGGCGGGCCAGGTGTGGCTGAACTCGACCGTCAATCCAGCCACATACACGCCGGCCAAGCCCACGACGCTGAGCACGAGCAGGCCGCGGTTCAGCCGGTAGTCCTTCCACAGCAGTTGTCGCATCTGCATCATCATGAGGCTCTCTCACCCTTGATGTAGTCCCGGAACATCTCCGCCAGGCTCAGGTCAAAAACTTCGACCGATTCGACAGCGTTTTCGGCCTTGATTCGCTCCGCGATGTCCGCACTGAAACCGTCGATCGTGAGCAGCCACTCGCGGCGCTGCACCTGCTGCCACAGCGTCCCTTCCGGCTCCCAGCGGGGAAGATGTCCGTCGGCCAGCACCGCACGGACTCGCTTCGTCGAGGCCAGCAGATCGTCCAGGCCCCGCTTCACGATGATCTTGCCGTTACGGAGGATGCAAACCGAGTCAGCCAGCCGCCGAATGTCCCCCAGGTTGTGGCTCGAGAAGAGCACCGTGCAGGGACTTTGACAGATCGTCCGCAGAACGCCGTCCAAAAACTCCTCGTGGACGATCGGATCCAGTCCCGTGGTCGGCTCGTCCAGGATGAGCAGCTCCGGATGGTGCGAGACGGCCAACAGCAGCCCCAATTTCACGAGCATGCCCTTCGAGAGTTGCTTGACCTTCTTTCTCCGGTCGAGCTCGAACACGCCGAGCATGTCGCAGCTGAACGATTCGTCCCACGTTTCGTAAAACGCGCGGGTGAAGTCGATGACCTCGCCGACGGTCATCCAGGGATAGATGTCGTGCCGCTCCGGAACGTAGCCAACCCGGCGTTTCATCGATGCGGGGTCGCGAGCCACGTCGATCCCCAGCACGCGGACCTGGCCCGCCGTGGGCGCCAACATTCCCATCAGGATCTTGATCGTCGTGCTCTTGCCAGCGCCGTTGGGGCCGATCAACCCGAGTGTTGTGCCGCGGGGAATGGTGAGGGTCAGGTTGTCGAGGACCGTGGCCCTGTCATATTGCTTGCTGACGCCGATCAGCTCGACCGCCGGCCCGCCAGAATCATTTGGAGTCATGCGCGGCCTCCCGACTCAGCCAGGACTTCCTCCAGCGAGTCGTCAAACAGCTCCCGGATTTGATCTGAGCTCAAGCCGGCGGCGTGGGCCGACCCAATCGCCTGCGCGAACGCCGCATGGATGGACTCTTCGGCGCGGCCCCGCGCAGAGCGCGCCCCGCGCTTGGCGACGAAGATTCCCACTCCCCGGCGGGACTCGATCAATCCCTGACGATCCAGCTCGTCATAGGCTCGCTGCACCGTGTTCGGATTCACCTTCAGATCCGTAGCCAGCACGCGCAGCGACGGCAAGGCTTCTCCCGGCCGATAGACGCCTGCCGCGATCGCGGAGCGCACGTGCTCCACAATTTGCAGGTAGACGGGGACATGGTTGTCGGGCTGAATTCGCGGCGTCATGTGGCGCATCTCTGCATTAGTAAACTAATGCAGTGTAGCGACGCGAGCGGCTGCCGTCAAGGCTCTATTCAAAACGGCCAGGAGCCTGAGTGCCGTGGTTGCCGGGTAGTGTCCTGATTTGAATCCTTATTAGGCGGGTTCGGGGCGGGTGCCTGAGAAGCGGGCATGGCCTAATAGAACGTGGCCCTCTCCATCGCCTTCTTTGCTTGTTGCTCCAACTGCTCCTTCAACTCCTTGGATTCCCTCGCTTGTCGCCGGTGGTCCACCCACCACGCCAACAGGATGGCCGCAATCACCATTACGAGCAGCAAATCGCGAATGGAGAATTTCAAGGTTTGGCATCCTGCGGGGGGAGTTCTTCGATCCACCACCGCTTCCACGGCTGCCAAATGGCCTGGCGATACTCTGCGGCCAGGGAACGGTGTGCAAGAACCTGTTGCTGGCGTTCTTGGATCAGCTTAGGGGCTATGAGCCAGGAACCGGACCGGGTGGTCATTAATCTTTGGACTTCCGCGAGACCCTTCTCGTCGAGCTGGTCTGCCAGTTGTGCATACTCGCGTGCCCGCACTGTGCAAGTCCGCCAATTCTCCGCCCAGAGGCCAATGAACAAGGCGGCCACCGTCACCACCATCATCAGGCTTCGCAGGCTGTACTTCATAGGGGCATTGGCTGCCGAGGGCTTGTCGTGCCAATAGGTAGTTATGGGGGATTACCTGGACCTGACTGATTTTGATTTTAGGCGGGTTTGGGGCTGGTGCCTGAGAAGCGGGCAGGCCGGTCAGAAGAATCCACCGCTCTTCGTCAACGCCTTCTCCCCTTCCTCTAGTTGCTCCTTCAGCTCCTTAATTTCTCTCGCCTGTCTCCTATGGTCGATTGCCCAAGTTGCAACCAGGGCCACGATCATCGTCACCAGCAGCAGGTCGCGGATGGAGAATTTCAAGGTTTGGCATCCTCCGGGGGCGGTTCCTCGATCCACCACCGCTTCCACGGCTGCCAAATGGCCTGGCGATATTGTGCGGCCAGGGAACGGTGTTCATCAGCCTGCCGCTGGTGTTCTTGGATCAGCTTATCGGCTAGGAGACCAGAACCTGACAAGGTGGTCATTAGTTCTTTGCCTTCCGCGAGAGCCTTCTCGTCGATCTTATCTGCCTGCTGTGCATGCTCGCGTTCCCGCACTGTGCAAGTCCGCCAATTTTCCCCCCAGAGGCCAATGAACACGGCGGCCACCGTCACCACAATCATCAGGCTTCGCAGGCTGTACTTCATGGGGGCATTGTACCAGCCTTCGCGGGCATGACCGTATCGAATAGCTCTTGAAACGACCAGACGCAGCCGCCTGCGGGCGGCTTTTTCATCCGCCGGCGCACGCCGCGAAATTCAGTAGGTCAAATTAGGACACTACCGGTTGCCGTCTTTCCTTGCGTTCGCCGCCCAGATCGCGGAAAATGAACCGCGCTTGAGCGTCGTGTCTAGGTAGCGCTGTTCATTGCTCGGTTTGTCGCCCAATCTCAAGGAATCTTGCCATGTCCCCCGATCTTTGCCACGGCTGGTCTCGGCGCGACGTTCTGAAGGCGGCTTCGTTGGGACTTTTGGGATTCAGCTCCAGTGGCTGGTTTCCGGCACTGGCTAGCGAGATTGCTGCCGACCCCAAGCGACGCCGGCATTGCATTCTGTTGTGGATGGCAGGCGGACCGACGCAGACCGATACCTTCGACATGAAGCCGGGACATGCCAATGGCGGCGAGTTTAAGGAAGTGGAGACCAAGGTGCCGGGGCTGAAGTTCAGCGAGCACCTGCCCAAGCTGGGGGCGATGGCCGACAAGCTGGCGATCATCCGCAGCTTGAGCACCAAGGAGGGGGACCACGGTCGCGGCACATACTTGATGCGAACTGGCCAGCGGCCAGCCGGGCCGATCGCTTATCCGGGGATCGGTTCGTCGCTGTCTAAGGCCCTCGGTCGCGAGGCGGACGCAGTGCCGCAGAATGTGGCCATCTCACCCTACCGAGCGTTCAACCAGGCGGCATTCGGGCCGGGCTTCCTGGGACCGCGGTTTGCGCCGCTCACCGTCGGCGCCACCGACACGTTCCAGGCGCCGATGCCGGGCGCGGCCAGCACGTATGCCGAGCTGCGCGTGGACGACCTTGCGCCGCCGACCGGAGTCGACGCCGAGCAAGTCAAGGCGCGGCTGGAGTTGTGGAAGGTGCTTCAGGACCGGTTTGTTTCCACGCACAAGCTGGCTTCGCCGCTGGCGCACCGGACGATCTATGAGAAGGCGCTCAAGCTGATGGACAGCGACGCGGCCAAGGCGTTCGATCTGTCGCAGGAGCCGGAGAAGGTCCGCGACGCATACGGCAAAGGCCGCTTCGGCCAAGGGTGCCTGATGGCGCGGCGATTGATCGAGCAGGGAGTGTCATTCGTCGAAATCACGCTCGGCTCATTCACCGATGGCACTCCCGGCTGGGATACGCATAACCAGAATTTTCCAACGGTGAAGAATTTGTCGGCCGAATTGGACAACGGCTGGGGGACGCTGATGCAGGAACTGGATGAGCGGGGGCTGCTGGAATCGACGACGATCCTGTGGATGGGAGAATTCGGCCGCACGCCGAAGATCAACGGCATGGCCGGTCGCGACCACTTCCCGGCCGCTTGGACCTGCGTCCTGGCCGGCGGCGGCATCAAAGGTGGCCAGGCCTATGGCAAGTCAAACGAATCGGGTGAAGAGGTGGCGGAAGGCAAAGTCGACGTTGGCGACGTGCTGGCCACGTACTGCGCCGCCGCCGGCATCAATCCCAAGACGGAAAACATCTCGCCGCTAGGCCGGCCGCTGAAGATTGCGGAGGGGAAGGTGATTGAGGAGGTGGTGGCGTAGTCGGTTTGCATCCGGAGTTTCTGCCGAAACACATGCAAGGCCAGTTACACCCAATTGGTATTGCCACCGGTTGACCGCCGACCCTACTCCATCCCCAGCGCCCGCGTCAAAAACGCCAGCACGTCGGCCGCTTCGTCAATTAGCTTCGTCGTCGGCTTGCCCGCGCCGTGGCCGGCGCGGGTCTCGATGCGAATCAGCGTTGGCGCGTCCGCGGACTGTGCCGCCTGGAGCGCGGCGGCAAACTTGTAACTGTGCCCGGGCACCACGCGGTCGTCGTGATCGCCAGTCGTGATCAGCGTCGCCGGATACTTGATCCCCGTCTTGACGTTGTGCAGCGGCGAGTAGCGCAGCAGATTTCCACACTGCTCTGGATCATCGCTCGAGCCGTATTCGCCGACCCAGGCCCAGCCGATCGTGAACTTGTGGTAGCGGAGCATGTCCATCACGCCCACGGCCGGCACTGCCGCGGCAAACAGCTCCGGCCGCTGCGTGATCGCCGCCCCGACGAGCAGGCCGCCGTTTGAGCCGCCGCGAATCGCCAGCTTGGACCGCGACGTGTAGCCGTAGTCGATCAGCCACTGGGCCGCGGCATAAAAGTCATCGAACACGTTCTGCTTCTTTTCCAGCATCCCCGCCTCGTGCCAGGCCCGGCCGTATTCGCCGCCGCCGCGCAAGTTGGCCACGGCATACACGCCACCCTGCTCGAGCCAGGCGACGATGCTGGTGGCAAAGCCTGGCGTTTGCGAGACGTTGAAGCCGCCATAGGCGTAAAGGATCGTGGGATGACTGCCGTCGAGCGGAATTCCCTTTCTGGCGACGATCATGATCGGGACGCGAGTGCCATCCTTGCTCGTGCAAAAAACCTGCTTCGTTTCGTAAGGTGACGGGTCGAACGCGACCTGCGGCTGGCGGAAGACCGTGCTCTTGCATTCGGTCACGTCGTAGCGATAGATCGTGCCGGGGGTCGTGTAATTGCCGAAGGAGTAGAAGGTCTCGCTGTCGTGCTGCCGGCCTGAGAACCCGCCGGCCGAGCCGAGGTCGGGCAGATCGACGTCGCGTACGAAGTTGCCGCGGCGATCGTACACTTTGATCGCCGAGCAGGCGTCCTGTAAATACTGAGCGACGAAGTGTCCACCGATGTAGCTCACGTCGCGCAGGACATGCTGGCTTTCGGGGATGACTTCCTGCCATGATTCCCGTCCCGGTTTTTGCAGATTCACCGCCATCAGCCGTTTCAGCGGCGCGCCGTTGTCCGTCAGGATCCAGAACGTCGCGCCGTCGTTGCCGACGAACTCATAATCGGCGTCGAAGCCGGCAATCAGTTCGACCACGGGTGTGTTGGGCTTGGAAAGCTCCTTAAAAAAAATCTGCGTCTTGGGATCGGTGCTCTTGGAGATCGAAACGATCAGATAATTGCCGTCGTCGGTGACATCGCCGTCGAAGCTCCATTCCTTCTGGTCGTCGCGGCGGTAGATCAGCGAGTCGCTATCTTGCGGCTGGCCGACGCGATGATAGTAGAGCTTGTGAAAGTAGTTGGCGCCGGTAAAGGTCTCCCCGTGCTTCGGCTCGTCGTAGCGGCTGTAGAAGAAACCGCCGTGGTCGAGCGTCCAGGAGACGCGACTGAACTTGACCCACTTCAGGTGGTCAGGCAGTTGCCGGCCGCTATCGACCTCCATCACATGCCACTGTTGCCAGTCCGAGCCGGCATGGGCCAGGCCGTAAGCCAGCAGCTTGCCGTCCTCGCTGGGGACCCAGTTGGCCAGGGCGACCGTGCCGTCGGACGAGAACGTGTTGGGATCGAGCAACAGGCGTGGCGGGCCATCCAGCCTATCCAGCACGAAGACGGCATTTTGATTTTGCAGGCCGTCGTTGCGAGTATAGAAGTACCGCGAGCCGCGCTTTACCGGCAGCGTGAACCGCTCGAAATTCCACAGCTCGGTGAGTCGCCGGCGAATTTTTTCGCGCGAGGCAATCCGCGACAAGTAATCAAACGTGACCGCATTTTGCGCCTCGACCCAGGCGCGCGTCTGGGGACTGTCGAGATCCTCTAGCCAGCGGTAAGGGTCGGCGACCTTGACGCCGTGGTACTCATCGACGTGGTCGCTTTTCCGAGTAGCGGGAATCGGCAGCTTCATCGTAGGTTGCACGGCGTCGCAAGACGCCTGGAAGGAGTCGGCTTGCCGGAGGTCAGTCGCCGGCGCAGGCCGCGAGGAAGTTCGATGCCGACGAAAGAATCGGCCGTCGGCCCAGGCGGGAAGGGCCAGCCCGCAAGCGGCAATGCCCGCCAGCAGCCACGGCCAATGTCCACGTGGCCGGCGCGAGTGATTTGTCGTTCGATTTTCACTTCGGGTCATTGCGCGTCGCCGTGCCGCTCACCGCGAGTCCACGTCGTCAAATAGTACTCCACATGGCTCAGAACCTGCTCCCGCTGGCGTCCCCAAGGCAGATACAGCCCACGCAGGGCCGACAGTGGAGTAAGCACCGTGTCGGCGTAGAGCATGACGCCACGCGATTTGATTTCGTAATTCAAGATGGCGGTCCAGGGAATCCGCGTGGTGCGGCCGAGCACTGTCTGCGCGATTCCTTGTGGCCCAAGCTCGTAGCGAATCGGCAGCCAAAAGCGCCACAGCGTGGCCAGCAGCACGGCCAGCACGCCCCAGCCGACCCAGGGTATTCCCGTCAGCCAGGCGACACCATAGCTGACCCCTCCGACAATCAGCAAATTCAGCCACCCATACCATCCCAGGTCGCGCAGCCCCCAGATCGAAAGGGTTACCTCCTGCGGCGCAACACGGATGCGCAAAGGGGCGGGAATCGGCCGTTGGGTCGAGCCAGGCATTGCTCAAGTGTACTGCGCAGCAGACGGCAGAGATCGGTCCTTGACCAGTCAGCAGGCGGGAGCTATGCCACCAGCACCGGTTTGCGGCCGTTGATAAACCGCCGCGCGACCAGCGCCGCGCCGATCAATGCCGCGATCAGGCCCGCCACGGGCACGACACCGATCACCAGGCTGGCCAGGCCGACGACAATCAGTGCAATCGCAAACCACAGCGTGCCGGCCGCCGTGCGGTATCCCCGCACCAGGACGGGACGCGTCAGTGCCCACAGCACGATGACTGCCGCCAACAGGCCGCCGGCGCCCCACAGTCGCGACAGAACCCAGTGAGAAACGGGACGGGCTGTGATTTCCACCTTTCCTCGCGGCGTCGTGAAAAGGTACTCCACGCCGTCCTGCGGGATCTCCACGTCCAGACTCGCCAGCCCGGCAATTGCTGGTGCAGCACCCGATCCGCTCCCCCGAAATCCGCCACCACCGAAGTCCCCCGTCGCGGCAGCGATGCCTCCGCCCATGATTGCGCGCGAATCTGCATCGGCTGGCGCAAAAGCGCCGCCGGGCGTCGCTGGCATTCCGAGAACGCCGCCGGGTGACTGCGGACCGGACGCAGGAGGCGTTGCGGCAGGCGTCGAGCGCGGATCAAAGCCGGCTTGCGGTTGACCGGCCTGACCGGCGCCCATGCCCGGCTGCATCGGCAGGTAGTATTTTCCATTGACGGCGTCGTCCGCTTGACCCTGCCTGCCATCAAACTCCCGCCCTTTGTTCAGCTCGTTGAGCTGCATTTGTTTCTGCTCGAGTCGCTCCTGGTAGCGGCGGAAGTTATGCTGCTCGCTCTGTTCCTTGCTTCCGTCCGCATCCGAATCTGGCATCTGCTGCGGCTGCTGGCCGTCGTTTGGCTTTTTCGCAGACTGCTCGAAATCGTTGAGCTGAAGTCCCCCGGCTGCCTGACCGCCGGCGTCCTTGCCGCTCCCCTTTTTGCCCAGCGTGACCCGCGACTGCGGGGCAGAAGCGTCGATGCTCGCCCCTTTTTTTTGGGCTTCGCCTGGTTTGTCGAGCGGCTTGCCTTCCGTGGCCAGCTTGTTCCTCGCGAACCATTCGGCGTTGTAACCTTCCTTCCCCTTTTGCTGCATGGGATCGAGCGCCTCCTCGACGTGGTCGAAGTTGCTGCGCAGGTTGCCGACGACGTTCTTCGACCGCTCCTGCTGCTGTCCCCGCCACAAGCCGAAGAGCTGCGCGCGATTGTCTTCGGCGTAGAGCTGCTGCTGCTGAGCCTGCTGCTGGTTGGCCAGCTCCTTGGCCTCCGCCAGGAGCTGGTCATTGCGCAGCACGAGCTCGCCGCGAGCCTCCCCGCCGAGCTGCATCTTCTTCTGATCGTGCAGCAGTTCGAGCTGCTTGAGGTTGTTCATCGCTCGAGCGCGGGTGTAGTCGTCCGAACCGGACAGGAGCTGCTTGGTTTCCTCGATCTGCTTGTAGAAGTAGGTCTGAAATCCGCTCTCCAGATCGCTGTGGCTGGTGACGTGCTTCATCGTTCCGCCGAAATCGAACCACTGGTGCGAACGCGGCAGGTACAGGCTCACCTGGCTCTGTTCCACCTGGATGTTGCTCGTGGTAATGAGCGGGAAGTTCAAACGCGACAGCTCGCGGACGTTTCCCAGCCGACCGCCATACTTGAGGACGACGGCATAATCCCCTTCTCCCCGGGCCGCTTTCACCAGCGGGATCCAAACGGCGCCGGCCTGCGGCGGCGTCGGCTCGACCGGTTTGGCCGGCTCGCCGCGGACGGTGGCCGTCCATAGCTGCGCGCTGGGAGGCAACCGAATCTCGAGGTATTGTTCCGTTTCATTTTTCAGATTGAACTCCACGATGCCGCGATAGGCGCCATAGGCATCGACGACCAGCCGCGTCCGCGCCAGGCCGATCGTGGCGCCGGCGGCAATCGCCCGCGATCGGCTTTGCAGCCGAAACGTCAGCTGCGGCGCCGCGGCTCCGGGGGAAACGAGGTATGCCTGCGTGATCCGGCCGCCGGGCAGGAGACTCAAAAGATCGCTGTACGCCCCTTGCCCCTGCGAGATGGGCTCGAGATGCTGCGTCCCTTCGGCGATCACTTCATCGCGGCCGATGTTTTCGATGACGAGGAACCGCTGGTGGGTGCGCGCTCCAGGAACCTCGGGGATTGCTGCCGCCTGCTTGTCGGGAGACAGCAGCCGATCGTAAAGCAGCCCCAGGTCGATCTGTCCTTGCTGGTGCTCGGGCAAGACAAACCGCACGCGGATTCGGCCGGCAAGCGGCTTGCCGTCGCCGTCAACGGCCGGTTCGACGATCTTCTGCTGCACCTTTGCCGCCAGGTCGGCCGGCAAGCGCGCCTTGCGCAGGTAGTCCGGCAAAATGACCGACAACTCGCGAACGCCGGCATCTTCCACTCGGAAGCGAAACAGCAACGATTCCTCGATCGCTTTGGGTGTGACTCGCACGTTGGTTAGCGTCGTGACAGTAATTCGCGGCGCCCGCGGCCGCAGGCTGAGCGTGGCAGAATAACCGGCGGCTCGGTAGCGCAGTGCGTACTTGGCCAGATGACGTTGCTCTTGCTGAAGCCAGCCAAACGATTCCATGGCTGAGACGCGCTCGCAGCCGGCCAGCTCGACGGCGTCGATGTCCGTGTCGGGTTCAGGAAGAAAGACGATTTCCCCTTCCTGACGGGCGACGTCCCGAATCTCGATCTGCGGCGCAGTTACCTGGTCTGGCTTGGCTCGCGGCGGCAGCTTGCCCAGGATCGCGAGCTGGAATTCCCCCGTTTGCCCACGCTGCAAATGGACGGTCAAAAGCTGCCGCTTCGACTTCTGACCGGCCGCTTCGACCTCTTCCTCGGTGACGGCCCACTCCACGCCCTCCGGCAACAATCGCTCCAGCTCGAAACCGTCCGGCAGGTAGACGCGAGCGCGATAGAGAGGCTCGCCTTGCACTCGGTAGAGGATGGCCGCATCGAGCGACGATTCGAGGTCGCCGGCGCGGACGATCGCCCGCACCTGGGCGGTCGTCTCCTGCGCCATTGGCCGGGCCGCCAGAGTCAGCTTGAAGCCCTCGCGTACGAACCGATACGACGCCAGGGCCTTGAGCGGAATGAAGCTTGTCTCCGCCGTGTCCGCCGCCTGCTCGATCGCGGCCGTTGCCCCCTCGGCATCCGCCCGGCTCAGGTCGGCGACGGTTACTGCCCGCAAATCCAGACGCGAGCTGCGGCGCACGACAATCTCACCCTGGTGCAAGACCGCCGAGTCAACGCGCACTTCCGGCGCTGCGAATTGAGCCAGCTCCCCTTGTCCCACCACCCCGCGCTGCGACGCATGGATCGTGATCGTCTCCTTTCCGACCGCCGCCTTCAGCAGCGTCACATCGAGCGATTGCCGGCCGTTTTCTTCTTTCACGGCATAGCCGCGGATGTTTTCGCCGCTGACTTGCTCGACCAGGTAGCCCAGCGGCAGGGTGAACCGGAACGTGTCGCGCGTGGAGCGGCCGAACTCCAGCCGCGTTTGCCAGACCAGCCGCACGGCGTCGTC
>DASRJP010000116.1:0-9688 GCA_035649415.1 Pirellulaceae bacterium | reverse complement strand
ACGGCGATGAACCCGGTATGCTCCTTGAGGCCCACGGCATGGAAGACAAGGGTCATAGTCACCAGGCCCGCCTCGGGAATGCCGGCGGCGCCGACGGAAGCGACGACCGAGGTCAGCACCAGCATGATCTGCTGCTGCCAGGAGAGATCCAGCCCGACCATCTGCGCCACGAACAGCGCGGCCATCGCCTCATAGAGCGCTGTGCCGTCGTTGTTGAAGTTGGCGCCGACGAGCGACCCCAGGCTGGCTGATTGCTCGCGCAATCCGACTTTTTGCCGCAGGCAGGCATACGTCACCGGCATCGTGGCGGTCGAGCTGGCAGTGGAGAAAGCCATTACCAGGGCGTCGCGCATCCCGCGCAGCACGTGCAGCGGATTGGCCCAGCAGCCAAAATAAATGCGAGTCAGGTAATACGTCGTTTGCAGCGCCAGGGCAACCAGCACGGCGACCACGAAACCGCCGAGGTTGACGAACGCGCCAAATCCCTCGCGGCCGATGATCCCGGCGACAATGCCGAAGACCGCCAGCGGGATCACCTCGATGATCCAGTGCAGGATAATGATCAGCGAGCGGAAACCCACATCCACCAGATCGGCGACCGTGGCGATCTTATGGTCCTTCAGCCGCCGCAGCGCGATGCCGAAGGCCACGGCCAGGATGATCACGGAGATGACTTTCCCCTCGTCGGCCAGCGGCCCCAGCACGCTCCGCGGGATGTTTTCGAGAAACAGGTCGAGCGGATTTTTGGCCGCCGCTTGTTTCTCCTGCACTGGAGGAAGCTCCACCTTCGTCCATTTGCCGGGGCGGACGATGTTGGCCACGGCCAGACCAATCGCGATCGCCACCAGCGTGTTGAGCGCCAGGAGGAATACGAGCCGCAGGGCCGAGCCCTTGGGAAGCTGGGCGTGCATCAGCGCCTGAACCACTGCCAGCAGAATCAGCGGAGAAGCCAGAGCGCCTAGCAGCCGCAGCACGAGCCTGCTGGGGACTTCGAGCGGATGGGCTCGCTCCTGAAGAATCAGTCCCACCAACACGCCCAAAACGACGCCGCCCAGAATGCGGAGGTACAGCGGAGTGGCGTGCCACCAGTGAACCATGCGCGCGAGCGCGCCCTCGGCCGGCTTGTGGGGCAAGACGGGTGCGTCGGCGGGCATCGGGCGACTCCAGGCGAGGAAGAGATGCCGCCCAGGGTACTAACCTGCGCCGCGGCGTTCAACGGCGGAAATTCACAAGGTGTGATCCTACTCTGGCGCAAACGCCTTCGGCTCCTCGGCTAGCTTGCCGAACGCCATGTCTCCCGAGCCCCCGACGTTGTCCCGGAACCAGCACTTGATGCCGCCGGGGACCTGCTTGACCGTGAGCGTGTATTGGCGGCTGTCAAAACCCAGGCCGTTGCCTGAAAATCCGTGCTCTGCCTGCGCCGTCAGCGTCACCTGCGCCAGCTTGAGGCTCTGCCGCAGCCAAATCTCGACTTCCTCCTTCGTGCGATATTCATCCGCCTTCTTCGTGGCAAGCTGCGGCGCGGGTTCGGCGGTTTGCAGGCCGCCGATTCCTGGCGGGACTTCATGAAGAGTGTCATCGGCCGGCGCTAGAATGCCTGGCATCGGCACCGCCGGGTTTTGACGGGTTTGCGGATCGCAGCCGCCGCAGAGGCAGGTCACCGCAGAAACGAGCGCCGTTGTCAGCACCCGGCACATGAGCTTTCCCCTTCCGATTGCATGGGCCGACGCCCCTGCTAGCCTATTTCGCTCCGGCCGCCAAATACTTGGAGTCGATTTTCGCCAGCTCTTCCGCCACGGCATCCACGGTCCGCCGAATCTGCTCTGGCGTGTGGGCCGACGTGATGAAGAATCGCAGCCGCGCCTTTTCCTCCTCCACCGCCGGGTACAGGATCGGCTGGACGTTGATTCCCCGCTCGAACAGCGCTCGCGACAGCAGCAATGCGTGGATCGAATTGCCGAGGATAATCGGCACGATGGGTGTGCCGCTGCTCAGGCCCGTATCGAGCCCGCGCTGCCTGGCCAGCTTCAAGAACAGCGCCCCATTGGCTTGCACCTGGGCCACCCGCTGGGGCTGGGCCTTGAGCACCTCGAGCGATTTGAGTGCCGCCGCCGCATTGGGCGGGCTCATGCCGACGCTGTAGACGAATCCTGGCGCAGTGTACTTGAGGTACTCGACAACTTCACTGCCGCCGGCGATGTATCCGCCGCAACTGCCGAAGGTCTTGCTGAATGTCCCCATCCACAGATCGACGTCGCGCGGATTGATGCCAAAATGCTCGCCGATGCCGCGGCCGGTCTTGCCCATCGTGCCGATCGAGTGGGCCTCGTCGATCATCAGGAACGCTTTGTGCCGCTGCTTGACCTCGATGAACTTGGGGACGTCGGGGTAATCGCCGTCCATGCTGTAGACCCCTTCGATCACCACCAGCACGCGGCGGTACTCATGGCGAATCTCGGCCAGGATGGCGTCGAGTGCGGCCCAGTCATTGTGCGGGAATGGCCGGCGGCGAGCGCCCGAAAGGATCGCCCCCTGGTAAATGCTGTTGTGGGCCAGCGCGTCGTGGCAGATCAAGTCGCCCGGTCCGAACAAGTGCCCGATCGTCGTCTCGTTGGTGGCATGTCCGCTGACGAACACAATGCAGTCGTCCACGCCGATGAATTCCGCGATGCCGCGCTCGAGCTGGCCGTGCAGCGGCTTTTCACCGGAGACGAGCCGGCTGGCCGAGACGCTCGTGCCGTAGGTATCGACGGCCGCCTTGGTCGCGGCATTCACCTCCGGATCGCCCGACATGGCGATGTAATTGTAGGTCGCCCAGCTAATCAGCTCGCGGCCGTCGATGTGCGTCGTTTCGCGGGCGACCTTCTCGTGCACCGTGAAGAAGGGATTCGGCACTCCCGTCGCCGTGAGCATTCGCGTCGTCTGCTTCAGTTTGCGGTACTCGGGCGTCTGGCCGAAGTGGTAAAACTCCGGCGGAATTTCCCCCCCTTCGATCAGCGGCGTGCCGGTGGTGTCGAATTGCCGCTGCACGCGCGGCTCGCTGCCAATGTGCTTGACGATCGCCTCGCTGACCTGCCGCACGGTCTCCATCTCGACAAGCACGTCCTCGGGAAACCGACCGCCGAACGTCTCTTCCAGCGAGTTGGCGATTTGCAGACGCTCCAGCGAATCGAGCCCCAGATCGGTGACAATGTTCGTCTCGATCGACAGGTGCTTGGCCCGCTCTTTGGCGATCGCCCGCACGTGCTCCATGACGATATGGGCCACGTCGGCATTCACCTCTCCCGCAGGCACAGCTTCCGCCTTGGGGGGCGGCGCGGCGGGAGCAACAGCCCCCGGCGGTCGCCAGCCGCGCCACTGGGCGATGATTTGCAGCGAGCCATTCAAAAAAGCCTCGCGGCACGCATGCCGCTGGATTTTGCCGCTGCTGGTCTTGGGTATCGAGCCGAACCGCACCAGCACGATGGCGTCGGGAGGTATTTCATGCTCGGCGGTCACCTCGCTCCGCACAGCGTCGATCACGTCGCTCCAGTCCTCGTGCCTCGTCCGCTCGACCTCGGCCACGATGATCAGCCGCTCGCGGCCGTCCAGATCGACGGCAAAAGCGCCGACCGCACTCTGCTGGATCCGCGGGCTGGCTCCTTCGACCGTCAGCTCGATGTCTTGCGGGTAGCGGTTGACGCCGCGAATGATGATCAGGTCCTTGAGGCGGCCGGTGACATACAGCTCCCCTTCCTGCAAAAATCCAAGGTCGCCGGTTCGCAGAAACGGACCCTCGCCCGTGTCGGCCACGGTCGCGCGAAACGTGGCGTCCGTCGCGCTGGGTTTGTTCCAGTACCCTTGGGCCACCGACGGACTTTGCACCCAGATCTCGCCGATCTTGTCCGGCGAAAGCTGCACGCAGGCCTGGGGATCGACGATGATCACCTTCTCGTCAGGGAGCACGTGGCCGCAGCCGACCAGCGCTCTGGCGCCCGGCGACTCGGCCGCCGCGGGCCGCACGCGCCGCTGATCGAGCGACTTGCCGTCGAACCACTGCACGATCGGCGGCTTGTGGGCGCGGCTGCCGGTGACGATCAGCGTCGTCTCCGCCATGCCGTAGCACGGGTAGTGGGCCTGCGGCCGAAAGCCTAGCGGCCCAAACCGCTCGCTGAAGCGGCGCAGCGTCTCGGCACGTACCGGCTCCGCGCCGTTGAATGCCGTATCCCAACTGCTCAGATCGATGCCGGCGAGCTGGTCGTCGCCGATCTTGTCGGCGCACAGCTCATAGGCGAAGTTCGGGCCGCCGCTGATGGTGATCTTGTGCTTGGAAATGGTGCGCAGCCAGCGAACGGGCTTTTGCAGGAAGGCCATCGGCGACATGAGCATCGCCGGCCGGCCGAAGAGCATCGCCATCAAGCTGCCGCCGACCAGCCCCATGTCGTGGTAGGTGGGGAGCCAGGATAGCCCACTTCCTCCTTCGCGCCGCGGCTCAAAGGCGTGGCAGATAATCTGCACGTTGTGCATCAGGTTGGCATGCGTGAGCATGACCCCCTTGGGCGTCCCCGTGGAGCCCGACGTGTACTGCAGCATGGCCAGACTGGCCGGGTCGATTTTCGGCGCCCGAAAGCGGTCGCCCAAATCAGCGGGTAACAGGTCGGTAGCTACCCAAGCGAGTTTCTTCAGATGCGGCGCTTCGTTGAGCAGGTCTTCGCTCCGCTCGGTGACGTCGTGCTCGGTCAGGGCGACCTTGGCCTGAGCGTCGTCCGAGATGGCCTGAATGCGGTTGACGTTGCGGTTCTTGCGCGGCGGATAGGCCGGGACGGCAACCGTCCCCGCCATCAGGCAGCCGTACCAGGCTACGAGGAATTCCAAACCCGGCGGGTAGAGCAGCAGGGCCCGCTCGCCAGCCATCCCCAGCTCGGTCAGCTTCGCTGCCACGGCCCGTGCCTGCTTCAGCAACTGGGCGTAGCTGAGGTACGTCTCCTCTTCTTCGCCGTCGGTATAGGCGTAGGCGGGCGCATCGGGCCGCACATCACTCCAGTAGCGGAGGCAATCGATCAAGCTGGTTCGCGGCGGATTGTACGGGGAGAGGTACGGGTCGAGATTCACCGGGCAAAGCACTCCGAGCGAGGCAAGCACCGTGTCGAGGCACACGGATGCCAAGCAGCGATTTTACCCGGCCGCTGATGGAAGTCCTAGTGCGGAAAAAACGTGGGCCCGTCCCAGGCCAGCGTCATTTGCCGATCCGATACAGCGCCTGCTCCGTCCGCACGAAGATGGCCCCCTCGCCGACCGCATACGACGCCAGTGTCCGCTCGCCAAACCCGTTGCTGCTCAGCTTCTCGAACTTGCGACCGGGACGGAAGACGATCCCCTCCCCCTCTTCGTTCACCATGTAAATCTTGCCATCAGCAAACAGCGGCGATGCGGAGTAGGCGCCTCCCAGGCGCTCCTGCCAGATCGGTTCCCCGGTCAAGGCATCGACGCAACTGGCTATTCCGCCGTCGGAGACCAGGTACAGCTCCTTGCCGACGAGCAGCGGCGACGGCGTGTGTGGTGCGCCTTTTTTTAGCGTCCAGGCGATGTGCGTGTCGGTCACGTCGCCGCGGCCGTCCGGCCGAATGGCAATCATCTGTGGCGAGTCGTAGCCGCTGGAGAGATACAACAGGCCGTTGCCAAATGCCGGCTGCGGGATCACCGAGTAGCCGTCGTAGCTGGCGCGCCAGATTTCGTCCCCCGTTTGGGGATCGAGGGCGCTGACCATTCCCGATCCCGGGCTGATCACCTGCTTCGTGCCGGCCACTGTGATGACCGCGGGCGTGCTGAAGGCAAACTTCTTGACCGAATCGGTCGGCCGCTCATAGCGCCATTTCTCCTTGCCGGTCTTGGCGTCGAGCCCGACGACGAACGGCTCGCTGGCGCCGTCGCAACTGAAAATGAGCACGCCCTCCACCAGGACCGGCGAGCCGCCGTTGCCATGAACCGGCGGATAAGCCAGCTCGCGATTGGCCCACACGATTTCCCCCTCCGTGGACAGGCAGGCGGTCCCTTGATGACCGAAGTGAACGAACACGCGGTCGCCATCGACCAGCGGTGTCGGGCTGGCGTGGCTGTTCTTGCGATGAATGGCCGGCGCTGTTTGGCTCGACTGTACGAAGACGGTTTTGGACCAGATCGGCTTGCCGCCGGCCGCCTCGTAGCACAAGGCCCGCAGCTCCAGATCGCCGCTGGCGCTGCCGGGATCGACGGAGACCGCGGTGGTCAAATAAATCCGCCCGCCGGTAATGCTGGGAGACGACCAGCCTTTGCCCGGCACTTCGGTCCGCCAGGCGACGTTCTTTCCCGGCCCCCACTCGGTCGGCAGATTCTTCGCCTCGCCGTGGCCATCCCCCGCCGGCCCGCGAAACTGCGGCCAGTCGGCGCCGGCCAGCCAAGGTAGCAGCAACAGGAAACCATTGAGCAAGATTAGCGATCTACGTGGCATGAATGATTGAGTTTAGGAGTGCATTGCGAACGATGGGGACACGGAAAACACGGACAGATAATTGATATTCGATCAATTCTGGCTCGGTGTTTTTCCTCCGTGTAGTCCGTGTTTTCCGTGTCCGATTCCTGCTATTTCGTGGAATGAGTTTTCGTGTTCAATTCCGGTCAGCAATCTTCACTTCTCGCGGCGCGACGAGCGCCGTCAGATGCGGAAGATCGAATTGCTCCAAAAGCCCGAAGCAAAAATACTCCGGTGCATCGTTGATCGATTTATCGGTTTGAATGACCTCTTTCAGCGACGACAGCGGCTGTTGCAGCTCCACTCCCGCAATCGCCTCCGGCTCCAGTGCCGCGGCAGTCAGCGCCATCAGGCTCGTCCGCGGTCCGGCCGCGACCAGGCGGACGGCATTGCCGCCGCGTTCGGCCTTGAGCCAGCGGCTGACGGCGGCGATCTGGCTGGCCTGCACACCCAGCGGCCGCTCACCCACCGTCGAAACGAATAGCCCCCACAGGTAATCGCGGGTCTTGATCTTGTTTTCGCCCAGGTAAAACGGATCGAGGACCACGACCCGCTGTCCCTCGTCAAGCAGCTTTTGTGCCACCTCGGCCGCAGCGCCGCGCCCGCCGTCGGCCAGAACGAGGGTCGTCTGCTTGACTTCACCTTTGGCCATCTCGACGGCCGGCAGCGTCCACTCGTTTTCGATCCGCACCTTCAGCCGCTTGAGCTGAATACCGGCGACCTCTTCGCTTCCCGCTTCCTCTGGCTTGGCATCCCAGGCGTGATACTTGACGATCTGCGCCAGCTGCTTGCGGGCTTCCGGCTGCCACTGCTTCCGCGTCTCTTCGGCCTGCGGCGGCGGGAGCTGCTTGGGGAGGCCCGACATCAACCGCAGGGCGATCTGGTGAAAGTCGAGGTTGTCCGGCGGCAGCTCGACGTTCAACTCCTCGGGCTTTTTCACTTCGCTCTGACTGTCGATTTCCTTGGCGTCAAAGTCTTTGGCATCCGGATAAAAATGCTGCCCGACGACGCGGTACAGGGCTTCGCGATTGTCCTGCTCGTAATTGTGCGTCCCCGGATCGTAGTTGACGTGGTCGTGCAGGTTCGCCTCTTTGCCCAGCAGCTTGTAAATCGGCCGCGCCGCGTCCAGGAGCGGCGGCAGCGCGTGCGGCGCGGCAAAGCAACAGTCGTCCGCCTGGTTGTAGGTCAGTAGCGCCACGCGCGGCGCGAGCATGGCCGTCAGGTGGGCATAATCGGCCGTGGCTCCCAGATCGACCGGCGTCTGTTCCGAGTCGCCGAGGTCGGAGTGGTTATCAATCCGGGTCTTGAAGCTGGAATAGCCGGCCACCGGATTGCACAGCGTGACCCGCGTATCGAGCGCGCTGATGATGATCGTTTGCCAGCCGCCGCCGGAGAGGCCGGAGACGCCGATGCGGGCCGGATCGACGTTCGGCTGCGCCAGGAGCACATCCAGGCCGCGGCTCATCGCCAGGTAAAACGGCGCCAGGCCCGGAGTGCCGCACAGGTCGAGCTGGTTCATCCGCCCGTGGGCAAAGCCGCTGCTGCGGAGCTGCCCCATGCCGAACCATTCGAGATTGAGGACCGTCATGCCCCGCTTGGCCAGATTGATGCAGCGGAGCTGTTTGTACGGCGCGGCCTTCCCCGCGCCGTCGTGGCCGTTGACGTTCATGAAGGCGGGCTGTTTCCCCTCCAGCTTGTCGGGGACGTAAAGCAGCGCGGGAATCCACAGCCCCGGCAGCACTTCGTACCGCAGCTGTTTGATCTTGTATCCCGGCCCACTTTCGATCTCCTCAAGCCAGTCGATCGCCAACGGCATTTGCCGCCAGCGGGCCGCTTCGCCGCGAAAGACGACGCGGTCCAGCGTGTCTTGGCGAAGCTTGTCGGCCGTATTCTTCCACCCGTCGGCACTGGGCGGCACAGCCAGCGGCAGGACGCGCGTGGCGCAGAACGCCTCGACCTCCTTCTGCGGCATTCCTTCCTCGAGTATCGGTTTGGCCAGCGCCTCGGCCAGCGCGGGCTCGGCAGCGCGCGCGACGGGGGAGATCGTCAGGAGGGAGAGGCAAAGAGCAGCAGTGCAGGTGCGCGACATGGCAGGCTCGGCAAGCGGAGGGACAAAAGGTCAAAGCCAGGCTTCAACCGGCAGGTCAAGGAAGTCTAATCGATGGAGCCGGGCAGGTGCAAAGGTTCTCCCGAAAACCCTCGCCCTCTGGAAGAGGGTGGCCGAAGGCCGGGGCGTCGAGCTTTCCGCATCCTTCATTTTGCAATTTGCAATGGACATTTTGCAATTTGCAATCGACGGCCTGCGGTCGTTCCGATTGCAAATTGAAAATTGCAAATTGGCAATTGCAAATTATGCAGTAGGTCCCGTCTGCCGGCCGGGACCTGAGCGAGTATTGATGCCAGTTCACCAGCCAGGTCCCATCCGGCAGATGGGACCTACTCGTACCACTCGAACTGCATCGAGGGCATCCCTTCGGGGAGTTTTTTCGTGGGAGGGTGGCTGGGGCTGAGTGCCGCCGAAGCCCCGGCCGGGGCGTCAAGATCTCCGCCCCAGCCACCACCACCACCGCCGCCACAGCCACGGGAGTCCGCTGAGTCGGTTTGTGAGTCGCTTGCGCGGGGCGGCCAGCAGGCCGACTCAGGGCCGTTTTCCCGAGGTTTTTCGCTGTTTTGCCCTGAGTCGGCCAGCCCAGATGAGTCGGCTGAGTCGGCTGGCGAGTAGACCGCTGAGTCGGCTGAGTGGGGAACGGGTCGGGAGTCGTTTCCGGCCAAACCATCTGGCAGTGACGGGGCGTCGGCCGGAAACGACTCCCGACCCCGTGCGCCCGCCGGCGGCGCCGTACCATAGCCGCACTCCGGGACCAGCGGCGGCGGCATGCGGACTTCCGTCGGCTGGCCGCTGGCTTCTTCGCGCCGCTTCCGCGCAAACCACTCGGGCGTCGACACCTGCCACTGCTCGGGCGGGCCGAACACCGACTCGGCCGTGAACTCCTTGTTCTCGACGCTGCCGTCGGTGGTGAACGCCCCCGGCTGGTCGCGGCGAGACGAAAAATCGCGCCGCTTGACCCAGCCCCCCAGCGGGATGCTCGGCGCGTGCTCGCGCTTCAGCGCGTACTCGTCCATGTAACCGTAAATCCGCTGATGGTGGGCCAGCCGCTCGGCATATTCCTGGTGCAAATACTGCAGCTCCTCCACGAGCTG
>DASRJP010000115.1:0-6829 GCA_035649415.1 Pirellulaceae bacterium | reverse complement strand
GTGCGTTTCGTCGGTGGCCTGGAAGACGACTTTGCCAGCACCGATGAACTGGAGCGTGATCAGCGGCGCAGCGCTGCCATCGGTCGCTTTCTTCGTCGGATGTTCGGCCAGCACGCGCACGCCGGGCCGCAAATCGCCGACCGTAACGAACCATCGCAGCGGCGGCAGGCCCTCCTGCCAGAGCTGGCGGTTGGCCCCGGCGCTGTCGGCAAGCTGCATCATGGGACTAGCCAGCCCTAGCGGCGTAAGCCGCGGATGAAACGATTCGGTGAGCGGTATCGCGGGGTCGGGCGCCCGGACGCTGTCGATTTCCATGGGGAGCAGCGGCGCCAGCGGCGTGTTGGCAAAAGCCAGCGGCATGAATTTGGGCCCGGCCACGAAAATCACGCCGCCCCCCCGCACGGTGACGAACTCGTAGATGTGATTCATCACCGACGGGCTGAGGAACGTCGGGTTCATGTCGGCCAGGATCAGCACGTCGTAGCGGAACAACTCGTCGCGGCTCACGGGAAAGATTCGCTCCGCCGATTTGTCCGTATCGACGTAGGCCGGGTCGGCTTCCTGGAGCACGGTTCGAAATCCGCGGTCCTTGGGATCGGCCGGCTCGTCCCGATTCAGCTCGCGCTCGAGCATCGTCTTCAGAAAGCGGAATTCATAACTCGGTGTTGCCTGCACGAGCAAAACGCGAATGACTTCCTCCGTCACCTGGACAGTCCGCGAGATCGCGTTGTTCTGCGTGTTGACTTCTCCGGCCTGCGGCTGGACCTCCAGGGTGAATTCGTACTCCCCCTTCTTGTCGGGTCGATAGGCCAGTCGCACAGACTGCACTCCGCCTCCTTTGGGGATGGTCACCGTCTGCTCTGCCAGCGGCGCTTCGACATCTTTCTGCTTGAGCCGCACGACGGCCGGTCCCTCGAATCCCTCGGCAGTCAGCTTGCACTCGAAATTGACCAGGTCGCTCACGAACACCACGTCATCCACCAGCAGGTCGCTCAAACGTAAATCGCGGGGAGGCTTGTCGTTCCCTAGCCCGATGAAGAACAGCGGCACCGCCTTGCGGCGGGCGTACTCGGCCGCTTCTGCCAGCGAGCGGCCTTCTGTGGTGACGCCGTCGGTGAGCATGATTACCGCCGCCGTCGGCCGCCCGCGCTGCAATTCCAGCACGTCCTTCAGCGATGTACCGAGCCGGCTGGTTGGCTGCGACGCGGTTACACCGCGGACAGCCTCGGCAATTGCCTGTGGATCGTCGCCGGCGGCCCGAGCGGACGCTCCCGCCAGGTAGAACTTGACGTGATACCGCTGGCGAAGCTGATCGAGGACCTTGTCGCCGTCCGCCAGAAGCAGCGTCTTGGCCAGGTTGAGCCGCGACGCCTCGTCAAGCGACAGCGCCGCCAGTCGACGCTGGACTTCCGACTCCCATTTTTCATCCGCCACGTAGTCCGCCAGCGCCATGCTTTGCGAATCGTCGAGCACGATCACGACGTCGGGCAAATCGGTCCGATGTCGCGTCACGGTCCAGCCCAAGAGCATGTACAGCACTATGCCGGCCAGCGCAATCCGCGCCAGGGACAAAAGTCCCTTGGCAAACCTTCCAGCGCTTTGACGCTCGGCGGCATACAGGCCGATCACCAGCACGGCAAAACCGATCCAGATCGCCAGCATGAGCCCGGGCGTCAGCGGCCAGGAGTGATCGATCGTGGTATCCATCCCGCGCACATCCTCGCGCAGCGGTTGGCCCAGCAGCACGGTCTCGAGCTGATGCCACCAGGAGCTCATGCCGCCCCCTTTCCGATCCACCAGGCCAGCAGCGACTCGCACGCCAAGAGGCCCAAAACGCCAGACAAGATCAGGCGGAAATACGCCGCGCCTGGCGCGGCAGCCGCCAGCGATGCGCCCGCCTCGGCATCGTCGAGCGACAGGGCAATCTGGCTCGGCAGCGAATCGGACGGCATTCGCTCCAGGTCGCTCTCGCGAGGATCAACGTTCACGGCAAACTTCTGGGCCTTGGCCGGTGCCGCAAGCTGGGCCTCGTAAACGCCGCTGAACGTCGTCGCACTCAGCGACCAGGAACTTTCGCCGCCGGCATGGACCAGTGGCACTCGCTGGCTGGCGCCTCGCGGCCCCGCCAGATTGACTGCGGCCTGCGCGGTTCCCCCCGTGACCAGGCCCACAAGCTCCTCGCCGACCAGCACGTTGCGTCCTTCCTCGCGCCGGCTGACAGCCCGCAGCAGCATCTCTTGCACCAGAGGCGGAAAGCTGGGCCAGGAAGCAATTGCCGTCCATGGCGTCGGCGGGCCGGACGCGTGGCTGACCGACTGCGGCGACGCGGCCGATGCGAACAGCAGGCTCATTCCGCGGCCGATCCGCTCCTCGACCAGGGCGGGGTCGCCTCCCTCAAATGCCAGGGCCACTGCCGCCTGCTCGCTCGGTTTCAGCTTCACGTACTTCCAGATCGGCGTGGTGAGTAGGCCGCTTTTTTCAAAACCACGAAACGAGCCGGCAATCGGGTGGCGATACTCGAGCGGATCGAACCGGTAGGCTGCCTCCTGGGAAAGATCCAGCAGCCGCGCCGGCAGGACGCGCTGCCCCGAAACCTCGCCCCCCAGCTCCTGGTTGTAGTTGTCGAGCTGCGCCTGGTCGCCGAGAAAAACAATTAACCCGCCGCCGCCGTGCAAGAAATCCCCCAGCACTGACGCTTCATCGCGGCTGAAGCGGCCGATGTTCGACAGCATGACGCAGTCGTAGTTGGATAGCTCGCTTTCCAGAATCGCGCTTTCCCCCGCCTCGGTGACGCGCACCTGCGGCCGGTCAGTTCGCCGCGGTTCCAGGGCCAAGGCAATATGCCGCGTCTCCCCCGGCCGACCATAAATGCACAGCACGCGGATCGCCTCACGCACCGGGACCGCCAGCCAGCGGCGGTTGTCCAGCGGCAGATCGTCGTCCGCCAGGTGCACCTCGACGATATGCTCGTCCGCCTGTTCAAACTGGTGCGGGAATGTCACGCTGACGCGGCCGCGCGGAGGAACGTCGACCGGCTGCTCCGCGACCAGCACGCCGTCCACCAGCAGCTCCACCGACTGCTGCGGCATTTCCTGATCCGCAAAGCTCTGAATCTCGGCCTGGAAGACCGATTCGCGGGCCAGCGTTGCCAGCGGCTGCGCCATTTCCAGCCGCGTGACTGCCAGGTTCTGATCCTGCGGCTGACCCAAGTCCACCAGCGCCAACGAAGTGGCCGGCATTTGGGCGATCCGCGCCAGCCGCTGGCGAGAATCGGCGGAGCCCGCATCTTGCCAGGTGGTGCGCCCCAGATCGGTAAAGAAAATGATCCGCCGCTGCACCAGCCGCGGATGACGCTCGCGTGCCGCGATCAGCGTCGCTTCGATGTCCGCCAGCGCCTGCGGCAGGCTCGCGCCGGCGTGCGGCATTTCCAGGCTGGCAAGCTCCTCGGACACGTCATCCGGATCGAACGCCGGATCGCTGATCACGACGCGCGGCGGCTGGGCCATCAGGATAAGCGCATAGCCGTCTCCCTGCCGCCCCTCGCGCACCAGCTTGCGGGCCATCTCCTTGGCTTGTTCAAAGCGCGAGACTCCCTCGCGGCGATAATCCATCGAATATGAACCGTCGATGACCAGCACGTACAGCGTGTGACCGCGGTTTGCCGGGCCGAGCGACGGTGACAAGAGCGAGAGGACGGGATTCGCCAGGGCCAACGCGAAGAGCAGCAGGATCAATGTCCGCAGCGCGAGAAGCAGCCACTGCGTGAGCTGAATCCGCCGCGCGTTCTTTCGCATTGCAGCGAGCAGAAACTGCATCGCTCCCCACGGGAGCTGTTGATAGCGATGCCGGCTCCAGAGGTGAATCAGAATCGGCACCGCCGCCGCGACCGCCCACAGCAGCATCGCCGCGCTGCCCAGTTGCCAGAATGCAAACAACGGCGGCATCAGCGGACCTTTGCCATGCGGGAGGAAAGGAATGCTGACAGGGCCACGTCGAGCGGCCGGTCGGTTGGCATGGTGACGTAATCCATCGCCAGCGACCGCGCGCCGTGTTCCAGTTGCTTTTGGAAGGCGCTGAATTCCCGCTGGTAAGCCTTCCGCAGCGACGGTGGATCGACCAGCACGTCGGGAAATTCTTCGAGCGCCAGAAACTGTGTCGGCCGCTGGAACTCGAAGTGGATTTCCGCCGGATCGAGCACGTGCAGCAGCACCACGTCATGCCGCCGGTGATGAAAGTGCTTCAGGCCGGCGAGCAGCGACGGCACGTCGTCGAAAAAGTCGCTGAGGATGATGACGACGCCCCGCTTCTTCAGCCGTTCGGCCAACTCATGGAAGATCGGCCCGGCCGCTGTCTTTTTGCCGCTTGTGGCCGACTCCATGACGTGAATTAGCTGCTGCAAATGCTGCGGGCTGCTGGCCGGGCGGACGAGCGAGCGGATCTGGCTGTCAAACGTCACCAGGCCCGCGGCATCCTGCTGCTGGAGGACGAGCCACGCGACCGTCGCCGCCAGACACTGGGCATATTCGAGCTTTGACAGCGCCTTTGCATCGCTTTTGTACGTCATGCTCTCGCTGACATCGAGGACGAGGTAACAGAGGAGATTGGTCTCGTCCTCGTACTGCTTGAGGTAATACTTGTCGGTGCGACCGAAGACCTTCCAATCGACGTACTTAAGGTCGTCGCCGGGGGCGTACTCGCGGTGCTCGGCAAACTCGATGGAAAAGCCGTGGTAGGGGCTCTTGTGCAGGCCGGCGACGTATCCCTCGACGATGTGCCGAGCCCGCAGGTGCAGCCCCGAGAGCTTAGCCAGCGTCCGCGGATCGATAGAGATTTGGGCCTGTTCTTGTTGCACGTGGGCCTCTGGCGGGTCGTGAATCCGGCGTGCGGGGGGCCGGGCACCGCCGCGCAGCGGTGGTCGCCCCCTGATGGCTCGCCGACGGACTCATTCTACGGAGCGGGTGGTGCGATTGTTAGGAGAGAATCGCCCGGCGATTTCGGGCAGGCCACATTAGCGGAATGGCAGCCGTCACCCACAACCCTCAGGCGGCCGTTATGCTTTGAAATATGGCCAAAACGGACCTAAAGACGTGCGTTGTCTTTCGCAGTTCGCTTTTCAATGTGAACTGGCCGAATCGGGAACTGGGAGTGGAGTCGATGGAGGAATTGGGAAGGGACTGCGCCGAATTCCTAGCGCAACAACTTCGAGGACGAAACGGAATTACTGATATCGGCAATGCTGAACGGGAAGATTGGGGATGGAGTTTCGACGTGACGCTGGGTGGCGAGATGTATGTACTGAACATAAGCGGCACGATGGGACCTCAGCCAATCTATTGGTGGAGCGTGCAAATATTGCCGATAGGGTTTTTCTCCTGGCTCCTACGGCGACCCAGGAAGCACTTTGCTGAGCTCCTGAAAATTGTTGATCAGGTGTTGATCAGCACGGTTGGTATCAGTGACGTTACATGGACAACTGTCAAAGAGTATCTTTTGCTCCCGGACGTTCAAACACTAGAGGCAAAACGAAAGGGGCGATAACGGCTGGTAGCTGCGCGTCAGTGTGCAAGCCGCCGCTCCGAGGGCCATTCATGGCCCTTAGCCCGTTTAGGCCCGGCATTTATGCCGGGTTGGGCGGGAGCACGATTGAACTGCTGTTCAGCCTCGTTCACGAGGCTTCCCGCTCCCCGGCTTGAGCCATCCGGCGCCCACAGCGCCCGCGGAGTAAGGCCCGCGAACGGGCCTGAAATCAGAAGAACAAGATCGTGACTCTCGCCAACCCGGCGTGAACGCCCGGCCGATACGGCGAACCCCGGCAAACCGGGTCGGGAACGCCAGCGACCGAGGCCAGCTACTTTCCGTGCAGCCAATCCTCAACCCTGAGTCCCGGCACCCGCTGAAAATCAACCAGGTTCGCCGAGAGCAGCAAGGCATCGTTGACCTTGGCGATGGCCGCGATCTTGAGGTCCTGGGTTCCGATGCGTATCCGTTGTTTCCGCACGCTGGTAAACTCCTCGGCAGCCGGCTCGTTCCATTCGACCACATTCCAGTCACGCAGGAAGTCGATAAGCTTTGACAGCCGCAGGTATGGCACAATCTGCTTGTGAGCATCCTGAACGCGGCGGATTTGCGCGAGCCAGCCGCGCAATTGCTCTTCAACGCTGACGATGGTTACTGCGACGACTTCGCTGGAATCGGCCAATCGCTGCTCAAGTGCTCTTCCCAGCGTATGCCGATGATCGACAAGGGCCGACAAGTGGTCGGTATCAAGCACAATCATCGCGACTTCCGGCGAGTATTGTACTTCTTAGCGCGCTTTCGATCCGCATCGCGCAGCCGCATCGCCTCCACGAAGATGCTCTGGAGATCAGCATCTCCGGCGTACTTGGCCACGGCGCTCCGCCAGTCTTTGGGTTTACCCGGCCGCGCGGCGCGTAATTCGGCCACTTGTGCCTCCAGAGACTCGACTCGCTTTTCCAGATTCGGCCGGATCATTTTGCGATTCTAGAAGTTGCTTAAGTTCATTTGCGAGTGATACCAGGTGCTTCCGGGCGATCCTGAGTGACCATGAGATCAAAGGCTTCGCGGATGTTCTCTTGAAGTTCCTTCCGCGTCTTTCCCTGGCTGAAGACTCCCGGCACCTCCAGGAGACGCCCCACATACCATTTGCCGTCGCGCCAGTATTCGAGCGTAAACTGCCGTCGCATGACTGATTCCTCATGTGCTGCGACAATTCTACGGCGCTGCGCATAGCCACGCAAATCGACGAATGGCTGGAAAGTGCCGGCTTTTGCACCGCAAAAGCACGTGCTTTCGCGGAGCGAAAGCCGAC
>DASRJP010000114.1:0-6115 GCA_035649415.1 Pirellulaceae bacterium | reverse complement strand
CATGTCGGAAATGACCCCTTTGGCGGGGACGCCGAAGCCCTTGGCGGCCAGTGCCAGCCGCTGCTGGTCGCAATCGCAGACGTAGGCGATTTCGACGTTGGGATTGCTTTTGAAGAGCTGCGCATCGTGCGTTCCCCGACCCCCGCAGCCGATCAAGCCGACCAGGAGGCGGTCGCTTGCGCCTTTGGCAGCGGCGGACGCGCTGCTCAGCACCGTTGCCGCCACCAGGCCGCCCGCTGTGGCTTTGAGAAACTTTCGTCGGTCGGTCGAGGGGGTCATATTGCACCTTGGGGGATAGAAGACCTTTTCTGTCGCGCGATTGTGCTATCGCGCGGGACGATTATAGCCGCCGGCGCGGGTCGGTGCGCCTGAGGCGGCAGGGACCTGCGACCGGCTTGGCACACCCTTGTATTGCCGCCCGTGTCTGGCAATGCCGCAATATGACGATTATCCCGGTTAGACGCCGGAGTCCCCAGAAGCGTAACGGCCGTTTCTTGTGTTCCGTGACCAGTTTTTCGACGGGGGAGAGACCTAGATTTGCTCGTCGTCATTACACTCCCCACGAATACGAGAACGGCCATGTCAGTGCTGCGCGGCTGGGTTAGTTTGCTTCTGGCCATTTTGCTCCCTACGGCCGCATTGGCCTGCCTGTGGGATTCGGAAACGCTGAAGCAGGAGCGGGCGCGTTTCCCCAGCGTGCTGGAATTAATAACTGGAAAGTTCCTCCGCCATTCGAAAGAGTTCCACGAATGGCGCATTAAGGACCGGCAGAATAAGCTCGCGTCGGATCCAGGCAACATCGGCTACTACGACGACATTGCAGTGAGCTACGAGAAAATCGGCCGACACGACAAGGCCATCGAGACGATTCTGGCCAAGGAAAATATTCAGCCCGGACTTTACGAGACGTATTCCAATCTGGGGACGTTCCACATCCTGGCCGGCGACTTCGAGAAAGGATTGCCCTACATCGACAAGGCGCTGGCGATCAATCCCAATGCTCACTTTGGCCGTGAGATGTATCAGAAGTGGCTGGTTGAGTATGCCATGTCGCGTATGTCCGACGGCAAGCTTTCATTCCCGTTGGGGAGCGGACGAGGTTTTGCCGTATTCCTCGCTCGGCGATGGAACCAATACGAGCTTAGCGAAGAGGATTCGAAAGCCGCCGTGACGGGGGTGTTGGGCATGATGCGTTTTGCCAACCACGAGAATCCGCTCCTGCTTGAGGCGCTCGGGGATTTGCTCCTTGACTGTCAAGGTGGATACAAAGATGCCAAGCAATTGGCCGCTCGCGCGTATCTCAAAGCGTCTTATGTCGTCACGGGAGTCCCTCGCCAAAAGTACCGCGAGCTGGCGCAGCAAGCGTTGATTCTCCAAACGCGCGAAGGAATTCCCCAATTACGAGAGCTTCCGTTGCAAATCGTGGAAGCCGAATTCCAGCAAGAACTGGACGACGCCGACCGGTGGTATGGAGCGCTCCACCGGCAGGAACAGGAGTGGATACGTGAAGGCGTCGACGTGGATTTACGCTTTGATTGGCTCTATGCCAACGAACCGGCCGCAATTTTCGTTTCGGAGTCGGCTCTGCAGACTATTCCGCGGCTGCTTTTCGGAACGCCGGAGAGAACACTGGCTTATTTGACTGTCGTCAACTCGGCGATTCTCACGGGCGTATTAGCCCTGTTAATTTGGCGGCGCAAGTCGGGAGAATCCACCCGCGCGACAGGCTAACACTAAGCTTGGTGGCCAGCAATTTGGCTCACTCCTGCCCTACGGCATACGTCACATCATCCCAGTAGACGTCCTGGCTGTTGCCGTCGATCCAGGAGGTGACGATGCCGAACCGGTCGAAGGTGATGTCGCCGGATCGGTCGTCCTCGGTCAGATCGAGCGCGCTGGAATTGCCGTCGAGCCAGAGCGTGATCCGCCCGCGGCCGCCGGCAGCCGTGGGATCATATTCCAGACGCCAGTCGTGGCTCCGGCCGTCGGGATAGATCACCGGCGCCTGGCGAAAGTTCGCGAACCTGCTCCCGCCGCCGGCGCGGAGCACGGGATAAAACCGAAAGCCGTCGCTGCTGGGCCCTTCGATGTGAATTCCCAGGACGCTCTCGGGCAGGCCGTCGCTCTGCGACTCGTTCTGCCGCATGCTGCGACTGGAGCTGTAAAAGCCGAACAAGGTCGTGCTGTCGGAGACGCCGCGCCGCATCGCGATCTTGCCGGATGCCATCAGCGGCTTGTCGAGCGTCAGCGGCCCGACCCGGTCGCCGTACGAAGCCATCCGCTCGCGCTCGCGGCAATCGCCGCGGAAGATCAGCCCTCCCAGTTCCCCCTTGGCCTTGCCGTCCGCAAACTGCGTCTCGCTGTAGCCAAAGTCAAACCAGGGGCGAACGATTCGCGTCGGCCGCGTGCCGCGGTTGTTTCGCCCGTCCCAGCGCGGATCGGTGGAGAATGTTTCGACCGCGCCGCCGCACACGGCCACGTCGTCGAGCCAGATTTCCGATCCGCTGTCGGCACTCTTCATGACGTTCAGGATGCCGAACCGATTGAACGTCGCGCCGTCTGCCTTGTGCGAGGCGTCCAGATTGCAGACGGCCGTATCGTTACCGATGGTGGCGGTCACGACCCCCTGGCCGCCGTTTCCCCGCGGGTCGTAACTGAGCTTCCACTTCAGGCACTTCTCGCAGGGATAGCCGAGCAGATTCCAGCGGCCGGTGTTTGGATCGGTGATTGACGGAAATGGAGTCGTGTCACCGCCGGCCCGCCATTTCGACGTGCAGTATTCGACGTAAGCGAAAAAGTTCTCCCCGCGGCCGTTGATGCGGATGGCCAGCGTGCTCGGAGTTCGCCACTCGCGAAGCGTGTCAGAATTGAAAAACCCGAGCAAGAGGTGCGTCCCGCCGCGGCCGACGGAGAGCGTTCCCGAGGCGGAAAGCGGCCGCGACAGGTCCGCCGGATCGATCGTCTTGCCGTAGAATGCTGCCTCGGCGGCCGGCGTGATCAAGCCGCCAATCTCGCCGGGCGCCGCGCCGCCGGCATGCTGCGTCCTGGCGCTGTAGCCGAAGTCCTGGCGAAGCTGGATTGGCTCGCGCATCTGAGCCGCGCGATTGTTGACGCCGATCCAGAGCGGATCGCGGTCGAACGATTCAGCCTTGAGCTTCAGCCCACCGGTTGCCGCTGCTTCCGCGCCCTCCTTTTCGATGGTGAACGAGTAGAGCGCGCCCCCGTCGCCGACCGTAAATCGCAGTTGTACGCTGCCGCCGGCCGCCAGGTCCGCCAGCGATTTGCCGCCGTCAAAGAGCACCTTGTGGCCGAGCGAATCTCCCTGGATCGCCGCGCTGGCGATCTTGGTCGCAACGCCGTCGGCCACGAACACGACGTCCACCTCGATCGGCCCAATGCCGTTGACGACCAGCTCGCGGCCATCGAACTTCAGGCGGCGGGTGACGAGCGATCCTCCATCGACCGAGACAAAGCCATCCGGCCGCAGCCGGGCGCGGAAGATGCCGCCGCCGCTGACGCGAAACGGCCGCGGATGATTCTTCCCCCAGGACGAGCTGCCGTAGTAATAAACGAGCTCGTCGCCGATCCGCAGCGGCGGATTGGAAAACTCGGTCATGTACCCGCCGTCATTGCGTCCGCCATTGCCCCCTTCCTGTCCGTTGGGAATGAAGACTTCCGGATAGCCGTCCTCGTTCTTGAACGGAACCTTTGCCCAAGTCAATCCGTCGCGGCTGACGACCAGCTTCAGAAATGCGCAGCCGCTGGCGGAGTACGGATAATCGTCCCGGCTGTGCCAGATTCGCAGGCCACCCAGCCACAGCAGGCCGTACCGCCAAGCCGTGGACGAATAGTATTCGTCGGTCGGCAGGTCGCCCCCTCGCTCGGCCGCCGCCGGAATGAGGGCCAGCCGCGTCACCTGGGCCAGATCGATCGGCCGGTCGAGCTGGCCAGTAAACAGAAAGCCTCGCGAGCGGAGGCGGTTCGTGTTCTCGACGTCGGTGGCGCTGGCAAAGCGGAGGCACGCCAGGAACCGCTTGGCCTCGCGGTCGTGATAAAAGGTCGTCACGTCGCCGGTGCCGTTCATTGTGCGGCCGTCTTGCTCGAGCGTCCGCGATCCCGCCTCAAGCACCATCGGGCCCCGCTCCCACACAATGCCATCGTGCGACTGGACGTAGTACGTCCCCTCGCGGCCGGGCCCCCAGTTGGCAAAGAACAGCCACCCCTTGTAAGGAAAGGCGGCATCTGTTTCGTCATAGGTGCAGGAGAACAGATCGACATTCGTGGCGCTGGTTTTGCTCTGCGAATCGAAGAGGTCGATCGCGATCCGCTGTGGCTGGCCGTCGTCCCCCTTCGTCCAATGCATGGCGTCCGACGAGGTGAAACGATAGAGCCGGACGCGGTCGGCCGACTCACCTGGCCAACTCGACGCAAAGGCCAGCGTGAACATCACCCATTTCTTGAGCCGCCTGTCGTAAAGAATCGTGCCGTTGGCCTCCAGCGTCCCTTTCGTGTCGCCGAACTCCTTTTCGAGCGCGATCACCGGCTCATTTCCGTCGTTGTCTTTTTTCGGCTGCCGCAGCGTCCGCTTCAGACCGTTCTGCTGGGCGATCAGATAGTCGTCCACGAAGAGCTGCGGCTGACCGCTGGCAATCGTCACCGGCGGCAGTGACGTGTCCCGGCTTTGGGCCCATGCCGCTGGCGTGACCAGGCACGTCGCGGCGGCAATCACCAGACAACAGCACCGCGATGCCAGCGAGTTCATGCACGAGCTTCCTTTAATACGTCTTGCCGTCGGGGCTGCGCTTCGTCGTCGGCGGGGGCGTTACTCCCGCGTCGCGCATGACCTGGTGAATCGCGGCAATCGTGTCTGCCGAGGGCTTGAAATTTCCCACGCGAAAACCCTCGGCAATGAGGAGCGGCGACCAGCCATATTTGTTCTTGTGGTTCCAAACGTCGATCTTGGCGCCCTTGGCCGCCAGGAACTCGACGACTTTGGGCAGGCTCTTGTAGGCCGCGCCGTGCATCGCCGTCTCGCCGTTTTTGTCCACGGCATTCACGTCGCCGCCGAGCTTCAGAGCCAGCGCGACCGCCTCGAGCACTTCCTCTTCGGTACCGGCCTCTTCGCCGGGAGCAAGACACCCCATTCCTGCGGCAGCCATCAGCGGCGTGGCATTGTCGGCATTGGGGATCAGCGGATCGGCCCCCAGCTCGACTAAGAGCCGCATCAGCGGCGCGTCCGCCGTGGCGGCGGCCATCAGAAACGGCGTCGCGCCAACTTTGCTGAGAATGCCGCGGCCCGAAGTTCCCTTTTTGAGCCGCAGGTTGACGTCGGCGCCGCGGGCGACCAGTTCGCGGACAAACTCCAGGCTGCTGAGATTGCCCGATCCGCGCGGCGGCGGATCGCCGTCTTCGCCGTCGCCGCGATTGGGCTTGCGGACCCAGGTGAGCACGTGCAGCGGCGCAAAGCCCGAGCGCTGGTCGTTGGGATCGGCCCCTGCCTTGACCAGCTCCAGGGCCAGCTCGAAATGGCCGTTTTCGACCGCCAGGATCAGCGGGCTGGTCCCTGTGCTGGCGGCGCGGGCAAACGAGCTCTTCTTGGTTTGCGTGGCCTCGTTCACGTCCGCGCCCGCCTTGAGCAGGACCTGCGCCACGGCAATCCGCCCTTCTCGCGCGGCAAACATTAGCGGCGTAAAACCGGACGCCAGCGGCGTGCGGAATTCGGCGCCGGCGTCGATCAGCGCCTGGACGACGTCGGCATGTCCCTCGGCAGCCGCCCACATCAGGGCCGTCTGCCCCTTGCGTTCCTTGGCATTCACATCTGCCCCGCGGGCGAGCAGCGCCTTCACTGGAGCCAGCTTGCCTGTCCGCGCGGCGGTCATGAGCACAGTCTCACCGCCGCGCTGCGTTGTACTGGGATCTGCACCGGCTTCGAGAAGCAGCTCAACCAGTTCCGCATTGCCGTTGGTGCAGGCCAGTGGCAGCGGCAACACGCCATACTCGTTGGCGGCTTTCACGTCCGCACCGGCGCGGATCAAGCGCGCCGCCAGTTCCAGATCGTCGTGATACGTGGCCCAGTGCAGGGCCGTCATCCCGTCGGCCTGCGGCTGATTCACAT
>DASRJP010000113.1:0-4572 GCA_035649415.1 Pirellulaceae bacterium | reverse complement strand
GCTGGCGGTTCTGTTCTGCCCCGTGGGGCTGCGGTTCCACGCGCTGCATCACATCTTTCCAACGCTCCCCTATCACAATGCGCATGCAGCGCACCAGCGGCTGCTGGCCGCGCTCCCGGCCGATTCGCCCTACCGGGCGACTATCGAGCAATCCCTGCCGGCGGCACTGGCCAAACTCTGGTCCCAGGCGCACCACCGTAGGACAGGATTTCAATCTGTCCCCTCTTCGTAGGACAGGTTTGCAACCTGTCCCGTTGGAAGCGACAGGTTGGGAAACCTGTTGTACGAGAAGAGGACAGGTTAAAAACCTGTCCTACACATCACCCCGGCGGCCAGCCCATCTGCCGCCCGCCCAATACGTGGAAGTGAAGATAATCCACGCTCTGGCCGCCATCGGGTCCGACGTTCGCCACGATCCGATAGCCGCCGTCGAGCTTCAGGTCGGCGGCCAGCTTGCCGCAGACCAAAAGCAAGTGACCAGCCAGAGGCTCGTCGGCATCGGCCAGCTCGGCTACGGAGCGAACGGTTTTTTTGGGAATCACCAGCACATGGACCGGCGCCTGGGGTTTGACGTCGTGAAACGCCAGGCACTGCTGGTCCTCGTAGACGATCTTGGCCGGCACTTCCTTGTCGATAATCCGCTGAAAGATGTTTTTGGACATGACCTGCCTGACGTTGATAAGAATCCAGGGCCGCCAGCATGAACAATGCTGCCACTGGCTTTTTATCCCAACTTGCGTGCGTGCTCAACTCAGGCGGTCACGGTCGCGCAAATTCGCCAACAAGGGGCCGCTCCGTTGTGCGTACTCCGTCGGACCGCTGCTTTTAGTCGCATCGCTATTGCTGCTAGCACGCTCGGCGGCGACATGACTGTCTGCCCGTTTCCCTCGCCCTGGCGAGCTTTCCTTGATTTTAGTCCCCACCCAATTGCTCTGGCCCCATTGCCGCAATCTCCCTATCATCCCGCTTCGTGTCTTTCTCGCCGCGGTTGGCCCTGCGCCAAAACGGAATCAATCGCGGCGACATTCGTCAGGGAGGACGAACGTGAACACGCTCAAATCGGCTGCTCTGGTAGTCATCCTGGCTGGGGTGCTCTACGGCGTTTACATCACGCTGCACCATCCCCCAGCCCCTCCTCCTCCGGGTATGACGCAGCGCCAGGTGGACGAAATGGGACCGCCGCAGGTCGAGGAAGGAGCCGCTGAACCAAACGAAAGCGGCGTCACTTCGGACGACGATCGCCGCGCCCTGCGAGACGCGCCTCCCCTGACCGAGAACGTACCTTCCTTGTATGGCGCCGGAGACGTCACCCCCGCGGCAACCGAATCAAGCGAAGCCAGTCCGGCCGATCCGCCGGCATCTCCCGCCGGCCGTTCCATAAGCCACACAGGACCCGTACCCGACGATCGGGCCGCCAACAGTGTTTACAACGTTCCCCTGCCGGGAGAGAGTGCCGCCGGCTCTGTATCCAGCGGAGGCTCGCCGACCGTGCCTGGGTACGACGCCCAGGCCGTAGCACGGCGCTTGGCAGTGCACACGTTCAAGCGCGACTGGGAAAAAGCACGGCAGCAAATCGACGGCGGCGAGTTCCGCTCCGCGCTGGCCACGCTCACGCCGTACCACGGTCATCCCGATCTGCCGGCGGAGCATCAGGCGCAGCTCATGACCTGGCTCGATGCCCTGGCCGCCAAGGTAATTTATTCCCGCGAGCACCTGCTGGCGGCGCCTTACAAGGTGCGCGGCACCAAGGCGCGGATGATCGACGTGGCCGCGGAGTATGGAGTCTCGGCGCAGCTCCTGCAAAACATCAATGCCCAGGTGGTCAACAATCCGGACGTGCTGCTGCCGGGGACGGAGCTGAAAGTCGTCCCTGGGCCGTTCCGGGCAGAAGTCAGTCTGACGAGGCACGAGATCACCGTCTATTTGAACGATCTGTACGCCGGCCGCTTTCCGTTTACGCAGGGAGACGAGCCGGCGCCGCCGGGGCAGTATCAGGTGCAGCGAAAGCAGATGTATCCGACATACGTTGGCGCGGACGGGCGAACCGTCGCCGGCAACGATCCGGCCAATCCTTACGGCAGCTTATGCCTGCACCTGGGGTCGGAAGTGCGGATTCACGGCAGCCCGGCAATTGGTGCGAGCGGTAAGCCGCGAGGCTGCATCAGCCTCAGCCCGAGAGACGCCGACGACCTGTGCGGGATCCTGGTGCCCGGGTCGGTCGTCGTCATCCGGTAGCGCTACTTGTTGACTTTGCGCTTACGGAGCTCGATGGAACCCTGGCAGCACTCGCACTCTTTGAGCTCGTACATGGAGATCGAGCAGATCGAGCACCAGTAATCGACCTCGTACTTGCCATCCTTGGCCAGCTCGCAGACGCCAATCACCTGGACAACCGGCGAGCCGGCGTAACGGCGCACGGTGAGCTCGACGTCCATCTCACGAAGCCGCTTGTCCACGCGGAAGGAACGTCCCCGCACGTCCTCGACCAGCGGCACCAGGCCCTCCTTCGTTTCCAGAGCGAGGATCCGCTCGCGAGCATCGGGGGACGACTTGATGGCGAATTTTCGCTCCAGGGCCTCGGCTAGATAGACAACGCGGCCCCGCAGGACCTCGGTTTCAAAGCTGGCCCCTTCGTCCGCACGGCCGGACTGACGGATCGCACCGCTTAGTGCCGCTGCCGCGATCACAACGAAAGGAGCCAGACAGCGTATTGCCTCGCGGCCGGCGGTCCAAGCGTTTGACTCCTGCATGGCGACGTTACTCCGCCGCGTGACCCACGATGACGACTTCCACTCGCACGCTGATTTTTCCGGCTCCGGCCCTGGCCATGCTGGCAAAACGCAGGATCCACCAGTCCTTCTCCTCATTGTGGCGCAGCTCGAGGAATTCCCCTTCGGCCGGCGCCTTGAGCATGTGCAGGATGGCGGGGTGGCTCGTGCCGGCGGAAGCGGCGCTGGTCTTGGTCAGCTTTTTGTAGTCATCGATCACGCCGGGAGATTTGTCCTGGTCCGCCGGCAGCAGAAGCAGAAAGTCGCGCGTGGGGGAAGTGCCGACGTGTGCTCCGTCCACAGGCTGTTGTCCGTACCGCAGCGTGTAGACGCCCGAAGCCACTTCCTGCTCGCGGAAGTCGGTGATCTTGCGCGGCAGGCGGATCACGCCGATAAGCTGGCCCGGGGTAAACGGATACAGAATCACGTCGTCCGTCTTGCCACCCCCCAGTGACCACTCCTTGCAGGGCCAGATCTCACAAAGGACGCTCGTGCCACGAGTGACTTTGCAGCCAGTTTTTCCAATTGTCGCGGCAATTTCCGGCGACAAAGCGTCTGCCGGCGGCGGGCCTTCGAACTTCTCCGCCTTGTATTCCTGGGCGGCGGCAGTAAGGGTCAGCCAGGGGAAAACGACAAGTGCCGTGACGAAGAGGCGATTCATGACGAGGTCTCGCAAATGTCGGGTGGGAACGAAACGGGAGGGCTCAAGCCAGTATAGGCAACGATGGGCCAGGCAACAAACGGGCTGCGCGTCAGGTCGGAAGCGAATGGACGCCCGCGCGTATGGGACTACGGCGCCAATTGCCGCCAGAAGCGGCGATGATCTTGCTGCCGCGTTTGATACGTCTCGAGGTAGCGGCGAATCGCGGGCGTGTCCGGATACCACTGATCGGGCGGGTAGGGATACGACGGCATGGCGTTAAACGGCAGCGGCTCGGCCGTCTGTCCATAGACTGTGTTAAGATCCGCATCCTTGTCCCAGCCGACGCTGTAAAGGATGAAATCCCGTTTCCAGCCCGCCGGGGGCGGCTCGGCCGGCACGCGGAAGCGAATCGTCATCTCATCGCCGGAGCCCATCACCACCATCTGATCGTCGGCGCCGGTCACAAGCGGCTGGACATCGCCGTAACGGGTGAAGTAGCCCCCCATCGGCGGCCACTTGGGATCCTGTGACACTACCGCGTAATCAAACCGCAGCGGTGCATTTGGATGCCGCGGCAGCTCCCGCGAGAAGCCGCGGTAGTGCAGATCGGCAGATATGAGCGGCAGCGCGTGCTCCTTCACCAGCGGAGATTGGCCGACGATCGGCTCTTCATCGATGGTGAAGAACACGTCGTCCCAGTAGATTTCGGCCGACGTGCAAATCCGCAGCTTGTAATTGCCGGCCGTGAAGGCGTCTCCAGGCAATTCGACCGCAATCGTCTTGGTCTTGCCCCCCGGGAAGCCCATGAACGCCTGCACTTCCTTCCAGCCGCCATTGCCGTCGGCCACCTGGACGTACGGCAGTCGCGGATATTCCAGGTCAGGATGCTGCGAGAGATTGACGTTGATCGACGTGTTGGTGGGATAGATCCAACCGGTAAGGAAGAGGGTGATTTGTTGCGGCTGCATTTCGAAGCTGCCCAAATCAAGTTCCAGGAAATGCTCATCGACCAGCCCCTGGGTGATGTGCTGGTCGAAGCCGCGGAAGTAATTGTCGTCGCGCTGACTCACGATCGGCAATACGTCGCGGCCATGCTTGTCCCGAGCCGCGACTGGCCGCCGCGGCTGCCGCACCAGGTGCAGCTTCGGCGCTGCGATGTCC
>DASRJP010000112.1:0-32185 GCA_035649415.1 Pirellulaceae bacterium | reverse complement strand
TAATGTTTGATCGGCCCCCGCACCTGCCCGCCGTGCGTCCCACCTGAAATCCTGTGGCGCGACCCCTTAGCCTTCACAACGCGTCAGTCCGCCATTCCTCCCACCTCCATGCGCCCTTCCCTCTTGCCCTACCTGTGGATGCTTTTGGGGGCCCTCGCCTTTGCCGTGATGGCATTTCTGACCGCCGACTTGCGGGACGACTTCGATTGGCAGTGGATCGCCATTGCCAGAAGCGGGCTGGCGATGGTGTTCGCAGCAATTCTCGTGGTTGTCGGCGGAGCGAAGTTCGTGTTCCTCAGGCCGCAGACCCTCTGGATGCGGAGCCTGGCCGGTAGCGTGAGCCTCGTGTGCGGCTTTTACGCAATGACGCACTACGACGTCTCTGTCGTTCTCACGTTGACCAACATGTATCCGCTGTGGGTGGCCATCCTGTCGTGGCCGCTCTTGGGACACGTCCCCAGCTCGGATACCTGGATCGCTGCCGCCATCGGCGTCGTGGGCGTGACATTGCTCTCGGCAAGCGCCGCGGCCGGCAATCCCGGCGCGGCAGTTTCGCATAACGGTATGACCGCAGTGATTGCGATTGCCGCGTCCCTGGTCAGCGCGTTCACGAGCGCCATCGCCCTGATTGGTCTGCACCGTTTGAAGGAAATCGATTCGCGGGCAATCGTCACCCATTTTTCACTGGTATCGCTGCTGGCGTGCCTGGCGGCGCTGTTTGTCTTTGCCGATGAGATGCCGCACTCGCAGATGCACGCCGGGCCGATGGCGGGGTTGCTGGGCGTGGGCCTGTTCGCCACGGCCGGACAGCTATTTCTGACCAAGGCGTTTTCGACCGGCATTCCGGCACGGGTGTCCGTGGTCGGTCTGACGCAGGTCGGTTTTGCGATGTTGCTGGAGATGATTTTTCACGGCCGGACGTTCGCGCCGCTGACGCTGGTGGGAATGGCGCTGATCGTCGCGCCGACCGCGTGGGTGCTGGGGCGCGGGCAAGCGGAAAGCACGGACCGAGAAACGGGGGACGTGACGATTTGAATGTCTACTTCGAGTTCCCCAGCCGTTTGAACACGCCGAACAGTTCCAGCATCTCCTGTTCGAGTGTGGAAACCATGCCGTGGGCCGCCGGTTCGGTGACGCTGGCCAGTTCGGCATCAGACGAGCCCATCGTGTAGCCCATGGTGTACCCCTCCTTCCACGCTTGCTGATCCAGGTGCGTGGTGCATGCAGCCGGCGGGGCGGGAATCTCGGCCGGCGGCGGCGGCGTCTCGGTCCGCGTGATGACCAGCCCTGCCGCCGCCCGATCGTTGGCGCCGCGGCGAAAGCCGAGGTTGAAGACGCTGGTTAGCTGGGCGCGATTCATCGTGAAATACGACTGGCGACGAGAGCCCGGCGGTTCATTCTAAAACGAACGGGGCTGAATATGCGAACCGATCTGGCGGAAAAACCCCGGCAATTTTTTCTTACTGGCCGAGACTCCCCCAATTCCAGGCGCTGAACAGATTGGTCCGCTCGTCGGTCCAGACGGCGCCCTGGGCCGGTGTAACTTGGGTCCAGGTGCGCCCCGGCGAGACGCCAACGCGTGGCCGAGGAAGTGCCGCCAGGTCGGTCTCCCGTCGGGCCAGCGCCACCCAGATCGACGGATCCTGCCCTTCCACCAGGTCTCCTTCGCCATATCCCAGGTCGGCCCGCACCAGGCATGCCAGCTCGAGATCCCGGGCCAGGTTTGCCAGCACCGGCGGCAGGTCGAGGTAACGATTGGAAACATGAAACGCGACGCATCCCCCGTCCGCCAGCTTCCGCACGTACATCGCCAGCGCCTCGCGCGTGATCAAGTGGAGCGGCACCGCGTCCGAGCTGAACGCGTCCACCACGATCAGCCCGTACTGACGGTCCTCGGCAGTCCTTATCTTCAACCGCGCATCCCCCAGAATGATGCGGTAATGGCCGCGGCATTCCCGCAGAAAGCCAAAATAGCGGCCGTCTTCGGCAATTCGCTTTACGGCCGGGTCAATCTCGTAGTAGTCCAGCGATTGGCCAGGCTCGATATAGGCGGCCAGCGAACCGGTCCCCAGACCCACAACCGCTACTGGCAGCCGATACTGCCGGACACGCGGCAGTGTGAACAGGTCGCCCGCCGGACCATGGCGGTGGTAGTAGTTGAGCGGCTCGGCCGGTTCGAGTGCCGGGATTAAAGCAGGGCCGCCGGCTGGCGACTTTGCCAGCCGCTGTTTGCCGTGCACCGTGCTGCCGTGAACGAGTTGCATGTACTTGCCGCTGGGATCGACGGCGACGCGATGCACGCCGAAGAAGCTTCGCTCGACGTGCAGCACTTGTCCTTGAACGCTTGGAAAGAGCAGGCTGGCCAGGAGCATGGCCGCAATCCCCAGGGCAAAACGGACCGGCCGGTACAGAAACAAGTAGCAAACGATTGCCGGCAGTCCAAAGGCAATCGCCAAAGCTTCGTAATGGGATAGCTCGTACCGCATTGAAATCCAGGCTAGCGCGACAATCGCCAGTCCCAAGCCGGTCGGCAGCAGCAGGTCGAGCAGCCAGGGAGAGAGGAGCAAGCCGGTGGCTGGCGGCGCGTTTTCCAACCTGACGGAATCGGCGACAGCGATCTTTTCCTTCTTCTTTCGCCGCGCGTGCCGGTCGTGTGACTCGACATGGCTCGCGGCCGGAGTCGGCCTGAGCAGACAAGCGACCACCAGCACCAGCGGATACTCGGCAACCGTCCAGAATAGCAGCGGCGCCACCAGCGCGCTGAACAGGCCGCCAAGAATGCCTCCCAGCGACATCCACAAATAGAACTCGGTCAATCGCGCTGGCGCCGGACGCAGACGAGCCAGCTCGCCATGACAAACCAGCGACACCACAAAAAATGCCGACAGGTGCACGAGCATCAAGAGCCACACCGGCTGCGTCGCTTCCGATACCAGGACGATCACCAGCGCGATGACCATCAGCGGCATGATCCGCGCAGCGATCGCCGCGGGGACTAGCTGTCGGCGGGCAAAAGCTACGATGAACGTTGCCAGATATATCGCCAGCGGCAGGACCCATAGAAGCGGCACCGCCGCGACGTCGGTGGTGATGTGCAGCGTCACGCTGAGCAGCAGACTCGACGGCACGAAGGCCAGCGCCAGCCAATGGAGACGGCGGACCAGAGTGACGCTTGCTTCCGAGGCCGGTGCGGGGGTGTGAGGGTGTGAGGGTGTGAGGAAGTGAGGGCGGTCGGCGGTTCGCCAAACCCAAATGCCGCAGGCAATCACCAGGCTGATGAGCACCAGGTAGCCGGCCGCCCAGATCCAGCTGTGGGCGGTCAGCGGCAGCGCTGGCTCTAGGAGCAGCGGATAAGCCAGCAGCGCCAGCAAGCTGCCGGCGTTGCTGGCGGCATACAAAAAGTACGGATCGCCGGCAGCGGCGTCTCCAGAGCGTGCAAACCACGCCTGCAAGAGAGGCGCCGTTGCTGAAACCACGACGAAGGGAATTCCGACGCTCACGGCCAGCAGCCCAAGGAGCGACAGAATGGGACTGGCGCCTGTCGGCGGTTCCCATCCGGCCGCGACTGCAATCGGCAGGCTCACAAGGGGGAGCAAAAGCACGATGCCGTGGGTCACCACCTGCCAGCGGATGCCCAGCCGCGTGCTCAGCAAGTGGGCATAGAGGTAGCCAGCCAGGAGTGCCGCCTGAAAAAAGACCTGACACGTATTCCACACGGCGGGCGCACCGCCATAACGGGGCAGCACCATCTTCCCGAACATCGGCTGCACGAAAAACAGCAGCCCAGCACTAAGGAACAAGGTCAGCGAAAAGATGGCCGGCAGGCTGGCGCCAGTGGTGGGATGCTTCATCGTGTCGCCCGCGCTACCGAGTCCGCGGGAATCTTTTCGGGTGCCTGCACCGTCTTACTCTCGGACGCGGCACGGGGCCAATGGCACCATTTCTACGGGGAAACGACCATGTTGTCGATGATCCGCAAGCGGCAAGTCTTCCTTCTGGCTGTGGCAGTTCTGGCAATGGGGCCGTTTGTGCCCGTGGCAGCAGCGGAGTGGGGCGTGTGGCCGGACGTCACGATTGTTCCTTCGGAACCACCATGCGCCGCCGACGGTTCGCCAGACAGCGGCGACTTCGGCAACCTGGTAATCAATGGCAGCTTTGAATGCCGCAGCACCGGACAGCCGCCGAGCCACATCGATACGTTCGCGCCCGGCAAGACCGATCTGGCCGGCTGGGAAATCATCGACCCCAGTCCACTGGCCGCTCCGTCAGCCGAGTCAGAAAAACTGGAACTTGGCGACCATGCCGCCCCCTGGACCATCGATTGGATCGGGCCGACCCGCTGGAAAGCAGCCCACGGCAAACACTGCCTGGACCTGGACGGCGGCATTCGGCAGACGATCAAGACCGAGCCGGGAAAGAAGTATGAACTCCAATTTGACTTCGCCGCCAACCCGGAGCTCGGCGTCAACACGGCACATCTGCGCGTCCTCATCGACGACGACCGTCACGACTTTGAGTTCAATAGTACCGGCCACGATAACGACAATCTTGGCTGGACCACCAAGTCGATCTCCTTCCAGGCCTCTCGGCCGGAAACGACGCTGACGTTTTTCAATTCCAACCCGAGCGCGCAGTCAGCAGGCGTTGCACTCGATCACGTCATGGTGGCATCGGGAGAGCGGCCAAAGGATCGCTACCGCGTGACCGAGACCAGCGGCGGGCCCATCCTGCTCGACAAGGAAACCGGACAGACCTGGCGGCTTACAACGCAGAATGGCCAGAGCGTCTGGCTGCCAATCCCGCGGGAGCAGGAAACAGGCCGGCGATCGTAACAAGCGGGTAAACCGGTAACAACACCTGCCAACGGCGCGTTATCTCCCTAGTGCTCACCTCGTCATGTGAATTCTCACAAGGAGCTGCGCGATGGCTGCCCTGCGACCCTTTCGTTGGATGATTCTTTTGGCCGTCCTGGTCGCCGCTCCCGCACGCGGGCAATCGCCGATGGAAACTGCCGCCGCGCCAAGCGGCGAGCCGCTCCCGGAGGGCGCGACCCTGCGGCTGGGTTCGGTTTGCTTGCGGCACGCAGGATGGATCACTTCCGTCGATTTTTCGCCGCGCGGCGAGCGCCTGGCCAGTGCGGATTACGACGGTACGGTTCGCATCTGGGATGTTGAATCGGGTCGGCTGCTGCGGGAGCTGCGCGGCAAGGTCGGCAGCGTCGTGGCATTTTCTCCCGCTGGTGATATGCTGGCCACGGGCGGGTATTACTACCAGCAGATCAGGCTCTGGAACGCGGATACCGGCGAAATCATCCGCGAACTCTCACAGAACGCCCGCTCGATCGCCTTTTCCGGTGACGGCAAGCGGCTCGTGGCCGCGGGCGGCGATGGGGTCGTGCGCCTCTGGAATCCGGCGACCGGGGAAATGGTCCGCGAATTCCAAGGACATACCGGCGGACTGTTTGCCGTGGCCATTTCCGCCGACGGCAAGCTGATCGCATCCGGCGGCGGCGGCGATGGCACGTCGCCGGGCGCGAACGAAGTTCGTCTGTGGAATGCCGAGACGGGCGACGAGATCGCGCGGCTGGAAGAAGACGAGGGGAATCTCCAGGGGCTCAAAGGCTGGATTTATAACCTGGCGTTTTCTCCGGATCGCAAGACGCTCGTCGTGTGCAGTCCGTATGCCGTGCGAATCTGGGATGTGGCGCGGCGGAAGCAGATCCACCGCCTGGATGAGTGCAGCTATGCGGGGGAGTTCTCCCCGAAAGCAAATCGCGTCGCCCTGGCGGGCAAGTTCGGATTTTACGATCCGGCGTCGGGCGAATTGGTCACGCCCCTGGAGGGCGATCTTTCCGAGACGCAGTGTTTGCGTTACTCCCCCAACGGCAAGCTGCTGGCTACCGGCGACCGAAAGGGGCGCGTGCGACTGTGGAGCTCAGCCAACGGGAAAGAACTCGTCAAGACCAGCGGACACATTCTGGGCGTGCGGGCGGTCGCTTTCACGCCGGACGGGACCGTGGCCGCCTCGGTCAGCCGCGGCGACGGCACGATCCGGCTATGGGGGCTGGCCGGCGGGACCGAACTCCGCAAAATCGACGTCGAGTGGAAGGGATCGGACGTGTGGTGGAATCGCGAAGGATCAAACATTTTCATTCCCGAGTATGGCCGCGACGTGGTGACCTGGACCTACGATTGCCGCATTCACCTGTGGGACCTGGCCACCGGAGCGAGCCGAACGATCGCGCTGGCGCAGCGGGACGAGCGCTCGGCAACCGGCCTGACCCTGTCGCGCGACGGCAACAAAGCGGCCGTCGCGTTGTACGACGGCTCGCGGCCGCGCGTCCGGGTCTATGAGCTCGATGGCGAGCGCGAGCTGGCGACGTTCGATCCGTTTCACGACGTGTCCAGCTCCAGTCCCTGGATCAGCGAGCTGGTGTTCTCTCCCGACGGCAAGCAGTTGGCGATCGGCCTGTCGATGGATCACGCCGCGCAGGACACGATTCAGCTCTGGGACGTGACGGACGGCGCGGAACTGGTGCGCAAGCTTCGCCGCGACGATAACGCGCCCGGCAGGCTCGCGTTTTCCCCGGACGGCACGCTCCTGGCGTCGGCCGCCACCGGTTATACGCCGGTCCAGCTCTGGCGCGTGGCCGACGGAACGCTCGTTCGCTCGCTGGCCGAGAAGGACAAGAACCGCTCGTGGTACGAATCATCGCCGTTGGCCTTTTCACACGATGGCCAGACGCTGGCCACGGCGACCAAGGAACTGGAGATCGTCCTGTTTGAAGTGGCGACCGGCGGTGAGCAGCGGCGGTTTAGAGGGCACACCCAGGGCGTGACCGCCCTGGCCTTTGCTCCCGACGGCAAGACGCTGCTGTCGGGGAGCGAGGATGCCACGCTGCTCCTCTGGGACTTGGGGAGCGGGGCGAAGGTCGATCGGCAGTCACGGCGATTGAGCGATGAAGATCTCGAGGCAGCCTGGAACGACCTGGCCAGTGGCGATGCCCAGGTCGTCGGGGAGGCGATCGCGGCACTCGAAAAAACGCCGGATCAAGCGATCGGCCTGCTCAAGCAACGCGCCAGGCCGGCCGTCAAGCGCGACACCGTGGAGATTGAAGGACTGATTGCCGACTTGAGCGCGGCGGACGCGAAACGGAGCGAAAAGGCGGCCGGCCGGCTGCAGGAATTCGGCCAGCAGGCGGCGCCCGCGCTGTACCAGAAGCTGCGCGACAAGCCAGCCATCGAGGTTCGCCGGCGAATCGAACAGGTACTGGCCTTCGTCAGCCGCTTTCCGATTCCCCCGGACGACCTGCGCCGCTCGCGCGCCATCCAGGTGCTGGAGCGGATTGGCTCCAACGACGCCCAGCAGATTCTCAAGGAGTTGGCTGGCGGCGATGCATCGGCGAAAGCGACCAGCGAGGCGGCCGCGGCACTCAAGCGGCTTTCATCGCGTCAACGTGTGCCGACAACGAAAGTATCGAGCGAGATGTAGCACCTACCGCGGCTCTTCCGCGATCCTGATCCACTTTCGCTCCGCGTGCGAGCGGAGGACGCTGTCGGCCACGATCTGCGCCCGCAAGCCGTCGTAGAAGCTGGGAACGGCGTCGCGCCCTTCGCAGATCGCCGACACGAATTCCCACACCAGGTCGTAGCGGAAAACGGTCGCCGGCTTTCCTTCGCCCAGCACGCGCGGGCTGCCGGCCGGCTTAAGGAACTCCGTCGGCACATCGACGGCGGCCAGGTCCTCGCCAGTCTTGCCGAGCATGATCTGGTTGGGCATGTGCAAGCGATAGACGGCCGAGCCTTCGCTCCCATTCACCTCGGCCCACTCGTGCCCAAAGCCGTCGAAGCCATAGCCCTTGGCCAGCGTCGTCCCTTCCCACACGCCGGTTGCACCACACTGAAACTCGGCAATCAGGCTCGACCAGTCATCCACATTGCTCGGCGGGCACTCTTTGCCGTCGGTCGTCTTCGTCCGTGGCGCAAAGCGGGCGACAGAGCCGCACAGTTCCTTGATCGGCCCGAGCAGATCGATGGCGAAGTCGATCCGGTGGATCGTCATGTCAAACAGGTCCCCCGCGCCTGCTTTGTCCTGGTACTGCCGCCAGCCCCAGCTCGTTTCCGGCCAGTCGAGAAACCGCTGGCTGCGAAAATGGCGCGGCGTCCCCAGCGCGCCGCTGGTGAGCAAATGACGCAGGTAGCGCATCGACGGCGCGAAGCGGTAGGTGAATGCCGTCATGTGGACCACGCCCGCATCGCGGCAGGCGTGATACATCTGGCGGACTTCGCCGGCATTGAGGCCAAGGGGCTTTTCGCACATCACATGCTTGCCGTACTTAGCGGCCGCCAGCGTCATTGGCAAGTGCGTGAAGTTGGGTGTGGCAATGATTACCGCGTCCACATTCGGGTCGGCGCAGATCGCCTCGTAATCGGTCGTAACATGGTCGCAGCCCCACTCGCGGCGGCGCTTGTCGATCAGCTCGGTGCTTGAGTCGCAGACACCGGTCAGCGTCGCCCGCGGATCGATGCGGATTGCCGGCACGTGGTGGTAATCGCTGACGGCGCCCGCGCCGATGATGGCGATCCTGACCGGAGAATTGGAAGAACGAGCAGGCATGAATCGGCTCTCAATAGCGAATTCTGATTGGCAAATGCGGGATTGATGAACAAAAGTGTCGAGTTGGCGGAAGGCGAACCGCATCGGCTCTTTCGCCAGAGTGATTGCTCGGCGGCAGTCGGCGATATATGGCTGCGGCTGAGTTAGCTTCTCTCAGCTAGCGGCTTCTCAACTTCTTTCCGCTGCGGCCTTTAGGATTTGCAGCCTGGGCACGGTAAGAGTTCTCGGCCAATCCCGCAAGGGGCGTGGCGGCCGAGGGATTGTCGCGAATCTATGTGAAGAAATTCCCAAGTACCCCCCGAAAGAGGGTGTCCGGGCCACAATCGACTCGCTACATTGGTGTGAGCGTTGGGACGCTCGTTGGGTGCGGCGGTTGCTTCGCCGTTCCCTTTCCACAAGAGAATGCAAAGTAACGACTTATGTGCCTCTTGGCAATTCAGTACAAGTCCGTTCCCGAAGCCCCGATTCTGGTCGCGGCCAACCGGGAAGAAGCGTATGACCGCCCCTCCCTGGTGCCGTCGATTCAACCAGGCAAGCCGCGCGTCCTTTCCGGTGTCGATGGCAAGGCTGGCGGCACATGGCTGGGGGTCAATCAGAATGGCCTGTTCGTCGGCGCCTGCAACCGGCTCAAGGCGGTGCCCCCCGTTTCGCCTCGCTCCCGCGGCGTCCTCTGTCGCGACCTGCTGCGGGCCAACTCGGCTCGTCACGCGGTTGATATCGCCCTGGAAGAGCTGTCGGCAGGCAAGTACGACGGCGTCAACTTCGTGATCGCCGATGCTGAATCGGGCTGGTGCGTTCACGGGGGCGACGATCCAAATGTGGTCGAATTGGATGATGGCCTGAACATCGTCAGCAATTTGGATCTGAACGACGCGCGGGACGAGCGGCAGAAGCTGGCCCGACGGCTGCTCACGCTCCAGACGCTCGACTCGGCGGTGAAATTCCTGGCTGTCGCGAGCAAGGCATTCGCTCGTCCGCCGGCTGCCGAGGGGCGTCCGGGAATGGTGCTCAAGGGGAAGGAGCGGGGCACGGTCAGCTCAACGCTGATCGCGCTGGGCAAGAAGCCGCGCGATGCGATCTTTCAGTACGCCAACGGCTCGCCCGACGTGGCCCGCTACGAGGATTACTCGCCCCTCTTGCGTGACATCCTCAGTCGCGGCCTGCGTGAATCGCGCACCAAGGCCAAGGCGTAGCACAGGTGCTCTTAGCCGGAGGATAACAGCCTCCGGAACGGACTTTGCGATCCTGGAAAACCAAGGAGCCGCCCGTCGGCTCCTTTTTTCATGCGCCGGCAGTGACTTAACGCGATTCGTTTTTCCCCTCGGCCGGCTCCTTCAGCGGCGCGTTCTGCGTCGCATTGCATGTTTGAAACAATCGAACAGACAGCCGCGTCAATGTAGCTTGCCCGCCATCACGCGAGCTTTTGCCGCGTTCTCTTCTCCGGCAACTCCACTGCCAACCGATAAACGACCGCATTCCCCTGCTTTCCGCACTCCTGGGCCGCCCCCATCTTCCGCAGGCAGTAGGCAATCCGCTGCGCCACCCACCGCTCGATCCCCAGCCCGCTGGCCAGGTGCCCCGTGTGGAATTCGGCCGGCAGCTTCCGCGGCAAGAGGGCCACCAGGTCGCCGCACGTCGCCAGCCGGTACGTTTGCCGCACTTCCAGCAGCCGCTGGTCTTCCACTTGAAAATCGTCGGCCCGCCAGCGGCGGCGCTTGCCGTGCCCCGGGTAGCGCCGCTCTTCAACTTCCACGAGCGGCACTTCCAGCGCCAGCCGCGGATGAGGAAACACGCGGGTGAAATAGACCAGCTCGTGAAACAGGTCCAGAATGCCGGCGGTCTTGGGGCTTTGTCGGCGGGAGATTTCGCGGCCCGCCCGGCGATCGAGTTTGACGAGCGTTTTTTTGGCGATCAGCGGCTTGACGACGAGCACCTTGTGCTCTGCCAACAGGGCGGCAATCTTGTCGCGAATGGCCGCCAGCGAACCGTGCTGGATTTCGATGAGTTCCCCCGGCCGCACGGCGTCGATGCGATAGTCCCCCAGCCGCTGCTCGACCTGCGCCGCTTGGCCCGCGTAGAGTGCTTTGAGCTGCCGGTGAAGCGACGTTTCCATGGCCAATCGTCCAGAATGAGGCTCGACGCATCGCGTTTATCGGCCGTTGGGCCGTACAGATTGAGCGGGACCCCCAAAATCCGCCGACATCGGCATTCAGTTGTGCGCGGGTCTCCCGACCCCCAGTTGTGCGCGGGTCTCCCGACCCCGCACACACACGTCTGACCGGAGGTCTCCGCCGCGGCTGGAATCTGACGCGATGAGACCTGCGGTCGGGCCTTTCGGCCGGGTCAGAGACCCGCGCCGAGCCATTGGCAGCGGCGCACCAGTTGCACAACAATGGTCAGCGCCGACGTGCCCTTCGCAAGGAGCCATCGATGCCCGAAGAACTCAAGCTCAACCGGCCCTGGCTGGTCGCCGTCTGGCCCGGGATGGGACATGTGGCCATCAGTGCCGGCTACTACCTGATGGCCAAGCTGGGGATGCACGTCATGGCCGAGTTTTCGCCGCGGGAGCTGTTCGACGTCGAACACGTCGAAGTGAAGCGGGGGATCATCCATACGGGCCGGCTGCCGCGGAGCCGCTTCTTCGTGTGGGACGATCCGGCGGGCAAGCACGACATTGTCGTCTTCATTGGCGAAGCGCAGCCGCCGCTGGGAAAATACGCCTTCTGCAAGAAGTTGATCGAATTCGCCCAGCAGCTCGGCGTCGAGCGAGTGTTTACGTTTGCCGCCATGGCGACGCAGATGCACCCGCAGCACGAGCCCCGCGTGTTCGGCGCAGCTACGAGCGAAGCGACGCTCGCCGAGCTCAAGCAGCACGAGCTCCAGGTGCAAGAGGAGGGGCACATTAGCGGTCTCAACGGCATTGTGCTGGGAGTGGCCGCGGAGGCGGGGCTTAGCGGCGCGTGCCTGTTGGGAGAGATGCCGCACCTCTTTTCCCAATTGCCGTTTCCAGCCGCCTCGCTGGCCGTGCTGAAGGTGTTCACCAAGATGGCGCAGATCGATCTCGATCTGACGGAGCTGGCCGAGCAGGCGCAGGCGATGGGAGAAAAGCTGGGGGAGATCCTGACTACGATCGAGCACACGATGCAGCAGCAGATGGGACAGGAGGAAGAAGACGAAGAGGAGTTTACGCTGCCTGCCGAAGAGCCGCGCGTCAGCCCGGCGGACGAAGAGCGGATCGAGCGGCTGTTTGCCCAATCGCGGGAGGATAAGGCGAAGGCCTACGAGCTGAAGCAGTTCCTGGACAAGCTCGACGTGTTCAAGGAGTACGAAGACCGGTTTCTGGATTTGTTCAAGAAATCGTAGGACAGGTTTTTTAGCTTGTCCTGAAGATTGTGGCTGGCGGCCACTGGCAGAGTCATTTCGGATCTTTGGACAGGTTGAAAACCTGTCCTACGTTGGGACAGGTTGGAAACCTGTCCTACGCCAGGGCCGGCTGCTGCGTGTGCAGGAACCAGCGGTCCATGATCACATGCCGAGCGAACCAGCGGTTGCCAATGAGCTGCGACGCCAAAAACAACAACCAGCTCGCCGGCAGCCAGCCGCCGGCGCTCGTCTTTTGCGGCTTCCCCAGTCGCTCGACGATTCGCGCTTCGTAGGGCGCCAACTCGTCGCGGCCGTATTTTCCGCCGGCCGCCAGAATCGCATCGGCGGCCAACAATCCCGACTCGACCGCCGGGCGAATCCCTTCGCCGCTCTGCGGATAAGCCAGCCCCGCCGCATCGCCGATGAGCAGGGCGCCGTCATCAATCAGCCGCGGAACGATCTGCTGGTACACCCGATAGGCATGTCCCACGAATCGCGCGGGGATGTCAAAACGCACTTTGCCGCGGTCGCGGACGAACTGGCAGAAGTCGGCCACGTGAGCCGACAGCCGCTCCTTGTCGAGCCGGCCCAGCCCGATATTGAGGTAGTTCCCCTTGCGGAAGCACCAGCCGTATCCTTTCAAGTCCTGGCAAAAAAACAGCTCGGGCACTTGCTCCGACACGCTGCACTGGTCTAGCTGCTGCGGCGTGGCCGCAAACTCCACCTCCTGCGCGGCGACGACGGCTGCCTCCCCCTCCTGCCGATTGCCCAGCAGCCGCGCGACTGGACAGAAATGCCCTCCGGCCCCGATCAAAAGCGGCGCGCGGTATTTGCCGCTCACGACCCACTGCCCGCCGCTCCGCTCGATCGCATCGGCCGACTCGCCCAGTGCCAGCCGCGCCCCCGACCGCGCCAGGAGATAGTCGTCGAACTCGCGGCGGCGAATGCCGTAGCTGATCGTGCGGCCGTAATCGGCTTCCACCTCGCGGCCGCGGATCACGCCGCAGCGAAAGCCGCGGATCGGTTGCAATACGCGCTCCCGCCCGTACTCTTCCAGGTCGAGCTTCAGCGAAGTGACGACCTGCGGCGTGATCCACCCCGCGCACGGCTTGTCGCGCGGGAACGGCTTCTTGTCCAGCACCAGCACGTCCAGCCCCGCCTGAGCGAGCTTCCAGGCGCACGTCGAGCCAGCCGGTCCGCCGCCGACGATCAAAACGTCGCAGTTGGCTTGGGACATGATCACGGTCCGTCCTTACCACGCCGGCACTTCGCCGTCGCTCGAATAGATTCCCGCGCGCGTCCAAGGAATGCGGTTATTGTCGCCTCGGGCAAACACGATTTGAAACAGTTGCAGTCCGCCGGTCTGGAAGGCGACCATCGACCCGGACAGGTACAGCCGCCAGATCCGCACGAATCGTTCGTCGAACATCTGGCCGATCGTGCCGACGTGCTGCTCGAAGCGCTCCAGCCAGTGTCGCAGCGTCTGGGCGTAATGCAGACGGAGATTCTCCACGTCGAGCACGGAAAAATCGTGCGGCTCGAGGATCTCGACCATCTCTCTCAGCGCTGGCGGATACGCCCCGGGGAAAATCCGCCGCTCGATCCAGGAGCTGGTGGGCCCGGGTCGGTTCTGGCCGATCGAGTGGATCAGGCCGCGACCAGCGGGCTTCAGGCAGCGGTCGATCGCTGCCCCCAGCTCGCGGTAGTTCTCAGGCCCCACGTGCTCGAGCATTCCCACGGACACGAATGCGTCGCACGGCTCGCCGGCAGTCCGCCAGTCCGCCTCCACGAATTGCACGCGCTCGGACAAACCTTGTCGCTGCGCCTCCTGCCGGGCGTGCACGATCTGCTCGTGCGAAATATTGAACGCCTTGACCGTCACCCCGTAGTGCCGGGCCATGAAGAGCGCCAGCGCTCCCCAGCCGCAGCCCGCCTCCAGCACATGCTGGCCGCGCTGGAGCCCCAGCTTGCGGCAGACGTGATCCAGTTTGGCGACCTGCGCTTCTTCCAGCGTCATTGCCGGGTCAGCGAAGTACGCGCAGGTGTAGACGAGCTGCTCGTCCAGCCACAGCTTGTAGAAGTCGTTGCCGATGTCGTAGTGATGGTGAATGTTCCGCCGCGAGCCGGACAGCGAGTTCCGCCGCGCCCGCCGCGCCCGACGCAGCACCCGCCGCACGAGCGAGTTGCTCGTCGGCTGTCGCTGCTGATGGGCCACATAGGTGGCCGTCAACAGGTCCTCCAGGCCGTCAGGCACTTCCAGGCGGCCGGCGGCATACAGCTCGCCAAAGTAGAACCACGGGTCCCAAACCAGCCGCCACAGCGCCGGCCGGTCGCGAACCACAAGGCGCGAGTTCCGACCGCTGGCTGAACCGCTGATCTCGCGCCCGTCCCACAGCACGACGGTCAGGGGCGGATGCCCCAGTGCCGCCAGGGCGCGAGTTAGCAGCCAGTGATCGAGGCGACCGGATGGAGCGGGCGCAGAATCATTAGTCCGAGAGGGCTCGGCTTCCTGCGGAGAGGCGATCCGCGCAAACCGCTCGCGGGTGCTGACGTTGGTGTCCATGGGAAAGTGGAGTCGGCAGTTTCAGACAGATGCACGCCAAGTTGATCATCCTCGCGTGTCGGCGCGGTGAAGGAGCCAAAGCGATTCCCGGGCCAAATGTTCCGAAAAATCAACCCTGACCCCGCCGACATGCCCACTACTCATGGTAGCCGAAGTCTGGGCGTGGGGGAAATAAAAAAAGGGTTAGGGTCAGGGGAAAGGGGCCAGGGGACAGGAGACAGGCGGGGCAGAACCAGGCCTGCAAGTGACCGCTTCACTGGCCTAGCAGTTGAATTACGCCTCTGGCCTCCACATACTGGTCGCTCTGGCCGCGAGCCAATCAAGCGCGCCGCGGCCGGTGGCAGCCCTATGCCCATGCACCACGACCTCTACTTAGCACCCAGGAACGACCCATGAAACTCGCTGCGTCTTGCCTTGCCACCACGCTCGGCCTCCTCGTCGCACTACCGCTTGCGGCCCAGGAAAAGGCCAAGCCCGTCCGGATGGGCTGCGGCATCATGACGTTCGATTCCGTCCCAGGCTGGGGGCTTCGTCCCGACGGAACGTCGGCACTCGGCCCCACGCACGGTTCGGTCGTAATCGACAAGGCGGGAAACATCTACGTCAGCGCGATCAAGGGGGTCGTTGTCTTCGACGAGAGCGGCAAGGTCATCCGCGAGTATGTGGGAGACGATTACTCCCAAATCCATGGCATGGAAATCCGCGACGAAGGAGGAACGGAGTTCATCTACGGCGCCCGCAACAACAATGCCGAGGGGATCAAGTTCAAGGCGCAAGGGGGCGAGATCGCCCTGCGACTTCCGTTCCCCAAGGAATCGGGGCTGAAACTGATGAAGTTCAACCCGACGGCCATCACCGTCGCGCCCAACGGCGACATTTTTCTGGCCGACGGTTATGCCAGCGACTACATCTTCAAGTTCGACAAGAGCGGCAAGTACCTGATGCACTTCGGCGGCAAAAAGGGGAACGGCCTGAAGGAATTCAACACGTCCCACGGCATGACGCTCGATACGCGCTACAATCCGCCGCGGCTGCTCATTTGCGACCGCAATCACGAGCCCAAAGGGCGGCTGTTGCATTACGACCTCGATGGCAACTTCATCGAGGAAGTGATCACCGGGCTGGGAATGCCGACGTCGGCCGCCATTCAGGGGGACTATGTGTCCGTCCCCGACCTGCACGGCCGGCTGGTGATTCTCGACAAGAACAACACGATCATGGCGGTCCTGGGTCACAACCCGGATCCGGCCAAGCGAGTGAACTACAACATTCCCCAGGACCAGTGGATCGAGGGCATCTTCAGCGGCACGCACGGCTCGTACTGGGACAAGGAGGGCAACCTGTATGTGCAGGACTGGAACGTCTCGGGGCGGATCATGAAGCTGGTGCGGGTGAAGTCTCCCAAGTCGTGATCGCGCGGAACGCGGTTCGGAGTCGAGTGCCGAGCGTACGAGCTGCCCCGCACAAAGTACGTCACACCGGTTGTCTTGAGGCTGCGGACCGAGGACTTAAGACTGTGGAGGGGTCACTCGCGGTGTTCCACCGCAGCTGTGGATCGGAAAGGAGTTTCCGTGTCGGCAACTGGTTTTGAGATGCTTGCTCCCAGACGGTCGTGGTCACGGTTCTAATTCCGGAGCGTCGGCGATGGATCGCTTTATCGTCATTGGAGTATTCGGTTTTCTCACTGGTTGGGTAGTTCATGGAGAAGATGCTCGTGCCCAAGAGAATCGACAGCCGACTCAACCTTCCGCCCCCGACGAACGAGTGGACCAACTCTTCCGCGAGAGCTGGGAGCTATTCAAGGGTGGGTTGTACGTGTTGGCCCTAGCCAAAAAAGAGGAAGAGTTTGAAGCGATATGCACTACCTACGCAATCGGCTCGTGGCGACGCAGCATTGGCGTAGCGGAACTGGGCGACTTTCGTCGAGCGGCTGCGTTGGGATCAGGCGATCGCAAGAGGTTAGGGGACGCGATGGCCGGCTATTCGCAGCAGATTTTGCTGCTTCGCCAAGATCGCGCTGCTGAGGCTGCAACGGTCGGCGCAAAGCCACTCGACGTCTTTATCGAACTTCTTGGTGAAGATTCCGCACTAGTGGTTCGTCACATGGGAAACCTGATCCGGGCGTACGAGCGCACAGGCGACCTAAAGCAAGTCGAGGAATTAGTTGCCAGAAAACTGAAAATCTGTGAACGGACCCGTTCCGCGGGGGACCCTGAGTGGATCAGTGCTAAGTTGATTGCGGCAGAAATGGACCTTGCCACTGCAGATCGGTTCTGGAAGGTTGGAAGCGTGCTGAAGGCTTGCGTAGCTGAATGTCCCACCGATCCGAAATACTCAATGGAACGCGCCACGGCACTCCATTTGCTCAGCAGGTATTATCACGACCTAGGAGACACGTCTGCAGCCCTAAAGTATTCGGAAGAGCACATGACCGCCATTGCAGGCGCTAAAGGGTTGAGCGAGTGGCAAACGATTCAAGGTCGGATGCACCATGTGCGCTGTTTGGTCTACGCTGGCAAATCGGAACGAGCGAGCGAAGAATGTACGCGATTGGACGAGGTGATGGCGACCTTCGAACGCGACATGCGAAGCAACCGTGCGCGTTGGCAGATTGTTCGGGCAGAGGTGATGCTAGGTCTTCGCAAATATCAGGACGCGGCGGAGAGCCTAGAGAAGGCACGAGAGTACTCCCCTGAACGCAAGATCGGTCTAGCCCACGCACAGATGCTGCTCATGGAGGGCGAGCTTGCGCTTCAAAAAGGCGACTCTCGAAAGGGCGAACAGGCATTGGAGTCGGGGATCGCGCAAATCGTGAAAATAAGAAAGGGCGATCACGCATGCCTTCTCGTGCCATTAAAGCGGTTATCTGAAACGAAGCGTAAACTCCATAAAGAAGAAGAGGCGCCGGACTTGGAGCATCGAGCAACCCAACTGGCGGCACGAATCGCTGAAGCTCGAAAATAGGCCCCTACCAATGTCCGCCTGCTGCTAGCGGCAGAACCCCAACGTTATTCGCTGTGCTCCACCGCCGCACTGTCCACGTGCAGGTCGTGGCAGGCTTGCAAAAAGCTGGCGGCACTCCAGGCCTGGAACGCTTTGCCCATTGGCCGGCCTGTGACGCCGTGGTGCCACTCGTTGAACTCCCACTCGTGCTCGACGCCGGTGGCGCATAGGTTGGCTAGTCGCACCATCTCGCGGCGGGCGATGCCGACAAGCCCCAGCTTGTGGATGAACCGCACCCAGCAGCCGCCGATGAACGGCCAGATGCCGCCGTTGTGGTAATGATTGGGAAGATTCATGAGGTTGACGGTGAAGTAGTCGCGCCACTCGGGGTCGCCGGCATGGACGGGCGGGTAGAGGCAGCGGACAGGCGCGGGGTCGTTGATGCCGACTCCCCACAGAAAGCGGAAGGTCATCATGGCCTGCTTGCGGCTGACCAGGTCGTACATCAAGTAAGCCAGCAGGTTGCCCAGCACGTCGCACCGCCAGGAGAAGCCGAACGGGGAGACCTGGGCGATCAGGTAGCGGGCGTCGCCCAGCTCTGACTGAGCGTGAGTGAACCGCGAAATCGGGCTGTCAGGCGATGGCTGTGTGCTCGGCCAAAAGCTCTTCATCAGCACGTTGCGAACGTGCTTGGACCAGTTGCGGTAGTCGTCTGCCTTTTGCTGGTCCCCCAGGTGCTCGCAAATGCGGGCATAACAAACCAGGCAGCGGTACCACAGCACTTCGTCGTACAGGACGTGGTAGCTGCGGGCGAAGAGGTCGGTCCAGTCGCCGGCTTCGGGAATTTCGAGCAGGCCGCAGTTATTGCTGTCGTGGGCCGAGAGCCAGTCCATGGCCTTCTGCAAATGATCCACATGCTCGTTGACCAGCGACCAGTCCCCCGTGTCGTTGGCGTACCGCCACATGGCAATGATCACCCACAGAGCGCTGTCGATCGACGCAATGCCGCCGACGCCGCCATAGTCGGGTTCTTCGGTTTCGATGCGGACGTTGGCGGGAATTTGCCCGGCCGGCGACTGGTGGGCCATGAGCGTCTGGAGCGTGGTCCGCTGGCAGGCGCGGATGTCGGCATCCTCGATGTCGAGGGTCCAGCAGATGGTCATGGCGCCATCGCGGGCCCAGACCGAGCGGTAGTTGGCGTCGGTGCCGTAGACCTCGTTGTCGGCCAGGGAGCAGGCGGAGAAGCCCTTGGGGGTGATGTTCTTGCGCAGGGCGTCGAGGGCCCGCTGGTAGCCGACTTCCAGCAGCCCCTGCTCGGCGGGGCTCAGCTCGCGATACTCGGAGGGCTTGAAGAGGATGCGTTGGGACATGAAGTAACAGTGGTGCGAGGTCAGAGTGCAGTGGTCAGGGAATTCGGTGTTCAGGCGATGCGGGACCGAGGCAATTGGTCATTGCAGATTGAGAATTGCAAATATTGCAAATTGCAAATTGGTTCTCAGCGCCAATTTGCAATTTGCAATGATCAATTAACAATTTGCAATCGCCCGAGGCCGACTTTGCATTCTGCACTCTGCGCTCTTTACCCTCCGCTGGCAATCGTCCTTCGCAATGGCCTGCTGGCTCGTATACTGGCGCCATGCCGCTGGTTCTCACGCTCAAGCATTCCCCCGACGTGCCATTGGAAGTCGAAGGGATCACGCCTGACTTGCTGCAAAGCAAATCGCTGGCCGATATCGAACGAGTGCCAATCTTCCAGGGTAACCGCCAATTGCCGCTAGGCGAATGGTTTTCCGTCGCAGGTAATCCGACCGAGGAATCGATCGCCTGGGAAGGGGACTTGTCGCGCGTCCACTGGATCGGGGCGAAAATGGCCTCTGGACGGATGACGATCCACAGCGACTGCGGCCGCCATGTGGGGAGCGAGATGTCCGGCGGCGAGATTCACGTCCTGGGGAGCGCCGGCGACTTTCTCGGCTGCGAAATGCATTCCGGCCTGATTCGCGTTCGCGGCCATGCCGGGGACCTCGTCGGTGGCGCCTACCGCGGCAGCGCCCGCGGCATGACCGGCGGGACGATTCTCATCGGCGGCAATGCTGGGCACGAGATCGGCCACACGCTGCGCCGCGGACTGATCGCCGTCGGCGGCAGTGCCGGCGAGCTGGCGGGGTTCAACATGCTGGCTGGCTCGATCGTGCTATGCGGCCAGGCCGGCATTCGGCCCGGAGCGGGGATGAAGCGGGGGACGATCGCTTTTCTGGGGGACCAGCCGCCGCGTCTGCTGCCGAGCTTTCGCCGCGCCTGCCGCTGTCGGCCGGAGGCGCTGCTGCTCCTGTGCCGCCATTTGCGCACGCTTGATTTTCAAATCGCTGACGAAGTCATGACGTCTTCTTACGATCTCTACAGCGGCGATTTGCTCGAAGGTGGGCGAGGCGAGATACTGTTGCGCGTGGCGGCGTAACGGAACTTGCACCTTGATTGACATTTCGCCATGGCGGCCGGGAGCAAAGCACGCAGCGTGCTGAGTGCCGAATGTAGAGTGGAGAATAACTCTGCACTCGCCACTCCGCATTTTGCACTGCCCCGTTACCAGCCGCTCGTCATCTTGCTCGCGGCAGTCGCGGCGGGGATGGTGGCGGATCGCACTGCGCCGCTTCCGGCGGCCGTCTGGTGGTTGGCCGCCGCACTCTGCCTGGCGTGCTGGCTGAAAGCGAAGTGTCGCGGATCGAGCGAGGCGTCGTGGCTGATCGTGGCCGCGGCCGTGGCCAGCGGCGGCGCATGGCACCACGATCGCTGGCGGCTGTACGGACGGGAGGAAATCGGGCGCGGAATCGGCGAAATCACGCAGCCGCTGTGCCTGGAAGGGATCGCCCTGTCGTCGCCGCGGCTCGTGCCCGCGCCGCCGACCAGCCCGCTAAGGGCGATTCCCAAAGGGGACGAGTCGGAGCTGCTGATCGAGATCACGGCGGTCCGCAATGGCCGCTCTTGGGAGCCGGCCAGCGGGCGGGCGCTACTGGAGGTGGAAGGGCACTTTCTCGGCGTCAATGCGGGCGATCGGCTGCGCGTGATGTCGCTCGCCAGCCGGCCGAGCGCGCCCATGAACCCCGGTGAGTTCGACTACGCGGCCTTTCAGCGCAGCGATCGGGTGCTGTGCCGGCTGCGGGGGGAATTTCCCGACAGCCTGACGCTGCTCGAGCGGGCCAGTTGGCTGTGGCCGCCGCGCTGGCTCAGCAGCCTCCGCGACGCGGGGAACGTGCTCTTGCGGCGGACGATCACGCCCCAAAGAGCGACCTTGGCGTCCGCCATCCTGCTAGGCGCCCGCGAACAACTCGATCCCGAACGGAATGAAGGCTATCTCGTCACCGGTACGATCCACGTCCTCTCCATCTCCGGGCTGCATGTGGGGATTCTGGCGGCTGGATTGCTCCTCGTGTTTCGCACTGGTATTGTGCCGCGCCGATTTGCGCTGGTTGCCACGATGATCCTGACTGGCATCTACGCCCTGCTGACCGACGCGCAGCCGCCGGTCGTGAGGGCGGCAATTCTGATTGCGGCCACGTGTACCGCTCAGTTTCTCGGGCGCCAGACCGTGGGATACAACACGCTGGCGGCGGCCGGACTGGTGGTGCTCGCGCACAATCCGCTGAGCCTGTTCCTGGTTGGGACGCAGCTCTCATTTCTGGCGGTGGCCACCATGATCATGGCCTGGCCGATCGTGGCGCCCAAACCGGAAGTCGATCCGCTGCTGCGGCTGATTGCCGCCACGCGGCCCTGGCCCGTTCGCGCCGGCCGCTGGGCGAGCCGTCGCATCGGGCAGCTATGGCTGATCGGCGCGCTGATCTGGCTGACTTCCTCACCGCTCGTTTGGATGCACTACGGCCTGATCTCGCCAATCGCGGTGGTGCTCAATTTGGTGATTTCGCTTCCGATCGCCGTGGCGCTCTACGCCGGTTTCGGGGTGCTGCTCTTAGGCTGGCTGGTTCCGCCGCTGGCGGGGGCTTGCGGCTGGTGCTGTGACTACGCGCTGGCCTTCATCGAAGGCTGCATTTGGGCAACTCAGTCGCTGCCGGGGAGTTACGTCTGGACTCCGCCGCCGCCGACCTGGTGGGTGGCCGGATTTTACGTCGCGTTGGCCGCGGTAGCTGCCCTGCCGAGCCTGCGGGCCAGTCGGCTGTGGATTGTCTCCGGACTGGCCGTCTGGATCGCCGGCGCGTTGCTGCTGGCCAGTCCGCCGCGGGGAGTCGTCCCTCACACGCGCCAGCGCCCGCTGGCTTGCACGTTTGCCGCTGTGGGGCACGGCACGGCGGCAATCATCGAGCTACCCGACGGGCGGGCTATCCTTTATGACTGCGGCCGCCTCGGGTCGCCCACTTTTACCGCCCGTCAGATTGCCGCCGTCCTGTGGTCCCGCGGCATTAGGCACCTGGATGCGATCATCGTGTCGCATGCGGACACGGACCACTTCAACGCACTGCCGGGGCTGCTGGAGCGATTCAGCGTCGGCGTGATCTATGTGTCGCCGGTGATGTTCGAGTATCCGCAGCCGGCATTGACGGAATTGAAAGAGGCCGTGGCGGCCAGCGGCGTACCGCTGCGTACGCTTCGCGCCAGCGAGCGGCTGAAAACCGGGCCCGGGACTCGCATTGAGGTGCTGCATCCGCCAGCCAAGGGGGTGTACGGCAGCGACAACGCCAACAGCATCGTGCTGCTGGTCGAGCACGCCGGCCGGAGACTGTTGTTGCCCGGCGATCTTGAGTCACCCGGCCTGGAGGACGTGCTGGCTGAGGAGCCGCTCGACTGCGACATCGTGATGGCGCCCCACCACGGCAGCGCGAGCAGCGATCCGACCGGTTTTGCCCTATGGAGCACGCCGGAGTTCGTCGTGGTCAGCGGCGCCGCAGACGGCCAGGAGCGCGCCAGGCTCGAGAGCGTGCGGCAGTCGTACAGCGCGCGGGGAGCGACCGTCCTACCGACCGCCGAGTGCGGCGCGATCCGGTTCGAGCTGTCGGAGCGCGGGGTAAACGTCGAGACGTTTCGCCCCCAGCCAGGCGGATGAGCGTCCACCCCCGCATTATTTGCCGCAGTAGTCGATGGCCGCGGCAATCTCGTTTTTTAGCCGCGCGCGGTGGACGATCCGATCGACGAAACCGTGGGCCAGCAGAAATTCGCTGGTCTGGAATCCCTGGGGAAGCTCCAGCCGGATCGTGGCTTTGATCGTCCGCGGGCCGGCAAAGCCGATCAGCGCCTTGGGCTCGGCAAAGACGAGGTCCCCCAGCGATGCGAAGCTGGCGGCCACGCCTCCCATCGTCGGGTTGGTCAGCACGGAGATGAACAGCCCGCCGGAGCGGTCGTAGCGGGCCAGTGCCGCCGAGACTTTGGCCATTTGCATCAGGGAGAGAATCCCTTCGTGCATACGGGCCCCGCCGCCGGAACCGCTGATGATGATCAGCGGCAAGTGCTGCTCGGTCGCCCGCTCGATGAGCCGGGCCAACCGCTCGCCGACGACCGACCCCATGCTCCCCATGATGAACGCCGAGTCGGTCACCCCAAAGGCCACGCGGCGGGCACGAATCATCCCCGTACCGGTGACGGCCGCATCGCTGAGACCCGTGCGCTTCTGCTCGGCGACGAGCCGCTCCTTGTATGGCTTCTGATCGGCGAATTCGAGCGGGTCGGCCGGCTGCAAATGGGCGTCCCACTCTTCAAACGTGCCGTCGTCCAGCACCTGGCCGATGCGCTCCTGGGCCGAGACGTAAAAGTGGTATTCGCACTGTGGGCAAACGTTGAGCAGCCGATCGGCATCTTTCTTGTAGATTGCCGCCTGGCACCCGGGACAGCGGGTCCAGAGCCCTTCAGGAACGCCGCGTTTGGGTCGCTTCATGGCACCGGCAGGTGGAGGAGCGGTCGCGTCGGTCGTCGCTGCTGGGTCGATCATAGCAGGAGATAGGAGTCAGCGGTCAGGTGTTCGATTCACGCCGTCGGCACTCCGCGCCATGCCGCCTGGGCCGCCTCCGGCCGAACCTCGATCCCCTGCCAGCCGCCTCCTTCACACTCAACCTTCCACAGGTCACCGAGGCCGCACTGGGCCAGAATGCTGTGGACGATCGAGGAAATGGGCTCGGGAACGACCAGGGCGATGGTCCCGGTCTTGTGCTTTTTCAGGAGCTTGGCCAGCGCGGCGCGGACGCGATCCAGGGCGGCGCCGACCGGCTCCCCTTCGGGGGGGCAGACCGTTTCCGGTCGCTCCTGAAGCTGCCGGTAAACCTTGGGCTGGCTGTGTTTGACCTCGTCGATCAGCTTGCCATGCCACAGGCCGTGATCCAGGTTCTGCAGCTCGACCAGCTTGCGGACCTTCAGCTTGTGGGATTTGGCAATGACATCGGCCGACTGCATCGCACAGCGGCAGGGGGACGAGTACAGATGGTCGATGGGCGTGTCCGCCAGCTCTTTGACGAGCTGAACGACCTGTGCCGTCCCCTCATGACTGAGCGGAATGTCGAGAGTCCCCTTGATCCGTCCCTGCTCGTCGAATTCGGTTGCGCCCGAGCGAATCAGCAAGATGCGTGTCATATCGTGTGTGGGTTCCTCATAGTTGTCCCGCCTGCCGGTCGGGACCATGTAACCTTCCCGAGTGGAGCCGCTTCAGGTCCCGCTGGGCACGCTGGACCTGGCGGCAGCCGAGGCCAGCCGCGAAAGTCCGGCCACCGCCTCGTCGTAACGTTCCTGGCCGAAAATGGCCGATCCAACTACAAAAAACTGGGCGCCCGCCTGGGCGGCCCGGGTAACGTTTGTCTCGTTGATTCCCCCGTCCACCTCCAGCACCACATCGGGCCGCACCAGCGGCCGTAGCGCGCGGAGCTTCTCCAGAGCGACCTCGTGGAACTTCTGTCCGCCGTAGCCGGCCGGGACGCTCATGACCAGAACGAGGTCGGCCAGGTCGAGGCACGGCTTGAGTGCCGCCAGCGGCGTGGCCGGATTGAGTGCGATGCCTGCCCCCGCGCCGAGCTGCCGAATCTGCGTCAGTAGTCCGCGGGGATCGGAGGTGGCTTCCACGTGGACTGTCATGATGTCGGCGCCCGCCTCGTAAAACGCCCCCACCTGCCGCTCCGGCTGGGAGATCATCAAGTGGACGTCGAGGGGGAGCGTCGTCAGGCGGCGGATAGCGGATATGACCGTCAGGCCATAGGTGAAATTGGTCACAAAGTGCCCATCCATCACGTCCAGATGGAGTGCCTGGACCCCCGCCTCCTCCAGCCGGCGCACCTCCCGCTCCAGATTGCCGAAGTCGCACAGCAAAAGTGACGGCAGCACCACCGGCGCACAGTGGCGTAGCGAGTCGAGACAGGAGCGGCGTGACATATAGGGGACGAACGGCAGACCGTCAGGGCGGGAAGGACCCCGCATTGCGGGCAGCGGCTGCTCGTTCGCAGTGCCGACGGATTCAAGTGCTCATGCGTCGCGAGTCAATTCAAATCTCTCGTCTCGCTGAGCACTCTCCGGCCCTCACGATCGAGGGCCGAAGGTATGGTCTACCATTCTACCTCTCGCTCCTGGGGGCGTCAGTATGAGCTAACTGGCAGGCGATAATTGTCGCAAGTACCTGTTTCGCAATGGGTTACGAATGCACTCCGGTCTGGGTTTCCCAGCCCGCTGGCCAAACTTCAGCTCTTTCAGGCCGAACGGCTTTTGCGGCCTGCCCTTCTTTTACGCTCTGATCTGGGGGGTGCTCGGGCCAGGGGTCGAAGACCTTCTGGTCGAGGGTCCGCCGGTGACAGCCGCGTGGAGCTGTTGGACGTTGATGCTGCTGTGGGAGCGGTCGAGGACGTCAAAAGCCTGGACCAGAAACACCCGCGGCTTGGCGCTTGCCGCTCTTGGTCTTGGCCATTGACCTAGCTCCTGGTGACGGAAAATTGCTTCGCGCACAAGAACGGGCAAACAACTTGCCGAAGGCAGCCGTGCGGAACCGCGACAATTAGGAACTTGATTGGAGCGCAGCTTTCAACCGGTCGATGAATGCGGCTTGCGCCGGATTGATTTTCACGGCTGCCGTGGCCAGATCAAACCAGCCGCAGCGATCGATTTCCGGCACGGTGATCCAGCGGCCCGAACCCCGCGGCATTTCCACCTGCGTCATATTGCTCTTGATGGCGGCCGGATCGACATCCCCCTCAAAGGCCCAGGCATGAACGACCTTGCCCGCCTTCTGCTTGACGCTCCCCAGCGGAAGAAATGGCTCCTGCGCGCGAATGCCGGTCTCTTCTTCGAACTCGCGGCGCGCGGCCGCCAGCAGGTCTTCCCCTTCGTCAGCAAGACCCTTGGGAATGGTCCAAGCGCCGTCGTCGCGGTTCTTCCAGAACGGCCCGCCGGGATGGGCGAGAAAGATTTCCAGCGAATTCCCGCGGCGGCGAAACAGCACAAAGCCGGCACTGACTTGGGACATGAGTTGAATTACGGATCGTGCGACGGGCCTGGCACGAGACAGGCATCGAAACGTCGCTTGCGTGGGGACACGACTTCCCAATCTGTGAGGCCGTGGATTTGCCACGCTGTGTCCGCCGGAGTCGTTTCGTCACCTGTCCCGGTGAAGTAGCAAACGCAGCCTGGTTGTCCATGCAAGGTCGATTCATTCAATGAAATCTGACAAGCAAGCGTCGCCTTTTCCAACATCTGATCGGTCAAAGGGGATGGGTACCAGTAGTTGGCCTTCCGGGCAACAACCGCGGCTTCCACGTACCGCTGCTCGTCGAACAGTGAATTGAACAAGTTGACCGTGCGAATGAGATACCGCTCCCGCGCTTGTCGTCGTGCGACATGAACCGACAGAGCCACGCAAAGCAGCGTCGTCAACACGAGGAGTGACCGCAAGCGGAACTGCCACCACCGCCACTTCCGGATCGAGTTCGCCGCAACAGCCTTCATGTCCGTCTCCCACCCCTGACTCCTGATTCCTGATTCCTGAACCCTGAACCCTTTCTACTCCCTCTCCACCTGCGGCAAATCCTCGAGGCTCTCCAGGTTGTACAAATCGAGAAACCGCTCGGTGGTGCGATACACGGGCTTCCCCTTTTTTTCCGCCGGCCGCTCGATGGCTAGCAGATCGCGGCGGACGAGCTGCGAAAGAATGGCGCCGCTGTCGCGGCCGCGGATGCGATCGATTTCCTCGTGGGTGATTCGCTGGTTGTAGGCCACGATGGCCAGCACGTCGATGGACGACTGCGACAGCCGCGCTTCGCGGATCTTGCCGTAGAAGCAGTCGCGCAGACTATCGAACTCGTCGCGGAGCACGAGCTGGTAGCCGGCGTCCACCGAGCGGATCGTGTACGGCCGCCCCTCCGCCAGATACTCCTCGTTCAGCTCCGCCACCAGATCGTCGATCTCGGCCGGGGTCACGCCGCGCATCAGCGACGCGACGTTTTTGCTCGTCAGCGCGTCCCCCAGCGGATGGCCCACAAACAGGATCGCCTCGGCAATCGACCGCGGCGTGATCTCGCAGGCATCGTCGTCGCTGCCGGAAAGCACCCGCTGCGGCTGATCGTCGTCGGCGACGGCCGCCCCATCTTCGCCGGCAGGACGCGGCGAGGGGCTCTCGTCTTCTTCGGGATACGGATCGGCGCCGCGCTTGAGCACGGCGGCATAGGCCTCTCCCAATTCCTCCAGCGAAAGGCCCTGATCTTCGTCGGGATCGGGCGCCAGCGACTCGATCCCCAGCGACTGGGAGGAAACAGGCTGCGGATTTTTCTCGCGCGCGGGCATGACCGCACTATAGCGCTAAAGCGCGCGGCCCGACAAGAGCGACTTGCTAACCCGCGTCGCAGCTGTAGGTCACCGTGGCATTCTCCACGCGCACCCGCCGCGTCTCCTTGCCGTCGGCGCCAAACAGCAAATCGAGGTACTGCTGCGCCCGCTTGGGAACGAGGTGGTAGAAGTTGTGCTTGCCGTCCCGCCGGCATTCGATCAGGCCGGCGACGCGCATCAGGGCCAGATGGTGGCTGACGGCAGGCTGGCTCTGGCCCAACAGCTCGCACAGGCTGCGCACGTTCAGTTCGTCGCGCTGCATCAGGTAGTGCAGGATGCGGACCCGAGTTTCGTCTGCCAGCAGCTTGAAGAGCTGCACCAGGTCGCGGGCGACGGCGTCCGGCAGGGGCGCCAGCTTTGACGCATCGTCGGCGCGAGCCTTGCGGGCGGCCGGCGGGGCGGCCTCTGGATCGTCGGTAAACATGGTCGGAAGAAAAGTGGTGATCATGAATGCCTCTTACAGAACCTTTGAATAAAGGTTCAGAAATTCCTGTTCCTCTACGGGGACGGCATCGCCGCGGCGCGCACCAGGACACGGGCGATCTTGCGCCGCAAGAATCGACACGCAAATCTGCTGACTATTCATCCCGTGTTCGTCAGCCGGCAGTTCCCCCAGAACGAGGGCTGCGTTTGACCTTGCGGCTGACGCCTGATCGAGTACACGGACCATTCTAATCCACCCGCCCCTGGGGGGGAAATAGTCTCCCCCGTGTTTTACACCGATTTTGACGCCAATTCGGCAAACTCCCTTGGGCGATCGGATTGCGTTGCTGGCGCTGGTTGAAATCCTTACGATGAACCAACTACCCGCGTGACCTCCTGCCTCCTGACCCCTGATCGCTGCCCCATGTCCCACCCTGTCCGCAAACTGTTCCCCTGGTTTGCCATCGGCCTGGGGCTAGCGGCACTCGCCTGGGCACTGTCGATGGAGCGGCTGCCGCCGGCTGACTTCACGTACGACAACGGCAATGAAATTCAGACGGCCGATCCGGCAAAAGCCACGGGCCAGCCGGAGCACCGGGTGATCAATGCCCTGTTTGAAGGTCTCCTGCGGTCCCTCCCCCCGGACGGATGGCAAGAGAAATATGGTCCTCACGAAAATGTGCCGATGACGCCCCAACCGGCAATGGCCGCCAGCTACGAGGTTTCACCCGATGGCCGCACCTATACCTTCACGATGCGCAAGGACGCCCAGTGGTCCAACGGCGACCCGGTGACCGCCGACGATTTCGCCTGGTCGTGGCGGCGGACGCTCCATCCCGAGACGGGGGGCAAATATGCCTACCAGCTTTATTACCTGGCAGGCGCCCAGGAATACAACACGGCGGACGTGGAGGAGGGGGCGAAGGTCGAAGTGGAGACGCCCACTCGGCGGTATCCACTCCAGACGTTCCCGCGGGGGACGATCCTCCGCGGCGTGGTCACCAAGATCATCAAGCCGCCGCCTCCCAAGATTCCAGCCGGTGCTAGCGAGGAGACGAAGGGCAAGATCGAAGCCGAGTGGAAGGACCAATGGATTTACTTTGTGCGGCTGGAAACGATCCGCCGCTCCGGCTGGGATCGCGCCAAGCATCCGTATGCCGAGGGAGGACTCGTCGCGGTCTCGAAAGAGCCGGCCAAGGCGCAGCCACTGTACCAGGGAGATATTTACCGGGTGCTGCACGTGCTCCCCGACTTTGAGTCCACGGTTGGGGTCAAAGCGGTCAGTTCAGAAGATCCGGTAGCACCCCAGAAGCTAGTGGTCACTCTCAAGGCGCCGACCCCCTACTTCAACGAGCTGGTCGCCTTTTATCCCTATTTCCCCGTCAATCGCCGCTGCGTCGAGGATCATGGCTCCCCCAACTGGACCAAACCGGAAAACCTCGTCTGCAACGGCCCGTTCACGATGCAGATTCGCCGCATTCGCGACCGCATCCGCTTCGTCAAAAACCCGCTTTACTGGGATGTGAATAGCGTCCGGCTGAACGTGATCGACGCCCTGGTCGTGCGCTCCGAGACGACGACGCTGAACATGTTCTTGAACAACCAGGTCGATTGGGGGACGCAAGTGCCGGCGTCGATGATTCCGACGATCAAGCAGAAGCTGGGCGACGAATTCAAGACCGCGCCGGAATTGACCGTCTATTTCTACCGAATGAACGTCACGCGGCCCGGGCTGGATAAACCCCTGGTCCGGCGGGCGCTCAATCTGGCGATCGACAAGAAAAACATCTGCGAAGTCGTGACGCAGGCGGGGGACGTTCCGGCGACCGCCGTCGTTCCCCCGGGGCTGCCGGACTACAAATCGCCCAGCGGCGGCGAGTTCGATCCCCAAAAAGCACGCGAGCTACTGGCCGAAGCCGGCTATCCCGGCGGCCAGGGACTGCCGGTCATCGAAATCATGTACAACGACCTGGACGTGCATCGCACGATTGCCGAGCGCGTCCAGCAGCTCTGGCGGCAGCACCTGGGAATCGAGACCCGGCTGCGCAGCCTGGAATGGAACACGTATCTGGCTTCGCAGGACAAGCTGGATTACATGGTGTGCCGCGCCGGCTGGGTCGGCGATTATCCCGATCCCAACACGTTCCTCGACATGTGGACCAGCACCAGCGGCCAGAACCAGACTGGCTGGAAGAACGACCGCTTCGACAAGCTGATCGAAGAGGCAGGCCGGGAGGTCGATCCCGCCAAGCGGCGGCAGCTTTTGCACGATGCCGAGCAGATTCTCATCGACGAGTGCCCGATCGTGCCGATCTATTGGCGGGTTTCCAAGAATCTGGTCAAGCCGCATGTGCGGGGATGGTTCCTCAATACCCTGGATGTCCACCCGCTGAGTCTGATCTGGGTGGATAAGCGCGCTAGCGGAGCAGCACCATGAACCCGCTGGCCGCTGCGCTGCTGGTCGCCGCCAAGCGGTTGGGGTGGATCATCCTGACGCTGTGGGCGGTCTACACGTTTTCGTTCTTCCTGATGCGGGCCGTTCCTGGCGGGCCCTTTTCCGCGGAGAAGAAGGTGCAGCCCGCCGTCCAACGGCAGCTTGAAGCACGCTTTCACATGGACGAGCCCATTCCGCTGCAATACCTGCGCTCGCTGGCCTCCGCGGCACTGTGGCTCGACTTCGGTCCCAGCATGCGGCTGGAAGATTACACGGTCAACGAAGTCATCGCGCAGGGCTTCCCGGTCTCGGCCTCGCTGGGGGTGATTGCGCTCGTTCTGGCCTTGCTGTTTGGCATGACCGCCGGCGTGATCTCCGCCGTCAAGCGGAATTCGATTTTCGACTTCAGCTTCATGCTCATGGCCACGGTCGGTATTGCCGTGCCCAATTTCGTGCTGGCCAGTCTGGCCATCATCCTGCTCGTGTTCTGGCTCCAGCTTGTGCCGGCAGCCGGTTGGGGATCGGTGCAGCAGTTGTTCCTCCCCGCGCTGTGCATCGCCGCCCCCTACGCGGCTTACATCGCCCGGCTGACGCGAGCCGGCATGCTGGAAGTGCTCAATCTGGACTACATCCGCACGGCCTACGCCAAGGGGCTCGCGCCACGCACGGTCGTCGTCAAGCACGCACTGCGCGGCGGTATCCTCCCCGTGGTGTCGTATCTGGGCCCGGCGACGGCGGGAATTCTCACCGGTTCGCTGGTGCTCGAGCGGATCTTCAACATCCCTGGAATGGGGAGCCATTTCATCGATGCGGCCATTCAGCGCGACTACACGCTGGCACTGGGCATGGTCGTGGTGTACACGCTCCTGCTATTGGTGATGAACACGCTCGTCGATCTGTCGTACGCGATCATCGACCCCCGCGTGAAGGTGGAGTAGCGATGAGCGCCGTCGAATCACCACCACCGGCCGCCAAAGCCCGCTACGAAACGCTGCTGGACGAAGCCGCGCAAATTCGCGGCATTTCACTGTGGAAAGACGCCTGGCGTCGGCTGCAAAAGAACTGGGCCGCGATGGGCTCGCTCTATTATCTGGCGGGGCTGGCACTGCTCGCTTTTTTCACGCCGCTCTTGCCGCTGCAATCGCCCGGGTACCAGGTGGCGGACTCGCAGCACAAGTACCAGCCCCCCAACCTCGAGCCGGCCCGATTGAGCTCCGACCCCATCGACCAGCTTTGGAATAACGCCGGGCCGGTGACCAGCGGGCTGCTTCGAGCGCGGCTAGGGATCTTTGGCCGCTGGTCGATTCCCTCGCTCTGCGGCCGGGACGAGCTGGGCCGGGATGTGCTGGCCCGCATCCTGTGGGGCGCGAGGGTGTCGATCATCGTCGGCGTCGTTGCGACGCTGGTCTCGCTGGCGATCGGCGTATCCTACGGCGCGGTCTCCGGCTATCTCGGCGGCGTCGTGGATGCCGCCATGATGCGAATCGTCGACATCCTCTACTCGATTCCGTTCATCTTCGTGGTGATCTTTTTGATCATGATCCTCAGCGAAGACTCGATCAAAGGGGGGCTGGAAGCCTGGGGCATCAACCAGATCGTGATCTTCTACTTCGTGATCGGCGCGTTTTACTGGCTGACCATGGCCCGCGTCGTCCGTGGGCAGATCATTTCTCTCAAGAACGAGCAGTTCGTCGATGCGGCCCGCACCATCGGCGCCAGCACGCCGCGGATCGTCTTTCGCCACTTGATCCCCAACGTCCTGGGAATCGTGGTAGTCTATCTGACGCTGACGATTCCCAGCGTGATGCTGTTTGAGTCGTTTCTGTCGTTCCTGGGTCTTGGGGTGCAGCCGCCGGACGTCTCCTGGGGCCTCTTGATGATGGAGGGGCTGAAGGTCATCACGCCCATCGGCATTCACTGGTGGCTGGTCCTCTTTCCCGGTTTGGCGCTGGCGGGGACGCTGTTTGCCCTGAATTTCCTCGGGGACGGCCTGCGGGATGCGCTCGATCCGAGGATGAAGAATCGGTAACTGACCTTGGCGAAGTGCCGCG
>DASRJP010000111.1:0-2519 GCA_035649415.1 Pirellulaceae bacterium | reverse complement strand
TAAAACGCGTGGACCTGCTCGATGCGGCTGGCGCGGTAGCCGGTCTCCTCGATCAGCTCGCGCTGGGCGCAGGCCAGCGGCGGTTCCGGCGGCTCGAGCGTCCCGGCCGGTAGCTCGATCAGCGTTTGCTTCACCGAGATTCGATAGTTGCGGATCAAACAGACGCGGCCATCGTCCAAGAGCGGCACAATGACCACCGCCCCCGGATGGCGGATGATCTCGCCAGTTTTGATCGCGCCGCTGGAAGTGCAGTACGTCTCGCGGACGACGCGGTAGCGGCGCGCTACCAGGAGAAGCTCTGGCTCAGACATGAGGCGGAACTCCTTGGGGAGTCATTATGCCGCCTTGCGCGGACTTTGGGCAGCAACCGTCGCCGGCCTTTCATCGCCGCGATGTCCGCCAAAATTCACCAGTCTGCGAATCGCATAGTTCTGCTTCGGCTGCGCCGCGTAGTAAATTCGGGCGTTCACTTCGCCAAGCAGCCCCAGGCTGAGGAACTGCACGCTGCCGATCAGCGACAGAACCGTCAGCAGCATCAGCGGATTGCCGGTCATGTCGATGCCGGCGGCCAGCTTCATGCCGACCGTGGCCAGGCCGGCGAGCACGCCGAGTGTGCCGCAGGCTAGGCCGATGCGGCCGAAGAGCTTCATCGGGCTGGCAAAGTAGTCGAGCATGTACTTGACCGTGATCAAGTCCAAAAGCACCCGCACGGTTCGCGACAGGCCGTACTTGGTCCGGCCAAACCGCCGCGGGCGATGCCGCGTAACGACCTCGATGCAGCGAGCGCCGCGCTGATGGGCCAGGATCGGAATGAAGCGGTGCATTTCGCCGTACAGCTCCAGCTCCTGCGCGATCTCGCGGCGAATGGCCTTGAGCGTACAGCCGAGGTCGTGGATCGGGAACCGGCACGATTTCGAAATCAGCCAGTTGGCAATCCGCGATGGCAACGTCCGGTGCCAGGCGTCCTGCCGGTTCTTCCGCCAACCGTGAACCAGGTCATATCCCTCTTCGATCTTGGCGATCATCAGCGGGATATCGGCCGGATCGTTCTGCAAATCGCCGTCGAGCGTGACAATGATCTCGCCCGACGCCAACTGCAGCCCCGCGTGCATCGCCGCCGTCTGCCCGAAGTTGCGCCGCAGCTCGACGACTTTCACGCGCTCGTCCGCCGCTGCCAGCTCGGCCAGCTTGGCGAGAGTGCCGTCGGTCGAGCCGTCGTCGATGAACAGCAGCTCCCACGGCTGCTTGACGTCCCCCAGCACGTGCACGAGCTGGCCGTAGAGGATGGGGACGTTTTCCACTTCGTCGCAAACGGGGATGACGATCGAAAGGTACATGGCGGCTGCTAGCAAAATCGCGGGATCGAAAGGAGTGGGCCCGCGGAGTGTAAAGGAGCCACCCAAAATTGGACAGGTTGAAAACCTTTCCTATGCCAACTTCACCACCGTCCGCCCCACGACCTGCCCCTGGAGAATCCGCTGCACGGCGTCTTCCAGCTCCTCAAGGCCAATCGTTGTATCAACGTCTTTCAAATGCCGCGGTTTCCAAGGGCCGGCGAGCTTGCTCCAGAATTCCTGCCGGCGATCGGCCGGCAGCGACTGCGAGCTGATCCCTGCCAGGATTACGCCCCGCAAAATGAACGGGTGCACGGTGAGCGGCAGATCGGTCCCGCCGACGAGGCCGCACGCGGACACAACGCCGTACTGCTTCGTCTCGCGAATGACGGTTGCGAGCGTCTGGCCGCCGACACTATCGATGCCGCCAGCCCATTTGCCGGTCAAAAGCGGTTTGGAGCTTTCACTGATCGCCTCCTGCCGCCCGATGACGCGTGCTGCACCCCACGACTTGAGACGCGATTCTAGGTCCGGCTTTCCAGTCACGGCAACTACCGAAAACCCAAGCTGCGCCAGGATCATCACGGCTAGACATCCGACCCCGCCGGTTGCGCCCGTGACGATGATCTCACCCGCCTGGGGCGACAGCCCGTTGGTCAGCACCGCCTGGACGCACTGAGCCGCGGTGAAACCCGCAGTGCCCAGGATCATCGCCTCGTGGAGGGTCAATCCGGCCGGCCGCGGCACAATCCACTCGGCCGGGACGCGAATCACCTCCGCCCAGCCCCCCCACTGCTCCGCCCCCAGCCCATAGCTCGTCACGATCACTTCCTGACCGGCTCGATACCGGCCGCTGGCATCCGATTCGACAGTGCCGGCAGCGTCGATTCCCGGCACGTGGGGCAGCTTGCGGACCACGCCGAGATGCGCTTCGGCTGCCAGCGCGTCCTTGTAATTCAGCGAGGAGAACTGCACGCGAATGGTGACATCTCCCGGCGGAAGTCGATCCATCGGCAAGACGGTGACCTGTCGCCGAAGCCGCCCCTGATCGTCCCGTTCAGCCAAAAAACAGCGGAAAGAATTCACCAGCGGTCTCCTTTTAGCCCTGGGCGGCGGCACTGAGCGGCAAATGTGTCCAGGCAACTGGCGGCGCGGCATCCGAAACGTTGGCGTTCTGCCGCGTCG
>DASRJP010000110.1:0-9190 GCA_035649415.1 Pirellulaceae bacterium | reverse complement strand
TGGCAAACGATCGCTTCATCGTTGCTTCGCCGCCCATGACGACGAAGGGATGCGCCGCGTCGTCGGCGGTCGGCGTCAGCGCCGGAATTTCCCCAGCCGTTTGAGTCTTGGGCAGATGATCGTTTAGGGACGCGCTACCGTCAGGGCTGTGGCCACTAGCCTCGGAATTGTCGCCGGCCGCGCGGCGAAAGAGGGTTGCCGCTAACTGCGTCATGCCGGTGCTCTCGGTCACGGCCAATCCCGCAACCATCACCAGGAGCAGCGCCGCCAGCGCCGCCAGCATTCGCCGCGATCGCCCGTGAGGACGTGCCGGTGCAGTGACGACGGTCGGTTCTGCGACCGGTTGCTGCAGCCGGGCCAGACTCTTGCCGAGCAGCTCAGCCACCTCGCTGGCGGACTGAAGGCGCTCTGCCGGCTGCTTGGCCAGAAGTTTTTCGATCACCGCTACCAACCAGTCGGGAATCTCCGAATTGACCTCCCGGATCGGCCGCGGAGCCTCATCAACGACGCGCCGCAGGACGGCCACCGTGCTGCTGCCCCGGAAAGGCGACTGACCGGTACACATGGCGTACAAGACGCACCCCAGGCTGAACAAGTCGGAGCGATGATCAATCGCTTCGCCGCGGGCCTGCTCGGGGGACATGTACTGCGGCGAGCCGGCGACTACGCCGCTTTGGGTGACGCTGGCGTCATCGACCAGACGGGCCAACCCAAAGTCCGTGATCTTCACCCGCTGCACTCCGTTTTCCAGCAAGATGTTGGCCGGCTTCACGTCGCGGTGAATCAAACCCTGCGCGTGGGCGGCCGCCAGCCCGGCCGCGGTTTGCATCCCGATCCGGAGGATCTCGGCAACCGAGAGCGGCGCGGCGCGGTCGATCCGCTGCTGGAGCGACTGACCGCTGATGTAATCCATCACCAGGAACGGCGGCTGATGCTCCTGTTCCACCGCATGAATTCCGATGACGTGCTCGTCGCGTATGGCGGCGCAGGCTTGTGCCTCGCGGATGAATCGCCGGCGCGCCGTTGGAGAGGCGGCGAGCGACTCGGCCATCACCTTGATCGCCACGATTCGCTGAAGTTTTTCATCGAAGCCTTTCAGCACGACTCCCATGCCCCCGGTCCCCACGATCTCCAAGATCTCGTAGTGTCCTAGCCGACCGAGCGAGCCTGCTTTGTCGGACGCAGTCAGAAATCGCAGCGACGGCTGCTCGATCGTCACCGCCGTTGGTTCGTCGCCGCCCAAGAAATCTCCCATCCGCAGATGGGCGCTCAGTAGCCGATCGACCCGCTCTCGCAGCTCGACATCGGCGCCGCAGACCTCGCTCAGGAAGCGATCTCTTTCATCCTGCGACTCCTTCTCGAGTGCAGCCAGGAAAAGCTCTTTTGCGTCCGGGGTTTTTGCGTTCATCGCAGTTGTGCAGCGAAGTTGTTCCAGTCTTCAATGCCCCGTTTGGCGCACTGGTGCGCCAGGAATCTGGACATTCTGGCGAAAAAGAGTCAAAGAAGCGACTACTTTTCGGCGGCCAGGCGATCGTAGAGCCAGGCGCGGGCATACGCCCACTGCCGATCGGCCGTGCGGCGAGGAATGCCGAGGGACTCGGCGGCCTGGCCCAGCGTCAGGCCGGCAAAGAAGCGGAGCTTGACCAGTTTGGCGGCATCGGCGTCTTCCCCTTCAAGCTGTGCCAAAGCCTCGTCCAGGGCCAGCAGGTCCTCATCGGGTGTGTCGAGAGCGATCTCGATCTGTTCCAGGTCGATCCTTTGTCGCTGACCACCTCGTTTCAGCCGACCGCGGTCGCGTGCGCGGTTGATCAGAATCCGCCGCATGGCTTCGGCCGCCGCGGCGAAGAAATGACCGCGGGAGTGGAAGGAGCCAGGAGACAGTGGACAGGGGACAGGAGACAGTTTTTGATCGCTCGATTCCTGGCCTCCGACCTTTGTTCCCTGTTCCCTGTTTCCTGTCCCCTTGACTTCTCCCACCAGGCGCAAATACACCTCATGCACCAGTGCCGTCGCCTGGAGCGTCTGCCCCGGCTTCTCGTGCGCTAGCTTTGCCGCCGCCAGCTTCCGCAGCTCGTCATAGACCAGCGGCAGAAGCTGCTCGGCCGCGGCCGGATCGCCGGATTCGATCTGCGACAGGATGCGTGTCACCTCGCTCATGGCAGCGAAGTTAACCGCAGCCGGAGCGACGTGCAACAACTTGCCTCAATCGTCGTTGAGGATCGCGCCGAGGCCGCGGCTCTTGGTGAACTGGGCATTGCTGCTGAGCCCGGACAGCTCGAGGTAGAACGTCTCGTCGGCCTCCTTTTTGCTATCTCCCTTGACTTGGATAGAGATCGTCTTGATCGTCTCGCCAGGGGCGAAGGTCAGCGTGCCGGTCTTGGCGACGTAGTCGCCACCGGTCGTCGTGGCGGTGCCGTCCACCGTGCGGAATGACAATGTCACCGGCTGATCGTAGGCGGCCGAGAGCGTGACTGTGAAGGTGAAGAGGGAGATCTTGCCTGGCTTGCCCTCGGTTCTGGTCACGTCACTGATGCTGATACGCGGCTCATCGTCCAGGATGGTGCCTGCGCCCTGACCATCGGCAACGAACGCGTCGCCCGTCGTGACGTTGACGAAGAACGACTCGCTGGATTCGGCCAAACGGTCGCCGATTACCCTTACCGTGATGGTCTTGGTCGTCTCGCCAGGTGCAAAGATCAGCGTTCCGCCAGTGGCCTCGTAGTCGCTGCCGGTCGTGGCGGCCCCGCCGCCCTGTGTCGCGAAGTCCACCGTCACAGCCTGATCGTAGGCGGCCGAGAGCGTCACGCTGAAGACGAAGGCGATCGTGCCGGAATTACCTTCCATCCCAGAGACATCGGTGATGGTCAGCGTCGGCGGCGGTGTCGTAGGGGTCAGCAGGAGCGCGTGACCAGCCCCCCGACCCACGATCTGTCCAGACTCATTGATCGCGACTGCCGATGCCACGGGCAGCGCGATTCTCGCGTCTCCTTGCCAAAGCACGCTCACAGCGCTCCCGCCCACAGGGGCCACGAGGCCCACGACCTGGCCGGCGTTGTTCACGTCGTAGGCATAGGAGGCAGCGTCAATCGGCAGGCCTGCCATGCTGAGCATGGTCGAGCCCAGGAAAGCCCGATCGACCCAGTAAGGGAAGTCGTCGCACCACGACCATCCCCCACCGCTGCTGTCATCGCCGCCGCCGCCGTAGTAATAGCAGACCTGGTCGCCGTAGCCGTAGGAGGCGGTGCCTGCCACCTGCCGGGCATCGTTGATGGCAGCGGCAACAGAATAGCGGCCGTTGAGACTGCCCAGCGAAGACAACACGCCGTTTTGCCACAAGGCCGCCTCCGTGCGGTAGTCGTCCCCGGTCCAGTAGTAGTTGAAGTACTCGAACGTCGCCTGGCCGACGACCTCACCGGAGTTGTTGATGTCGGAGACGAAGAACCCGCCCACGACGTTCGCCCACACGCCGTTGCTGCCGTAGGCGCTGAGCACGCCAAGTTCCGTCATCACGCCGTCTTGCCAGAGGAAGGGGGCGCCTCCGGAGTTGCCGATCACCTGGCCCAGGTTGTTGATGCTCAAGGCTTCGCTTGAGCTGCCCAAGAGTGCGCCCAGGTCGATCATCAAGTCGTTCCGGTGATCGAGGTCGTCGTCGCGGAACCAGCGATCCGGCTTGCCGTCGCTGTTGCTGTCTTCCGGGTTGATGAGAAAAGCGTGTTCGAGCCACGTGGCAGAGGAGGCCGTCCCGGCGACCTGGCCCAAGTCGTTGATGGCCGAAGCCCGACTGTAAGCGCCGCCGAGCGTGCCGAGATCGATCATGCCGGCACTCTTGTCCCAGAGGAAGGCGTGGTAGGTATTCGTGTCCAAATCGTAGGTGGAGCCGACCACCTGGCCATCTGAATTGATGTCCTCGGCAGAGCTTGACTCAAAACCCGGCAGTGTGCCGAGGTCCGTGATCGCGTAGCTCAGCACGCAACGATCTTCCAGGCCTTCGAGCTGCAACTTTCGGGGAGTTGCCCGCTTGTAGCGGCTTCGGCGTGAGTTTTGTTGATACGACTTGCGCTTTCCAAACAGGTTTGCCAGATACATGATTTGTTCCTTTCATGCGAGCGGTCAAGCTTGTGAATGCGACGGTGGAGAAGGGTCCCTCGGCATTTGCAGCGCCAATTTGGGCTGCGCCGGGCGAGGCAAAAATGCTCCCCTCACCACTGCCAGTTTGAGGGGAGCCAACGACCAGGCAAATTCACTCCAGCGCGATCTGTACGTTCACGAGTTCAAAGTCGACCTCGACGGCCTGCAACTGGAACGACCGTCCATCTTCAAGCGATCCGTGCGCCGCAATCGTCAAGTGACTGACCGGGTGGACGCCGAAAATATGATTTTGCTCGCGATAGAATTCGGCTGAGCCGACTTGGAGCGACTCCATCGACGCGAGCTCCAGAATGGTCAGCTCTCCATCCGCCATCGTGGTCTGGAGTTCAGGCCAGCTCACGAACCAGACGGGCACTTCGCCCAAGCCGTCGAGCTGGCTCGCTTTCGGAGCAGGATCCGACAGGTCCTTCCAGATCGTGAATCCGTCCACTAGCAACGGACAATCCAGCGCCGCTGGATCGAAGGTTGTCAGCAGATTGAAATCCGGCGGGACGCACTCCGGAGGACGAATGAACGGGATTGCCGCCCACTGGTCATCGTGGACGGCGAAGATCGATCCGTCGGGAGCCAACGAGGGCCCTGCTCCGCTCGTGTAGAAGGGTGGCTCAATGTCCACTGGAATCAGCAGGCGCACATCAGCCCAGAGGGCGCCTGCTATTGCCGTCAGCGTGAGGACTCCGAGCGAGATCAGGATTCTACGGCGTTTCATTGTCGCACTCCTTTTGGTCTGCGATACAATAAAAAGGCCATCGCCCCGGGCGCGCAGACCAAGCGCTCGGGAGATGCCTGGCCGGTGAGTGCTTGCTTGGCCGCTTGGACTCACCGGCCGCTTTGTTTGCTTCTACGGTCAAGTGACCTGCGTCACTTTGATTCCTTCAATTCCCCCCGCTCGTTCCCGCCAACCACCTGTTCCGCCTCGCGGAGCAGTACTTGGAACGATAACCAGTGGTGAATGTGCATCTTGTCGCCGTCACCAACATCACGATCGTAGGCAACGGCCTTAGCTAGCCATTGTTTGGCCTCCGCGGTTTGGCCGAGACCCTGATACGCCAGCGCCAGTCCAGCAAAATTCATGACCCGCGGAGAGCCACTGCCCAGTTCCAGGGAGTGGTGAAAGTGCTTAACCGCCGCCCCAAACTGGCCAGCCCGGTAGCAGGCCACTCCGGCATTGTTGGAGGTAATCATGTGGGGGTTGGCGGCGAGCAACTTTTCTGCGAGATCGGCCGCCTTCTCGGCTTCTGCGACGTCCACGGGAGCCAAGCCGGGGAGCCGCGCCTTGAAGTGGGGCCTCAGCTCAGCTCGCTTCAGCACTTCGGCGCGGAACTTTCGAAATGACTCCTCGTCGCCGCTCAGCAACAGCACGAGCGCATGCTCGAACCAAAGGGCGTCATCGTGAGGCTGCCATTCCTGAGCTTCCTTGTACAGAGGCACGGCTTCAGCCCATTGCCTCGCGCGCGCGTGCAGTCGGGCGTCCTCCACGACAGTCTTGGACCTGTCGAGGGCTGCCTGTACTTCGTCGGGTCCGAACAGTTTCTCAGCTTCGGCGCGAAACAACCTCAGGTTGTCGGCGTGGACTTTGTTCCTTTTCAGCCACTCCTGCTGCTGAGCTTTCTCCACGGACCGGACGGCCTGGACAAAGGCCTGGCGACCCCTGACCTTGTCGCCCAGCTGCCAATGAGCCATGGCCAAGAAGAACCACTCTTGCGTCGTATCGACACCGTATATCTCAACCGCCTTATCGAGGGCCGAGATAGCCGCTGTCCAGTCCTTGGCGCGATAGCGAGCGACGCCCAGTCTTGTCCAGTGATACCCCACCTTTGGCTCCGTAGCCACGGCGCGCTCGGCGAGCCGGACTGCCAGTTCCGGATCGAAGTGCTTTGCCTCTGGTTCCGCCGCAAGCCACAAGCTCAAGTTGGAGCACGGCCTGGCTTCGAGGTCGGACTGTGGCATATCCAGGCCTTTCCTTGCGGTGGCGATGGCCGCTGCGCGATCATCCTTAAGCCAAAGCGTTTCAGCCAGGTTGAAGTGCGGCGAAGCGAGGTCCGACTTAATTCGAATCGACTTCTCAAACGCGGCGATGGCCTCGTCGAGCTGACCGTTGTCGCGCAGGGGATTGCCTAGGTGATTCCAGGCCCAGTAGTGGTTCGGCTGGATACGGACGGCCTCCTCGTACGCGGCGATGGACTCGTCGAGCCGCCAGCGTTGATGCAGCGCGGCACCGAGCAGGACGAAGGTGTTGGCGTCCTTTGGCTTGTGCCGCAGGGCCTCCTTCAGCGCGACGACGGCCTTATCCAGCTCGCCGTCCACGCGAAGGGTACCGCCGAGGTTGGAGTAGGCCATCGCGTAGTCCGGCTTGAGTTGGATGGCCCGGCGGTAGGCTGACTTCGCTTCCTCGCGTTCCCCCTTCCCCTTCAGGGCCACGCCGAGATTCACATGCACGCCCGGGCTTTGCGGCCGGATCGACTGCGCGGCGGTAAGGAAGCGCACGGCATCGTCCCAGCGCTGGCTCTTCAGGCTGTATAAGCCGAGCTGGTGGTTGATCCAGAAGTCTGCCGGGTAGACGCCGCGGGCCCTTCGCAAGAGATCAAGCGTTTCTTGCTTGGCTCCCAGACTTTCCAGGGCATCGCCGAGAAGGACCAGCGAGATCGGCGGCTGAGACACCAGCTGTTCGGAACCCGTCAGCTTCTGGAGAGCCTTGCGGTCGTTCAGCATCCAGGCTTCGCGAAGCTCGTTGCGCCACGGGTCGGGGTCCGCGCGCTGGCTGACCTCGAGGAGGCGCATCCACTGTGCTGGTTTCATGCGCAGATCAAACCGCCGCACGCGCGCCCACCCATCCAACGCGGTCGCGAGCGGAACTCGGATACTGCGGTGGCGGATGAATTCGGCCGCCTCGTCGGGTTCGAGCCGGTCTGGATCGATACCGTAGTCACGGAAGGCCTTGGCATAGAGTTGATCGGCCTGGGAGAAGTCGAACCGATCGTCCTTGACCCCGGACAATGCCAGATTCGCTTCTTCTAGTTGCGCCACCATTTCCAGGTCGGATCGCAACCGCCTAACGCGCTGTTCCAGTTCTGGTGAAGCGTCGCCGCCCGCCAGCAGCCCCTCGGCCCGCTTAACGGCTTCCAGCGCTTCAGGCAATTTGTCGCGCCCGTAGGCGCTCTCGCTTTCCTTCAAGGCGCCATCGACCTCGCGTTTCAAGACCATCTGCCGTGCTGCGCGGTCGCGGGCTGCGTCTTGTTCTCGGGTTTTCCGATCGCGCACAGCCCAACCCACGCTCCCCGCGGCCAGTAGGACTGCGATTGCGACCACGGCCATTGTCAACAACGCCCGCTTGTTCCTCCGCACGAACTTCCGCAGCCGATACCCCGCCGACGGCGGACACGCCTGTACCGGCTCGTCGGCCAGATACCGCTGCACGTCCATCGCAAACCCGTTGGCCGTCTCGTAACGTCGGTTGCGGTCCTTTTCGAGGGCCTTCATCACAATCCAGTCCAGCTCGCCGCGGACGAGCTTCGTCAGACGGGCCGGCTCGGTGCCGCGGTTGGCAGCCAGAGTCGGCAGGCCCTCCGCCGTGCTCAGCTTGGTGCTCGGCTTTGATGGCTCCTGTTCGCGGATGACGCGGAGCATCTCCAGCATGCCGGCCTTTTCCAGTTCCTTGCGGCTGAACGGCGGGCTGCCGGCCAAGAGCTCGTAGAGCAGCACACCCAGCGAGTAAATGTCGCTACGGGTGTCGATATCGAGCTGGTTGATCCCCGCCTGCTCCGGCGACATGTATTCCGGCGTCCCGACGATGGCGCCGAACCCGGTGACCAGCGTCTGCTCGGTCAGCGGCTGCCCGGCCGCCTTGGCCACCCCGAAGTCGATGACCTTCGGCACCGGCTGGCTGTCGTACAGCGCGACCAACACGTTGGACGGCTTGAGATCGCGGTGAATGATCCCCTTCTGATGCGCGTGTTGGATCGCCTGGCATACGGGCACAAACAGCTCCAGCCGCTGCCGGGGCGTGAGGTGATGCTGGTCGCAGTAGTCGGTGATCGGCGCGCCCTTGACCAGCTCCATCACGAAGTAAGGCCGGCCCGAGGGGGTCGCGCCGCCGTCGAGCACCTTGGCGATGTTGGGATGATCCATGATCGCCAGGGCCTGTCGCTCGGCCTCGAAGCGTGCGACGACCTCGCGCGTGTCCATGCCGGGCTTGATCACCTTGAGCGCCACCTTGCGGCGGACCGGCTGCTCCTGCTCGGCCATGTAGACCACTCCCATCCCCCCCTCGCCGATCTGCTGGAGCAGTTTGTATGGCCCGATCTGCGTGCCTAGTGGTTCGAAGTGGCGCTGGTCCTCCGTCACGTCGAGCAGCGGCTGGCGACGCTCATGGGCTGCCAGCAGGGCCGCGACTTGGGCACGCAGTTCCAGGTCATTGCCGCACGCCCGATCGAGATAGGCGCCGCGCTCTACCTGGGGGGCGATTTCTGCCGCCTCCAGAAAAATCGACTTCTCGCGATCAGACGGGCTGGCCATGGAGACGCTCCCACTAAGGCAGGGTGCGGTAGATCGTAATGCGAGATCGGCCGGAAGAGCGGGCCAACAATTTACCAGTAAATCTGGCGTCAGGTGCTTGCTTGCCCGTATCCTGCCAGCTCACGCCCCAGCCACGCGCGGGCATAGGCCCAGGCGCGCTTGGCCGTTCGCGGGGAAACACCCTGGGCGGCGGCGGCCTCCTCCACGGTCATTCCGGCAAACACCCGCAGCTGCACGATGGCCGCCGCCTGGGCATCCACCGCCGCCATTTTCGTCAGCGCGGCGTCCAGGTCGAGCAGTTCGTCGCTAATGGGCAGCCCCGGCGCGTCCTCGTTGAGCAAGTTCTGACGCTGCCTGCCGCCGCCGTGCCGCTGGCACTGCTTCCGCCGGGCGGCATCGACCAGGATCCGCCGCATGGCCTCGGCCGCCGCGGCGAAGAAGTGGCCGCGAGAGTGGAAGGACCCAGGAGACAGGGGACGGGAGACAGGAGACAGTTTTTGATCGCTCGATTCCTGGCTTCCGACCT